>JANLYB010000256.1:0-12771 GCA_031365425.1 Hyphomicrobiaceae bacterium
GTGAGCACAGCGGATCCCTCGAATGGGCTTGCCACCGCGGGCGCTGGAACAGCGACGGCGGCGTTTTTGCCCATTTCAGCGGGGCCATGGAAGTGGGCTGCGGTCGCAGCGCCGGATAGCCCCGTGTAGGTGCCCTTCCAGGTCAGCTTCTTGGACGTGCTATCGTATGTCGCGTCCACCATTCCGGCTCCCTTTGTCGTCGTGGCGGGAACCTCTTCTGTTCCGGAGAGCGCGGCCTTGAATGAGACACTTTCGGCCATGGCGGGAGCGGCTGCTATAGACATCGCGAGGGCTAAACCGACCAACGCTGTTCGATAAATGTGGGTCATTTGGTTTCCTCTTCCGCTTTCTTATCAGGACGTCCGTGGTGGAAATCCTCAGACATAGAACTGTTTTTGAAGCCCAAACGTTCCGTTCGTTTATAAAAGTGTTGCATTAAACGTCTTCGTTCCCCCGGGGAGGCGACGGGGCGTGGGTGGCTCTGCTGTGGTGGGATTATGGGGCGGTTTTAGACGGCTTTGTTATGGGGATTAGGTGGAGGTGGTTGACGTTGCTGGAATGTTGTCGTTGACCGGAATGCCGACGTCACGCGTCGCGATCTGCCATTCCTGGGTGCTCGGAACTTGAGCCCAGTATTGAATGGTGGTTGTGCCCGGCGGTGTTGAGTGGCTACTGTGCTGGGTTGTTACCGTTTTCTTTGCACAGAGTTCTGATGTGCCTAAGGCGCACAGGGTTCGGGATGCTGCAGACCAATTCAACGGACACACGATGGCAGGCTTCTGCCAAATGGCCACCAGCGACCTCGCACCAAAAGTTGCGCGGAAAGGTCAAGGTGATGGCCTTGGAAATTTTCTAACGACACACCAAATACTTAGGAAGAGCCGGGCGTATTGGTGCTTCACCAGTCGCCGTTCTGCCGACGCGGTGTCTGGCCGTAATCCGGAGTTGTGGCAGGCTGGACTTGCATCCGATACCGGGAGCTAACTTTGATGCAAACATCACCTTCAATCGATTTCCAAACGGCGCTCCAAGATCCGACAGTCATGTTTTCGGAACCGATCGACGTCGTCACAAATCCTCAGCTGTCACGGGACATGAAGCTTGCCCTGTTGCGGCAGTGGGAACAAACAGCTCGCAGCCTGTCGGTTGCCGAGTCGGAGGGAATGGTTGGTGGTGAGGAGAGCATGCTCGGACGCGTAGAACAAGCGATCGCGTCGGTTGAACAGCAAGTCTGAACCGGTTTGCAAGACACGGACACAGTGCGCAAGGGTTTCAAGGGTTTACGTCGATGCATAGCTCCCTTTTTGTAACTTTGTTAGTAGGCGCCGTGGCGGGTTGGCTCGCCGGTTTAATTGTGCGGGGCAGCGGTTACGGCATTATCGGTGATGTCATCATCGGACTGCTTGGCGGATTTGCGGGCACGTACCTGCTTACCGCGATCGGTAAAATTCCGCACTTTGGCTCGCCGCTACTCGAACGTGGCGTGGTCGCTTTCGTCGGCGCGCTGGTGTTGCTGCTCCTTGTGGGTCTGCTGCGTCCACGGTCGATCGGCGAACGCATTAGCGGCTTGTGGCGCCGGCGTTGATAGGCGGCTGCGGATTTCTGAAAAGTGCGAGGGTCCACGGTAGTCTCGTTGGCTCGCCCTTGTCGGTGGTCCAAATGCGGTTCAGCGGATCACGCCATCGGACACCGACACGTCAGTAAACAAAACATGTAGGGCACTGCGTCCCACACGACTTGTCCGTTTGTTTTACGGTCTGCTGTTCACTGCTTCTGGTGCCACTGCTCCTGACATGCAGTATTGCAAGCAAAATGGACGGGTCCCTCCAAGGCAGCAAATAAGAGGAGGCCAACCACAGTGGCCCAGAGAACAATCATTGCCCTAAAAAGCAATCTAATCCTTGGTTTTTCCCACTTCCGGCTGTCGTTATGAGATCGCCTCGCCACATCAATAAAATATCTTTGAAATCGACTTGCCTACTCTGCAGTATAAACTGAAAGCACGCCAACGGTAGCGACGGCAATCACGAGTGCAACGATAGTTTTTGTACCCAACATATGAAGCTGGCATGTGAAGAAGTGCGCTGCTGCCGAAAAGTGGCCTATAAAGCTATTTCCACATATTGAACTTGATGCTGATATAAGCAGCGAATGTTATTAGAGCTGCATCTAGTATTATCCTTATGTCCGTCAGAATTAATGAGGCAGGTGGGCCTGGCTGAAATACGTAGGAGGTAACAAGCCCTTCGATCGCAGGGAGCGTGACAGGAGCAATAGTGCATGCAGGGTATCGCCTTGCCTGCTAGTCTCATCCCAGTCGAGAGAAAACCAAGGAGCGTGCCATGGCTGACAGCGTCTACAAGGTGATCGAGATCATCGGAACCAGCAAGGATTCCTGGGAAAAGGCAGCCCTCGTTGCCGTCGAACGCGCTAACAAGAGCTTGCGCGATTTGCGCGTCGCCGAAGTCGTGCAGCAAGACCTGGTGATCGAGGATGGCAAGATCGAAGCCTTCCGCACCAAATTGAGGGTTTCCTTTAAGTTCGAGGATTGAGTGGTAGCTGGCATGTGATGAATGGTCGAGTTCGGATCAACGATTACCTGTCCGAAGTGCGGTCATCGTGCATTGGAAACGATGCCGATCGACGCCTGCCAATACATGTATGATTGTAAAAAGTGCGGCCACCGAATGAAGCCGAAGAAAGGTCATTGCTGCGTTTACTGCTCATACGGCGATGTTCCTTGTCCGCCGATCCAGGAAGAGCGCAGTGGATGTTGCGATGGTACGGACACAGTCTAGTGGTGTGCACGCTCGATGATATCGTCGATATCAACTGTGTGACCCAAGTCCTCATCAAGCGACTGGGTGGCTAGGTCCATCTTGTCCTGGAGTATCCGAACCCGTTCGATGCGCTCCATGAGATCGCGACCCAACTGGTCTTGCACGTACTGCGGAAGATGCTCGGCTTCGGAAAGGACGGTCTGGAGGGAGATGGAGGTCATAAGTTGAGATCTTCAAATGTTGCCGGTCTTTATCTTGCTTGAGAGATCGCGGAAGGCGTGAAAATTTTCGGTCCTCACGCGTGCAAACAGGGCTTCTGAGAAACCTTCGCTATAGTCATGCACCATCCGGTTACGGTCATCGATGGCGGCCAGCAGGATGGAGGCGGTAGTCTCGTCGGTGAGATCGGCGGAGCGGGCGGCACGCACCGCGTCCTTGGGCAACGACACGTCCGCACCGTGGGAACTCAGAATGCGCCGAAGGAGCTTGGGCATAAGCTCGGCGGCCAACCGGCCGCTTGATTGAGCAACTGCTTTCGGACTTCGACGTCGATCTTGAGTTGCATGTTCTCATCACGCAACTTCGATTCATCCGGCGCCTCGGCAGGCCCGGCCTCTTGTTGTCTCTCGAAATCTCGTGAGGTCTGATGAGGTCTCTTGATGTCTTGTGGGGTCTCACGAGACATCAATGGGTCTCCCAAGGTCTCTCCAGGCCTCATGTTCTGTTTCTGCTCGAACACCCACGATTTGAAGTCATCACGGTCGAGCCGGTAGGAGCTGCCGTAGCGGTTGGTGACGAGGATTGATTTGACCGGGCTCGCGGAACCAAAATCAGCGCACGTCTTTGACCATCTTTGAAGCGTGCTCTTGCCGAGCGGGAACTGTGTCTCGGCGGCTATCAGCAAGGCGTCTTGGACACCGATGGCGTTGTCTTGGAGAATTTCGACCGTGTCTCGTGGGGCCTCATGAGGTGTCGAAGGGTCTTGGGGTGGCATGCAATCATAGTATCAATGACAGCGGCGCAGAGTGAGAGTTGTCCCCAGGTCCGGGGTGCTCGCCCCAAATAGCGGCGGCAAAAAAATGGCCGCTAGCAACCCCGACGGGGTTACCCCAGTGTTACCCCGAAGAAATTGAGCTGGTCGTCTGACGAAGCTAAGTCCTTGAAAAGACTGGTGCCGCAAACAGGATTCGAACCTGTGACCCCGTCATTACGAATGACGTGCTCTACCGACTGAGCTATTGCGGCGGTTCGCGCCGAAGCGCGCAACGAAGGGGACGCATAACGGCATCTGTCGTGATTGGCAAGCGCGGCGTCTGGTGCAGGACGATACGCGACGATTTTGCCCAGCGTGGATCTCATCTGGCACGGAAGGGTGACTAGGGAACGGCGCGGTAGGGCGGACGTTTGCCCTTGCCGTTAGTCTCGGGTTCGGTGGGGTCGGGGCCGGGATCGTCGGGGGCGTGGGGCACGACGAAGATGCGCGGCTCTTTGCTGCCTGCATCGGGCTGTTTACTTCCGGTTTTGGCGGATGCGGCGTTGGAGGGCTGAGCCAGCTTGGGGTCCGCTGGACGCTTGGTTTCCACCGGCTGAGCTGCAGGCTTTTGGGCCGTGTGATCCACCGGTTTCAGCGTGGTGACGACGGCCGGTGTTGTTTTGATCGCGGCTGGCTCGACGGTGACCGGCTTGGCCTTTGGTTTGGCGGTGACGGGTTCGGCGGTTTTGGCGGGCGCTACGGTCACGACTTCTTCGACGTCGGTCACGACGGCTGCACGAACCGGGGCCGGCTTGGCTGGCGTTGCTGGTTTTGCAGCAGGTTGCGGGGCCGGCTTTGTCTGGGTAACGGGTTCGGGTTCGGCGTCGACGATTGACTCCGAGATCGGGGCGGGAGCACCAAGGGCGACGAGTTCTTCGACCTTGCGGGCGAGCAGTTCGGTGTCGCCACCGGCTGCGTGTTCAACGGGGACGCGCCATTGGAAGGCGTCGAGCTGGCCGGTCACCGGGGAGGCGGGAGCCCAGGTTTCGGCGATGACGCCGTCTGCGGTCCAGACTGGATCGCGGGGCGCGTTGACGGCGCGGGCGAGCCATTCGCGGACGCGGCCCTTGTCGCCGTGCTCTTCGCTTTCGATGCGGGCCATGAGGGTTGCGACGCGCTGGGTCAGGCGGCCATCGAGCAGGGGATGGAGGGCGTCGCGGGCTTCGCTGAACAGTTTGGCGTCGATCGAGGAATTGGCGACGGCGATGGAGCTTTCGGCGGAATGCGGGTTGAGGGCGGCTAGTTGCTTGACGCGTTCCAGGCGATCGCGGGGGCTGTCGCCGATGCGGGCGAAGGCGTAGGCGGTCGCAAGGTCCGGGTGGGGGCTGCGGGTCCAGGTTTTCTGCAAGATCTTGGCAGCTTTTGCGGTGCTGCCGCGAGCGGCGAGCATGCGTCCGGCTAAGTTGGCGGCGGGCACGAGATCGGACGCGAGGGTATGGGCTTCGGTTGCCAGTTGCAGCGCCTTGTTTGGATCGGCGTCTTCGGCAGCCATGGCCAGAGCGGTCAGGAGGACGGCGCGGCGGCGGTCGGCGAGCGGCTTGTCGATGTGATTGTTGCGGCGGGCGATGTTGAGGGTTTCAAGCGCACCGGCCCAGTCTGCGGCTTTGCACTGGATTTCGAACAGGCTGTCGGACGCCCAGGCAAGCTTTGGGTTCAGTTTGAGGGCGCGAGCGGCGAATTGCGCAGCGGCGACGGGTTCTTTTTCGCGTTGGGCTTCGACGAACAAGCCGCGCAAACCGAGTTGTTCGGTGTCGGGTGATGCGAGCATGGCTTCGAAGATGCGGCGGGAGGTGGCTTTATCGCCCGAAAGCTGGGCGGCCTGGGCGCGCAGGAGATGGGTGAGCGGCTCGTTGGGCAGCGACTTGCGGGCTGAGATGGCGTAGCGGGTCGCGGTATCGCGGTCGCCTGCGCCGATGGCGATCATGCCGGAGGAGAGGGCGTCGAGGCCGCGCTGCTGCTTGCGGCGGTTCATCATCATGCCGACCGCGGCGGGGCTGTTCCAAAGCTGGCGGATCAGAGACCAGACCAGCAGAGCGGCGCCAACCAGCAGAGCGAGTCCGATGATGACCTGGAACACGCTGGGGTTGGCTTGGAGGTTCATCGCCGGCCAATAGACGTTGACCGTTCCTGGGTTGTCGGACAGCCAGGACAGGCCGACGGCTGCGGCCAATACGGCTGCCAGGAACACTATGACACGGATCATGACGCACTCATCTTTCGTTTGGGAGGCGGGCGTTGGCCGTCGGCTTTGTTGGCAGACGGCTCAGGTGGTCGTTCGTGACGGCGTTAGGATTTGGGCGTTGTGGCGGCTGGTGCGACTGGTGGGGCAGCGGGCGCGGCGGGTGCAGGCGCTGTCCCGGTCAGCGAAGATTTGAGCGAGGACTCCAGGTTTGCGATAGCGCGGTCGACTGCGCCACGGGCCTCGACTTTGACGAGCCAGCCTTGAGCTGCGTTGGCGGCCTTGGGCGGGATGTTTTTGGCTTCCTCAAGGACGGTTGCAATGTTGCCGTCGCGCAAAGCGGCCTCGATGCGTCCCACCACGGCTTCGGCGCTCTTGTCGTTGGACTCGTAGTTGATTTTGCGAACGGCGATGACGGAACGGGCGCTGGCGATGACGCGGCCAACGACGGAGCCGTCGCCCTTGTCCGACTGGCTATCGATGATGGCATTCGATACGGGTGCGAATTCGCGGGTCAGGTCGGCCAGCGTGGCGATGCCGGTATCTTTGTAGCGGTCGAGGACCGAAAGATCGAGTTTCGACCCGGCGGCCTTTTTTATTTCTCCGAGTTCGGCGGCGTATTTCTGGCCGCGATCAACGACGCGCTTGAGGTTGTTCAATTCGAGCGACAGCAGGATGCGTTCGGCGCTGAGCTTGCGGTCTTCTTCACTTTTGACGACGGCTTGGACGTTTTGTTCGAGCGTTGCGATCTTGCCAGCAACGGGGGCTATGGCAGAGGCGACGTCGGCCGGTTTGGCGGAGGCCTTAAACTTGGCTTCGACGTCGCTTTTGACGGCGTCGAGAGCGGTTTTGACCTCGTTGGTGGTGTCGCGGATCCCCTGGACGGCGGTCGTCAGGCGGTCGGCGTCGGAGCGCAGGGTGTCGAGTTTCTGTGTCGTAGCTGCTGCCTGCGATTTCACGGCGGCCATGTCGCGGTCGATGCGGTTGGTGCCGGATTTGGCGGCTTCGCTGGTTTCGTTGGTCAAGGACAGGCGCTGTTCGAGTTCCTGGCTAACGGTCTTGCGCAGGGCAGACAGCTGGTTGTTGAGCGTCGCTTCCATGTCGACGAGACGGCCGGAGAGGGCTGCGATCTGGGGTAGTTTGCCAGCCTGCGGGTCGCCGGCTGCGGCATCCGACATCAGTTTCAGACGCTCTTCGAGCTTGGCTATACGGGCGGCGGGGCCGTCGTTGCCTGACAGTTCGGCGGCTTTGCCGGCCAGAGCCTTGGTATCGTCGGCAAGCTTGGCCTGGGACGCGCTGAGGTCGGCGACGGATTTGCTGACGTTGTCGAATTTGGCGACGTGGGTTTGGAGGCTCGTGATTTTGGCGGCGAGTTCGCCCGAAGCGGACGCCGATTTGTCGGCGAGCGACTTTTCAAGCGCTGCGATCTTTGACTCGAGCGTGACGGTCTTGGGGTCGGAGACGACGGGCGTCAGGCCGTATTGGGGGCCGAGGGTGGTTGCGCCGTACCAGGCCATGCCGCCGCCGACGATGCCGGCAATCATGTGGGTCAGGGTCGAGCCGATGCCGCCCGAGCGGGCACGGGCTGGAGGCGGCGCAGGGACGGTCTTTTTGCCGTCTGCGGCTTTGGTGTCGGCCGGCTTGGACGCGGTGGCACTAGGCGACGCGCTCGCTGTGGGCTTTCCTGCGGAGGTTTGGCCAGCCGCGTCTTGGGCCGCGTTGGCCTGGGCCTGGGCGGCTGCTTTGGGGTCGGCCGGCTTGGCCGATTCTGCGGGGCGCGCGGCGCTGATTTCGGTCGCCTTGAGGTCGATGGTGGCGTGGGGGCGCTTGGGGTCGGCGGCTTTGGGGGTTTCGTCTTTTTTGTCCGTCATCGGCCAACTCACTCCTCGTTACGCACTTGCCGTTACGCAGTTTTCTGGCCGCATGCGGGACTTCGTGTCAACCGCTACGACCAGTACGGATCATGCTCGTTTCAATTTATAGCAGGATTGCGTCTCATGGAAACGCAAACATCATATAACTCTTTGGTGTTGGTCAGGTTTTGGGCCGTGCCCCGCTGGGCGGACTGCCTGTCTGCCTGTGGTTTTGAGCGCCATCCTACTGCATAAAAAGCTAACCTGGTTCGAAGACATATTACACGGGCTTGGGGTCAGGCTAGCAGTGTTTCGATCAAGGTGAATACTGCTTGCGAATTGGGTTTCGTGGCGATGTGCACCTTCGCCGGGTGGAGCGGCGCTAAGGCATTTGAGATGTTTGGTGACAGGCAGACGTAAACAAGTCGCTGACATTGCTCATATAACCCTGCTTTTTGGGTCAAAATCAAAAAGGTTTTCGCGCTCAATGGTGACATCAGCATGACCGTGTCGATGGAGCCGCTGGCGAGGGCTTCGACAGTGTGGTTGTGCAACTTTGAAGCGGGGCGGGAGCGGTAAACGGGCAGGCGGT
The DNA here is from genome assembly GCA_031365425.1 of Hyphomicrobiaceae bacterium. GTDB lineage: Bacteria > Pseudomonadota > Alphaproteobacteria > Rhizobiales > Hyphomicrobiaceae > JANXVY01. The sequence goes on from JANLYB010000256.1 coordinate 8,438, forward strand.
CGAGGGTGAAGCCTTGAGGCGAGACCGCGGTGGCGAGGTCGAAGGCGAGTTTGTCTCCGGAAATGTGGAGCAGGGAGCCGCTGGCCGGTGTTGCTCGTTGCATGATGAGCGGGACGAGGTCGCGGGCGGAGGCTGGTCCTTCGTGGATGGCGGTGAAGCCCAGGTCACGGGCCAGCTGCGTAGTGGCGGGGCCGACCGTGAAGATGGGGAGTGTGGCGGCTTGGGGCAGGATCGGGCTGTTCTGGAGGGCGCGCAGCGCGTTCCGGCTGGTGGCGATCAGCGCTTGGACGCCGGTCAGATTTGCGGTCTGCGGGGGGAGGAGTTCGATTTCCAGCAGCGGGTCGATGGTCACCTGCGCACCACGGGCTTCGAACTGGGTGCACCAGTCGCTCGCGTCCGGTTCGGGGCGGGTGATGAGGATGTGCATTGGTTAGGATTTTAGGCCGAGGGCTTTGAAGAATTCGGGACCGGCGCGGTCGAGCAAGACTTGGGCGGCGTCGATGCCGATCTGCGCGGCCTGGTCGGCGGTGCCGGTGTGGGCCGTCGTGTGGCAGGCTTTGCCGTCGGGGGTAAGGATCTCGCCGCGGAAGGATAGGTCTGAGCCGGTGAGTTCGGCGAGGCCGGCGATGGGGGTGCGGCAGGAGCCTTCCAGTTTGGCGAGGAAGGCGCGTTCTGCGGTGACGCAGATGGCGGTCGCGAGATGGTTCAAGGGGGCGAGGGCTTGGGCGGTGGCGGCGTCGTTGGCGCGGATTTCGATGCCGACGGCACCTTGAGCGACGGCAGGGAGCATAATGGCGGTATCGATGGCCGAGGTGGCGCGGTCGGAGAGTTTCAGCCGGTTGAGACCGGCGAGGGCGAGGAAGGTTGCGTCGGCCACGCCGTCGGCGATCTTGCGCAGGCGGGTTTCGACGTTGCCGCGGAAATCGATGACTTTGAGGTCGGGGCGGGCGCGTTTGACCTGGGATTGGCGGCGCAACGACGAGGTGCCGACGACGGAACCGGCGGGCATTCCGGCCAAGGATTTATATTTCAGCGAGATGAAAGCGTCGCGGACGTCTTCGCGTTTCAGGATGGTGCTGATGAACAGGCCATCGGGCAGGACGGTCGGTACGTCTTTCATGGAATGGACGGCGAGGTCGATTTCGTTGGCTAAGAGCGCTTCCTCGATTTCCTTGGTGAACAGGCCTTTGCCGCCCACTTCGGAGAGCGGACGGTCCTGGATGATGTCGCCGCTCGTTTTGATGATGCGGATGGTTACCGCGTCGTCGGCGAGGCCGTGCGCGGCGATGAGGCGGGCGCGCACGTCATGGGCTTGCGCGAGGGCCAGGGGCGAGCCTCGGGTGCCGATACGTAGGGTCATGACTTGCGCTCGTCTCTCATCGGGTGATAACGCGGCTAGGCTTGGTCGCTGTGCGATAAGGTTCAGCGACCGCGCATTCGCCGCGTTATGCCCCTGTGCGATCAGATTGTGAAGGACGGACTTGGAACATCGGTTGGGTGACATCAAGGTATTGGGGATCGAGACGAGCTGTGATGAGACGGCGGCGGCAGTCGTCGTGCGGGATGTCGACGGGCGCGGGCGCATGGTGTCGAACGTCGTGCGGTCGCAGTGGGAGGCGCACCGGCCTTTTGGCGGGGTGGTGCCTGAGATCGCGGCGCGGGCGCATGTGGCGTGTCTGGATACGCTGATCAGCGAGGCGCTGGAACGGGCCGGGTGCGGGGTTGCGGATATCGATGCCGTGGCGGCGACGGCGGGGCCAGGGCTCAATGGCGGGCTGATTGTGGGCGTGGTGACCGGGAAGGCGCTGGCGTTCGCGGCGGGGAAGCCGTTTTTGGCAATCAATCATCTGGAGGCGCATGCGCTGACGGTTGGGCTGACCGATGGGGTGCGGCCGCCGTATCTGCTGCTGCTGGTGTCGGGCGGGCATACGCAGACGTTGCTGGTCGAGGATGTAGGGCGGTACCGGCGATTGGGCACGACGATCGACGATGCGCTTGGGGAAGCGTTCGATAAGACGGCCAAGCTGTTGGGATTGGGGCAGCCGGGCGGGCCGGTGGTGGAGCGGTTGGCGCGGGGTGGGGATGCCAAGCGGTTTGAGTTGCCGCGTCCTTTGAAGGGGCGGGCCGAGCCCCATTTCTCGTTTGCCGGGCTCAAGACGGCGGTGCGGCGGCAGGCGCTGGCGCATCAGCCGCTGTCGGATCGCGACGTTGCGGATTTGTGCGCGGGGTTTGAGGCGGCGGTGTGTGAGAGCGTGCTCGACCGGGTGTCGCGGGCGATGGACATGGTTGCGGAGGAGCGGGGCGCTGAGGCGGTGCGGCAGTTTGTGGTGGCCGGCGGGGTTGCGGCGAATGCTCGGTTGCGGGCAGACTTGGCTTGGCTCGCGGCGGCTCGGGGGATGAGCTTTCACGTGGCGCCGGTCGCTTTGTGCGGCGACAACGCGGCGATGGTTGCCTGGACCGGGGCGGAGCGGTTTGCGCGCGGATGGGTGGATGGGATGGACGCAGTGGTGCGGCCGAGGTGGCCGCTCGACCCGGATGCGCCGCCAGCGATTGGAGCTGGGGTGAAGGCTTGAGCTTAGGAGTGTTGCATTGTGATTGTTATCACGCGGAACGGGAAGACGACCGTGATCACCGGCTGGCGGGCTTGGGTCATCAGCGCGGTCGCGATAGCGGCGGCCTGGCTTGTGCTGGCGCTTATCGTGTTTTTCATGATCGGCGCAGCGGTGACGATCGGGTTGTTCTTGCTGCTTGCAATTCCGGCGGTTGTATTGGTGGGACTGGCGAGTGGAATGTTTGGCCGCAACATTTAATCGAAGCTGGAAGTTAAGTGGGCTGATATTCCGCAAGTGTCTGGTTTCGCCGAAATTCAATTCACAAGTTTCTTGCTTTATTTCTGGGTTCCAAATCCGCAAACGTTTAATTGTTTTTGGTGTTCACGGATTTGGATTTGCCGCCATTTATTCAGCTAGATGTGTTTCGCTAATTAATGGGCCGCCGCTGGTTGATTTGCTTCCGGTGTTTCTCCGGCGAGCGCTGCAACGGTTGCAGGTGTCTCGTCCACCGGGTGTTCTTCGTCCATTGCTGCCGCAGTTTCAACCGGAGCCGGCTCTGTGGCGTCGGGTGCGGCGGCTTCTTCGGTCGCCGCTGTTTCGATGGCGGGTTCAGGTTCTGCTGCGACAGCCGTTGCCTCGGGTGCGGCTTCGGGTGCTGGTTCCTCGACCATCGATGCCGTGGCTTCGGGCTCACTTTGCGTGGCGACCGTCTCGGCGACAACTTCCTCGACTGGTGAGGAAACATCGGCGGTTGCGGGCGCCAGTTCGGCGGTTGGTGTCGCGTCGGCAAGGTCGCCGCTATCCGTCATTTGCATGGCGGTGCCACAGGCGGCGATGGGGTCAGCGACCATGGCGGCGACTGGGGCCTCTTCGACCGGCTCCGCGGGTGGGGCATCGGCGTGCTCGACGGCGGCGGCTTCAACGGTGATCGTTTCGGCGGGGATTGCTTCAACTTCGAGGGTTGGGGCTTCCGCGACGGGGGCTGCGGCTTCGACAGCAGGTGCTTCCACGGCCGGCTTTCCGGTGACGAACATTAAAAGTTGTTCGGCGGCCGAAAGGACCATTTCGGGCTTTCCGCCTAATTCAAACGCCATACGCAAACACTGCATCCGGTGCTCTTGAGCTTCCATGATTGTTTCCTCGGGAGATGGGGGTTGGTTGGACGCGGGGGCTAATCACGCCAACGCGAACTATATTACACTATGCGGCACTTTCCGTCCTGTGAGGGGGTGCACTGCGGTTACAATTATTGCTGGTGAAAGCGGTTTATGCGTCTCGATGCGAAATTCTGGTTTTGGATCCGGGCCTTCGATTCCGTTTCCTCATAGCGCGCACGAGGAGGCGAATCGGCGCCTATAGGCGGAAAGAAATAAAGAGTGTCGCTTTTATGCCCGAGGTGATTCGCGGCGCGGCTCAAATGAGGGCTCGGTTCTTATTCGTAGCGCGCAAACAGCACCTGGGTCTCGCCCCAGGTGCGGAGATCAAGCTGGGTGAAGCCTTCCGGGAGCGTGAGCGGGGCGTCGCGGCGGTCTTCTAGGACGATGGTGGCACCGGGTTTGAGCCAGTTGCCGGAGGCCAGCGCTGCGAGGGCGCGGACAGCGAGGCCCTTGTCGTAGGGCGGATCGAGGAAGGCGATGTCGTATTGGCCATGTTGGGCGCTATCGCCCAAGGCGGTGGCGTCGCGGCGGAAGATTTTGGTTTGACCGGTGAGGCCAAAGTTTTCGATATTCGTGCGGATGACGGCGCGTGCGCCTGCGTCTTCCTCGACGAACAGGGCGAAGG
>JANLYB010000260.1:0-5293 GCA_031365425.1 Hyphomicrobiaceae bacterium
CCCCATTCAGTAAGGCACGCTACAACCCGCGCCCCTTGCTCCACTGTCGGCAGGCTCTTCACGGATACGATTCCCACACTGTGCGCAGGCAGCCCAGGCCGGATGCACAACTCGCCAAAGTCGTAATCTTCGGTCAGCAAAATACGCTCCTGAGCATACGCAAGCCCCAAAACCGTCTCGGCATTCCCCGACGGGCAGTTATCAACAGAGCGCACCACGTCGAAACCCGCGTCACACAACGTGCGAACGATTTTTCCCGAAAAGCATTCGTCGGCGAGAAACCTGATCATCACTCAGCTGCGAACACTTGCTCATGGGCAAGGTGGTCGGCGGCAAAAGCCTGCGCGGCGCGAACGTCTTCAATCGTTAAAGGCGGATAGTCTGCCACGATGTCATCGATCGTCTCCCCCGCCGCAAAGCAGCGCAAAATATGCTCCACCGTAATCCGAGTACCACGCACGACAGGCTTGCCAAACATGACCTTCGGATCGGACTTGATGCGGGGCTGTGTATCGGTCACGGGGATGCTCACGGATCGGTTATCAGCCAGCGCAATCTAGCACGAGCGCAGAAACTAGCGCGCAAAAAAAACCGGCCTGACGCATTCCGCTTTTCAATTGATCTCGCCCCCTCACCGCCCAAACCGGTAACCTACGCCGCCAATCACCTGATGGCTTGCAAGCTTGGTATCCAGCCGCCCGCCTGCAGGCGCTTCGCCCCGCCACCACATGCCGATCTCGCGCCACAGGTCCATGAACAGCCATGTCCCATCCATCCGCGTCAGCGGCGCGACGTAGTCGGCGAATGTGAACTTGTATTCGAAAAACACGCTCGTCTCGGCAAGCCGGAACTCAAGGCCCACCAGCCCCTGTGCCACCGGCCCCGTATACTGATACTCGTAGCTTCGTTTAGCCTCATCGCGCATCTGCACCTCGGTATGCGGCAGCGCCACGCCCGCACCCGCACCGACATACGCCGACAGCCGCGGCGTCAAATTCGCCAGCCGGAACAGCCCGTTCAACGTCAACATGTTGTGCCCATGGCTGAACTCCAGATGCTTGAACATCGCGCCAATCTTGGCCTTCACTGGTGCCGGCGCACCATTGATCAAGCCCTTGAATTCCACCTCCTGCTCAGGCTTCGAGATGGTCTTGGAGTGGGTGAAATCCACCATCACTCCGGTCCGATTGGAAGCCCCCCAGCGCGCCACGCGCACGCCATAGTAGATGGGGCTCTTGAATGGCTTGCCCTCCCACTCGACGTCCGGCATCGTGAAATCTGTCTTCTCCGCCGGGTTCACGATCCGCACGCTGCTCGCATACGTGGACGGCGCCCCCAGATACCCCGCGACCATCGTCTCCGCACCCGCCGCCTCACCAACACGCGGCCCGGCAACACCCTTGCGCGCAGCCGCAGCAGCCTCCCGCTCGACCGTCTTCTCCTCGGCCATCCACGTCCCAACAACCGCCGCCAGCATCACCATCGCCAAGGTGCTGCCCGCGCGATCGACCGCCCGCAGCTTCTCGACCCGGCGAGGTGCAACCCCTGGACCCAGGAGTTCAAAAGCGCGCGCTGAAATTCGTGCCATCCCAATCCCCGTTATTGCTTCGCGCTCAACCGCTCGACCATGCGATGCACGGCCACGATCTGCGGCGCATTCCGTGACAGATAATCAAACCCCGTGTAGCCCCACCAATCCCAGCACCCCATCGGATTGACGAACGGCTCGGCGTCAACCTGTGGAAACAGCAGGATGATCCGGTTGGTATCGGCCCAAGCCGCAAACCCGGTCCCCGACACGAACGCATCGCCCACCGACTTCTGCGTCTGCTGGCAGCCATGAAACGCCACATGCACCCGGCAACCCGCATGCTCACGGCACACCGCCGGAATATAAGCCGCCCCTAGATCCGCCATACTCGCCCCGGAAAGGCCTTCGAGGAACGGCTTCTGGTCGAACGCAATCAGATACCCCTTCGCCACCGGCGCCCGTGGCTCCAACCGGCCATAAATATGCGCCAGCAGGTCGCCCGCCTGATCATACCCGCAATGCACTACAAACGGCGACGACGATGAGCCGCAATCTCCCGCAGCAGGCTCCGTCACAAACCCATGCCCGGCCTCCAACACCGGCCCGGTTTTTATATGCTCCTTGGGCACGCCAAGCCGCAGATATACCTCTGCCGCCGCAACCACAATTGAATGATGCACGACCTGATCGGCCCCGCCCGAAAACAGATAAATCTTATGCCGCGCCAGCTCCGGGATGGGGTCGATTTTCCCCGCGTCCGCCATCTCCCGCGCCTGATCCGCCAGCGACGACGCATTCGGGATCCCATACCAGGACAGCGCATTGAGCATGCACCCATTGACCGACTGCGACGCATTCATCATCAGCCGCGTCGGCCCCGGCAAAAACGATCCGTAGCGCGCCTCCGCGCATCCAAACGGTCCGCCCGCAATGATCGCTGCGCCGACCACCGTCCTGCCGTGCGCAAACTGATATTGCCCGGCCATGTACGCGCCTGACGAGATCCCCGACACCGACGTCTGCGTGAGGTTCGCTCCCAGCGCCGGCAAATTTGCCTCGACCGTCACCCCGGCCCCAGCCCGCTGCGCCCAAACGCAAGGCGAGCCGGACATCGTCCCAAGAGCCAACAAACCAACCAGCAACCGGCGCATCATCAACGCTTCTCCCCTCAGGCTTCACCTCCGTCATAGCAGCTCACGCCGGCCCGTGACGCCAGCTGCCGTTCGTGTCGCACCTGCACCAAACTGCCGCTTCCAGCGCACACCAACAAAAATGTTGCCGATTTGGCACAAAACGATGAGCGAGGCGCTCCCATCGCACCCCCTCCCCCCGCACGCGCCTTGTCAGGCTCCAAAACCGCAAGTACCAATGTGGCAATAGGATTCCTTCAATGGCGGGAACGCATCACGTGATCAAAAACACGCGCAAAGCGGGCCGCAAAACGGCACGGTCCTGCGCTGCAGTCCTTGGATGCGCCTCGCTCGCCGCAATCTCCGGCATCGCGCCCGTCCGCGCTGACGAGCCCCAAGCCCCCGCCGGCACAATCATCACCGTCGGTGGGTATGGTGTCATGGCCCCCAAATTTGAAGGCGCCAAACACGACGAACTGGCCTTTCGCCCCAGCTTCAGTTGGCGCAGCCCTAACGACCGCGTCTGGCTTGACCTACCCAACGACGGCCTCGACTTCTCCGTCATCGAGGGCGACAACTACCGCGCCGGCGTTGTCGGCAACCTCCGTTGGCAGCGCCACGCCTCCGACGTCCGCCCCCGCGGTTTCGGCAAAGTCGGATCGGCTGACGTGTCCGTCGAAGCCGGCGCCTTCGCCGAATACTGGCCCTCGCAAGCCCTGCGCGCCCGCGTCGAACTCCGCGACGCCCTATTTGGTGCCGAAGGCCTGATCGCCGACTTCTCCGCCGACGTCGTCCTCCATCCTGCCCAGCGCTGGACCCTCACCGGCGGCCCGCGTCTGTCCGTCGCCGACCAGACATTCATGGACAGCTACTATTCAATCACGGCGTCCCAGGCCACGACCTCCGGTCTCACCCAGTTCAAGGCCGACGCGGGGCTGCGCTCCTACGGTGCCGGTGCCAGCGCCCGCTACGAATTGACGAGAGACATCACCACGATTGCTTTTGTCGAATACCAGCGCCTTGCAGGATCAGCCGGCGACAGCCCTCTGATCGACAACCGGGGCTCCGTCGATCAGCTCACCGTCGGGCTCGGCATGAAGTACAGCTTCCAAGCTCCCTGGTAAGCGGTCCTTCAAAACCAGCGGTGGGGTGTCCCGCTGACTCCCAGCCATACTCACCGCACCCTTACCGTCACCCGGTCCACTTTTCCCTTGGCGTCGATCACTGACAGCTTGACGAAGCCCTTGCCTGCTGGCACCCACGACGCATCCCGCCGGAACGGTTCTGATGCAATCGGCTCGCCATCGACCAGCCACGTCAACGGCAGCGCCCCGCCCTCGGCTTTGATCACCACCGCCTCGCCCTCGCCGCCATCGATCTCGACATCGCTCCGGTCCGGCGGAAACGCAATCGCCGGTGCCGGCTCCAGGAACGCAGCCCCCGCCACTAGCGTCTCGTCGCCCGGCTCGCGGAACCGCTTCAACGGCGGCGGCAACGTCGCCCCGCTCGCCATCACTGCCCCCGCAGGAGCCCCCGCCAACGCCGTCCGGTTTTCACCCAGCCGCGCGAATGCATCAAACAACAACGGAGCCGCCGCCGTCCGCCCGGTCAATCCGGCCGTCGCCGCACTGTCAGGCCGCCCGACCCAAACCGCAATCGTATGCGTGCCATCGTAGCCAATCGCATAGGCGTCCCGATAGCCGTACGACGTCCCCGTCTTATAGGCGATACGCCCGCCCCGCGCGCTGACGGGCGGCGGCGCATCCTTCAAAATGTCGGTCACGTACCAAGCCGCCACCGGCGACAACAGCCGCCGCCGCGCAGCAATGGCCTGCTTGGCCTTCGCACTCTCCGGCCCAATAGCAACGCGTTCCGCCTTCGCACCCGTTAGATGCACCAGACTGACAGGCTCGCCGCCCCGCGCCAAGCTCGCATACATCGTCGCCAGATCATGCAACGTCAGCCCGATCCCGCCGAGCGCAATCGCAATCGTCGGTTCTGCCTTGGCGGGCAGCACCGGCGTTATCCCAAACCGCATGAACCGGCCCACCAGCTTCCCCGGCCCAACCGCGTTCAACATCTTCACCGCCGGTATATTCAGCGACTGCGACAGCGCCTCACGCACGCTCACCGTGCCATGAAACTCCTCGTCGAAATTCTTCGGGCTGTACGTTCCAAACCGAACCGGCCGGTCTTCGATCAACGTCTCGGGATGCGCCAAGCCGGCCTCGAACCCCAGACCATAGATAATTGGCTTTAATGTAGACCCCGGCGAGCGCACGGCATTGACCATGTCGATGGCCCCGAACCGCGCATCATCCAGATACCCCGCCGACCCAACGTGAGCCAAAACCTCGCCCGACTTGTGATCAACGACCAGCACCGCCGCCGACAGCTTGTCTCCCAGTGTCTTGGTATGCTCCCGCGCTAAGGCCTCCACCGACCGCTGCAAGTCCCGATCCAGCGTCGTCTTATGCACCGCCACCAGCGGCGCACGCGCCCGCTCCGCCTCCGCCAGATGCGGTGCTAACTTCGGAAAATCCCGCCGCACGCGCGGCACAGCCTCCGCCACTGCGCGCGTATATTCCGCCTTGTTGATTACGCCCGCGGCGAGCGCCCGCGCCAAAACGCG
>JANLYB010000266.1:0-3033 GCA_031365425.1 Hyphomicrobiaceae bacterium
GCTTCGATCTGGCTGGTTAGCTTGATCGCAGGCTCGACAGCCGCCCTCCCATGTGGGTTCGAGGATCCCAAGAGCGCCGCGGTCGCCCGCGGTACTCTCAATTGGGCGTTTCCAAACGCACTCTATGTAACCACGGCTGTCTGGGAGGCCCAATCGGTGGGGGTACTCGCTCGTGAAGAGATGCCTTCCGCCATGAAAGCATTGGTCGGCTACCAGAAGGCCGCTGAGAGGCTTGCTACACTTGGCGATCGTCTCTCGTCGGTAAGGGATGGAAGTGAGGCCCCTGGCATCTCGATGGTCCTGATTGGGCCGATGCTTTGGGCTCGCTTCGAACCAACTGGCGTGGGCCGGAACGTTACAGTGCATGTTGATGGGCCCCGTAAGGGGGATGTCGTGGTGGTTACGGATGAGCCGGTCATTGCGGCCCTCACCGAGGGACGCATCACAACTCGTGCCGCGCGCGCACTCGGTCTCCTGCGGCTTTACGGTTCTGCACAGGCGGTGGAACAAGTGAGCGGTTGGTTCGACCGCTTGCCCGGGCAGAGCAGTGCGAAAGCAGCTACGGTCGGCAACTAGGCTGGAATCTGGAGAAGAGGGATGATAACGGCATCGCGTATTTCCGGCGCTCTCACCTTTGTTGTCGTAGTGATCTTGCTGGTTTCACCCGCCCACGCCCACACAACAGACGGGCTCGCCGGTGGTTTCCTGAGCGGGTTCCTGCATCCAATCTTCGGGCTGGACCATCTCGTGGCGATGGTGGCGGTCGGCCTCTGGGGAGCGTTTCTCGGCTTGCCAGCCATCTGGATCTTGCCGGTTGTATTTCCGCTGGTAATGGCGGTCGGCGGTGCCTTGGGCATTTCCGGCGTCGCGCTCCCGGGAGTGGAACATTGGGTCGCGGCATCGGCCGTCGTGCTGGGTGGGTGCGTTGCGCTGGCTGTGCGGGCGCCGCTCTGGGTTGCTGCCATCATTGTTGGAGCGTTTGCCATTTTTCACGGCCACGCCCACGGGACGGAGCTCCCCGGAGCGGCTAATCCTCTTACTTATGCCCTTGGCTTCGTGATAGCTACCGGCGCTCTTCATCTGTGTGGCATTGCCTTCGGCATGCTGGCGCGATACCCGATTGGAAAACACCTGGTGCGCGCCGCCGGGGCTGGGATTGCCGCCTTCGGCCTTGCCTTGCTGACGGGCTACGCATGAAGTTGGCAGCCCAAGGGTCGCGGCGGTCTATTCTTATCGCGGTCGCGTTCATTTATCCATCAGCGTCAGAAGCTCATAGTCCGATACAAGGCATGGGGACGTTCTATAATCATTTGTTGCATCCCCTCGTTGTGCCATCTCAAGCGCTGCTGCTGATTGCGATCGCTCTTATGCTCGGTCAGCAGGGCCGCAGTATCGCGCGGGTCGGCATAGTCTCGTTTGGTTTGGCGTTCGCTGCCGGACTGACGGTGGCCACGGTTGTAACGCTCGAAGGAGAGCGGGAGTGGATTCTTTTGTTCGGCACACTTGTGGTTGGCAGTGCCGTGTGCCTGGATTGGCGGATACCAGGTCTATTGGTGACGTTCCTTGCAGCTGGAGCGGGAATCACGATCGGTTTAGATTCTGCGCTAAGCACGGCTGGCCTCCGAGATACAGCATTGGCGGCTGCAGGAGGAACGGTAGGAGTACTTTATCTCACCATCGTGATTGCCGGATTGACCGTCGCAATCGAGAAGCATTGGCAGCGCGTGGCAATCAGGATTGCCGGGTCCTGGATCCTGGCAGTCTCCATCATGGTTCTGACTCTCTCGATAGCCGGTACCGCCAAGCGCACGGCAGCCCTAACCGGATGCGTCTACGGATGAATAATTCATGCTAATGCGCGCCATTAAAGAACCCCTCGCTCAATTTTCGGTTTTCGCGCTGATCATCTTTCTGGTTTACGGCGTGCTGAATCCGTCCGAGGCCAAGAAACCAAATCGGATACTGATCACCGGAGCCAAGTTCGAACAGCTTGCTGCATATTTTGCGATGACCCGGCACAGGGCGCCGACCGAGTCTGAACTCAAAGGTCTGATCGACGATTACATAAAAGAGGAGGTCTATTATCGCGAAGCCCTGGCGCTTGGCTTGGACAAGGACGACACGGTCATCCGTCGGCGTCTGCGCAACAAAATGGAATTTCTGAGCCAGGCCGAAGCAGAAGGATCAGTGCCGGCGGAAGCCGAACTCGAAGAGTATCTCAAGGCCAATCCGCGAAAGTTCGAGATTGAGCCTTCCATCGCGTTTCGCCATGTCTACCTCAGCCTGGATAAGCATGGCACCCAAATTGGCGAAGACGCGGCATTGCTGCTTGCAGTGTTGCTCAAGGATCCGGGAATTGATCCCAGCACATTAGGCGATGGCACACTGATACCTTCGGAGCTTCCCATCACCGGGAAGGCTTCGATCGGTCAGGTATTCGGGCTGGAATTTGCCAACGCACTCGACAAGGTAACGCCCGGCCGGTGGACAGGCCCCGTCAAGTCCGCCTTCGGGCTGCACATCGTCCGCGTCACCGAGTACAAAGCCGGGCGTATTCCAGCACTGGGCGAGGTTCGCGATGCCGTGACGCGCGAGTGGGCGAATGATAAGCGCGTAGCTATCGATGAAGCTCGCTTCAACAAGCTTTTGAAGCGGTATGACGTAAACATCGAGAGCGTACCCCAGCCCAAGGCCAATCGATGATCCGTCTTTGCGTGTTCTTGGTCCTCCTAATCCAAAGCCTCGCGGGAATGCCCGCCGGCGCCGACGAGCTGCGACCGGCCTATCTTGCCATGCGGGAGATCGCACCCTCCGAATTCGCCGTCCTATGGAAAGTTCCCGCTGCGGGTGATTTCCGGCTTGGGCTCTATGTCCGGCTGCCGGATGCCTGCAAGACAAAGTCAGAGCCGGTGAGAGGCATGGAGGCCGGGGCATTTTTTGAGCGATGGAATGTCGTTTGTCCGACCGGCATCAAAGGGCAAGAGATTGTCATCGACGGCCTGCGTACGACCGTGACGGATGTGCTCGCGCGCA
>JANLYB010000270.1:0-18247 GCA_031365425.1 Hyphomicrobiaceae bacterium
CGCGCGCGACTGCCATCCCCGCGCGCAACCGTACCCTCACGTTACGTAACGCGGCGCCTCATTATCTGTTGAGCGGCTTCCGTCTGCGCAAGCGCCAGGATTGCGGCCAAAGTCGTCAGACCCGAGCGTTGCGACATCTCACGAAGTTCGGACACGAGGTCTGCCATATAATCGAGTTGATCGAGGCTGAGATCAACACTCGCCCCGTCCACTTGTTCGGCCTGCTCTGCAATCTCATTTTGTTCTTTATCGAAGCGTCGTATAAATTCAACCATTGGTACAAGGCCCCCCTCGCTCAGTTGCGCTATAGAAACTAACACTATCAAAGGTTGTAATCAATCAACCTTTGGACTCGTACCCGCCATAGGTCCGCACACCATCTGTTTATCCCCCCTGTTTGACAGGCGGGCAACATTAACCCATGTTCCGGCCCGCTCGATCCCCTCACGCCTCGCCGCTTGTGGCTGGACAGACATCGCGCCAATGGCCTGAAAAAAAAGCAGATTGGCCGTTTCTCGAGGCATTTTCGAAAGGCACCTATGAATCTCGTGATCGTGGAATCGGCTGCCAAGGCCAAGACCATCAACAAGTATCTGGGCTCAGACTTTAAGGTCATCGCCTCCATCGGCCACGTCCGCGACCTGCCCTCCAAGGGCGGCGGCGCGGTCGAACCCGACAACGATTTCGCCATGCACTGGGAAACCGACACCGCCAAAAAGGCGATGAAGGAAATCGCTACCGCGATGAAGGGCGCCGACAAGCTCATTCTCGCGACCGACCCTGATCGCGAAGGCGAAGCGATCTCCTGGCACATTCTGCAAATCCTGAACGACAAGAAGCTCATCAAAAAGGGCATGGTCGTCGAGCGGGTGGCCTTCAACGCCGTCACCAAACAGGCCATCCTGCAGGCGATGTCCGAGCCGCGCCAGATCGACGGCCCGCTGGTGGACGCCTATCTCGCCCGCCGCGCGCTCGATTACCTCGTCGGCCTCAATCTGTCGCAAGTCCTGTGGCGCAAGCTGCCCGGCTCGCGGTCGGCCGGGCGCGTCCAGTCCGTCGCCCTGCGCCTCATCTGCGACCGCGAAGCCGAGATCGAAGCCTTCAAGACCGACGAATACTGGACCATCGAAGCTCTGCTTTCGACCGCCAAAAACGAAGACGTCCGCGCCCGCCTCCAAGCCATCGGCGGCAAGACCTTGCAGCGTCTCGACGTCAAGGACGCCGCCTCTGCCAACGCCATCAAAGCCGCCGTCGAAGGCCAGATGTTCGCCGTCGCCTCGGTCGACAAAAAGGCCGTGAAGCGCAACCCCTTTCCGCCGTTCACCACCTCGACGCTCCAACAGGACGCCTCCAGCAAATTGGGCTTTGGCGCCAAACAGACCATGCAGGTGGCCCAGCGCCTCTATGAAGGCGTCGACATCGGCGGCGAAACCGTTGGCCTCATCACCTACATGCGAACCGACGGCGTTCAGATCGAGCCCGGCGCGATTGGCGACATCCGCCGCCTGATCGAAACCGATTATTCCAAGCGCTACGTCTGCCCCTTCGTGCGCGAATACAAAGCCAAGGCGAAAAACGCCCAGGAAGCTCACGAAGCCATCCGTCCCACCGACGTCAAGCGCACGCCCAAACTCGTCGGCAAGCACTTAGCCCCCGATCAGGCCAAGCTCTATGAATTGATCTGGAAGCGCGCGGTTGCGAGCCAGATGGCGTCCGCCGAGATGGAACAGACGACTGCCGACATCGCCGTCAAAGGCTGCGACCACATAGACTATTCGTTCCGCGCCACCGGTTCCATCGTCCAGTTCGACGGCTTCCTGAAGCTGTACGAAGTCCTGCGCGAGAAGCCCACCCAAGACGACGAAGACGACGACTCCACCCGCCGCTTGCCCAATCTCAACGAACGCGACGCACTGGCCAACAAAGGCATCGATGCCGAGCAGCACTTCACCAAGCCGCCGCCGCGCTTCACCGAAGCGAGCCTCGTCAAGCGCATGGAAGAACTCGGCATCGGCCGCCCGTCCACCTACGCCTCCACGATGGCCGTCCTCGTCGAACGCGACTACGTGAAGCTTGAGAAAAAGCAGCTCATCCCTGAGGACAAGGGCCGCCTCGTTACGTCCTTCCTGCAGAACTTCTTCACCAAGTACGTCGAGTTCGATTTCACCGCTGGCCTTGAGGAAAAACTCGACCTCATCTCCGACGACAAACTCGCCTACAAGGATGTCCTGCGCGATTTCTGGAAAGAGTTCGCAGCCGCTATCGCCGAGTCCAAAGACCTGCGCGTCGGCGACGTCCTTGACGCGCTCAACGAAACCCTGGGCCAGCATCTGTTCCCCGACAAGGGCGACGGCTCGGACCCGCGCGCTTGCCCCAAATGCGGCACCGGGCGGCTGAGTCTCAAGAACTCCGGCAAGTTCGGCGCCTTTATCGGCTGTGAGCGTTACCCCGAGTGCACCTACAGCCGCCAGTTCGCGCAGGTAGATTCTGACGCGGCAGCCCTCGACGGCACCATCCTTGGCCAGGACCCCGAAACCGGCCTTGACGTCATCCTCAAGTCAGGCCGCTTTGGCCCGTACATTCAGCTCGGCGAACCCGAGAGCAAAGACGACAAGCCCAAGCGCTCCAGCCTGCCTAAGGGCGTCAACGCCGCCGACCTCGACTTCGATCTGGCCTTAAAGCTGCTCCGCCTACCCCGTCAGGTCGGCATGCACCCCGAGACCAACACCATGATCGAGGCCAATCTTGGAAAGTTCGGTCCCTACATCAAGCATGACGGCACCTACGCCAACGTTGAAAACATCGAGGATGTATTCAGCATCGGCGTCAACCGCGCCGTCACGGTGCTGGCCGAGAAGCGCGCAGGCGGTGGCAAGAGCCGCTTCCAGCGCGCCGCTGCCCAAGTCCTCAAAGAGCTTGGCGAGCACCCCCGCGACGGCGGCCCCATCAAGGTTCTATCGGGTAAATATGGCCCCTACGTCAGCCACAACGGCACCAACGCCACCGTCCCTAAAGCGAAGGATCCGGCCCAACTGACCGCCGACGAAGCCGTCACCCTCCTTGATGAACGCATCGCCAGCGGCGGCGGGAAAGCCAAGAAAACCGCCCGCAAAGCCCCCGCCAAAGCTCCGGCCAAAAAAGCCGCCGCCAAAAAAGCGCCTGCGAAAAAGCCCGCTGCCAAAAAAGCCGCCGCCAAGAAAACCGGAACCGAGGACTAATGCCCATCCAATCGGAAACGGCACCACTTTCGTCTCCCCCTGGGGAGAAGATGCCCGTAGGGCAGATGAGGGGTACCTTCACTTCGCTCAGGTGCGCACCAAGTCCCCTCACCCCAACCCTCTCCCCAGGGGGAGAGGGGGAAGTGGCGCTTCCTCAGCTGACGTCATCCCAGCGAAGGCTGGGATCCAGGCAAGCTAGTTATTTGTCCGGCACAACCCTTTGCAATTCCAACACCTTAGTCCCAAACAGGGAGGGGGTTTTGGGGTACTCGTTTCCACAAATGGGCAGAGGCGAGGCCGACCAAAAAGCGACGCGCGATAGCCCAATCGCGACAGCGACCCAACCCAGGCCCACGCCATGAACCGTCCCCCGCGCAAGAAGGCCCCGAAGGTTCCCAAGGGCAAATCCCATCTCCCCGCCGGCGACGACGCGCTGCCCTCCAAAGCGCAAGTCCTATCCTTCATCGAATCCTCGCCCACCAAAGTCGGCAAGCGCGAGATCGCCAAAGCGTTCGGCATCAAAGGCGGCGACAAGATCGCGTTGAAACGCCTGCTCGGCGAAATGGCCGAATCCGGCACGCTGGCTGGCAACCGCAGCGACCTCCACCAGCCGGGCAGCCTGCCACCCATGTCGACCCTCGACATCATCGGCCGCGACGTGCAGGGCGACCTGATCGGCCAGCCCACCGTCTGGGAACACGCCGAAGGCGACCGCCCGCAAGTCCTCATCACCCAGGTCCGCAACATCCCCGGCGAACCAGCTTACGGCGTCGGCGACCGCGTCCTCGTCAAAATCTCCCGCTACCTCGGCGAAGACGCAAGCGGTTTTGAATTCCAGGGCTCCATCATCAAGCGCCTGCCGCGCGACAAAGGCCGCCTGCTCGGCATTTTCCGCAAAGCAAAATCGGGCGGCGGCGGCTCCATCGAGCCCATCAACCGCAAGGAACTGCGCTCCTACGGCATCCACAAGGGCGACGAGGGCAACGCGAAAGACGGCGACCTCGTCCGCTTCGACCTTGCCCGCAAGGGGCGCTTTTCCGAGCCCCAGGCCCGCATCCTGGAGTCTCTCGGTAACCCCGACGACCAGCGCCAGATCAGCCTGATCGCAGTCCACGCCCACGGCATCCCCGACGACTTCCCCGAAAGCGTCGTTACTGAAAGTGAAAGCCTCAAAGCCCCAACGCTTGCCGGCCGCACCGACCTGCGCCAGTTGCCGCTCATCACCATCGACCCCGTCGACGCCCGCGACCACGACGACGCCGTTTACGCCACGCCCGACGAGGACCCCAAGAACCCCGGCGGCTTCATCCTCTACGTCGCCATCGCCGACGTCGCCCACTTCGTCCGCCCGCAAACCAAGATCGACCGCGAAGCCCAACTGCGCGGCAACTCGGTCTACTTCCCCGACCGCGTCGTCCCCATGCTGCCCGAGCGCATCTCAAACGACCTGTGCTCGCTCGTCGAAGGCAAAGACCGCGGCGTCCTCGTCGCCCGCATGATCTTCGACACCCATGGCGACAAACGCAGCCACGGCTTCATGCGCGCCATGATGCGCTCCGCCGCCAAGCTCAGCTACCAGGAAGCCCAGGCCGCCATCGACGGCGACGTCACCGCCAAATGCCGGCCGATCATGGACGCGGTTCTCAAGCCGCTATGGGCCGCCTATGAAAAGCTCGCCGCGGCCCGCGACCGGCGCGAACCGCTCGACCTCGACCTCCCTGAGCGCAAGATCAAGCTCGGCATCGACGGTCGCGTGGTCGCCATCGAAACGCCCGAACGCTTGACCGCCCATCGCCTCATCGAAGAGTGCATGATCCAGGCGAACGTCGCCGCCGCCGAAGCGCTCGAAGGCAAGAAGGGCTTGGTCGTCTACCGCATCCACGACCAGCCCTCGAAGGAAAAGCTCAAGAACCTCAAGGACTTCCTCGACACTCTCGACTTGAAGCTGCCGCCCGCTGGAGAATTGAAACCCGGCGCGTTGAACAAGATCCTCGCCCAGGCCAAAGACCTGCCCGTTCCCGACCTCGTCAACGAGATCGTCCTGCGCTCGCAATCGCAAGCCGAATACAACCCCGACAACATCGGCCACTTCGGCCTGAACCTGCGCAAGTACGCGCACTTCACCTCGCCGATCCGCCGCTACGCCGACCTCCTCGTCCACCGCGCGCTGATCAAGACCCTAAAGCTCGGCGACGGCGGCCTCCACGACGCAGAAATGCCCAAGCTCGGCGCCATCGCCCAGGCCATCTCGCAGACCGAACGCCGCGCCATGGCCGCCGAACGCGAAACCACCGACCGCCTGATCGCCGCCCACTTGGCCAACCACATCGGCGCAACCTTCGCCGCCCGGATCGCCGGCGTCACCCGCTCCGGC
Source organism: Hyphomicrobiaceae bacterium (assembly GCA_031365425.1). Lineage (GTDB taxonomy): Bacteria > Pseudomonadota > Alphaproteobacteria > Rhizobiales > Hyphomicrobiaceae > JANXVY01. The sequence goes on from JANLYB010000270.1 coordinate 5,593, forward strand.
CTATTCGTGCGGCTGAAAGACACCGGCGCGGACGGCTTCATCCCGATCTCCTCGCTCGGCAACGAATACTATAACCACATCGAGGAAGCCCACGCCCTCGTCGGCTCCAAATCCGGCCTAGGCTACCGCCTCGGCGAAGCCGTCGACGTCAAACTCCTCGAATGTATCCCCTCCGCCGGTGCCCTCCGCTTCGGCATGGTCACCCAGCCCAAGAAACTCAACCTCCGCGAAGGCCGCCCCGCCGGCCGCCCCCACGAATCCGGCCCCCGCCGCCTGCCAAGACAAAAGTTCGGCAAGAGGCGGTAACTTCACTAGTAGGGCGCAATAGCAAAGCGTATTGCGCCGGCCGCGAGTCCATTGTCAGACGGTGCAATACGCCAAGATGCTATTGCACCCAACGTACCTGACACACACCCACCGAGACAACACGCACCCTTGACGCCCCGTGGCCGCAGGCATCATTTGTAGTAGATCAAATTCCGGCCACCGAACCCCACGGACCCCGATCATGATCGAACGCTCCTCCTGGCAAGCCATGCAGCGCGGAATGCACGAAAAGTGCCCGGCCTGCGGCGAAGGCTCGCTCTATAAAAGCTATCTCAAGGTCGCCGACGCCTGCCCTTCCTGCGGCGAAGAGTTGCATCACCAGCGTGCCGACGACGCGCCCGCCTACTTCACCATGTTCATCATCGGCCACATCGTCGTCGGGGCCGTCATGACGATAGAATCCCACTTCGCCCCCGATCTGTGGGTCCACGCCCTCATCTGGCCGCCGATCCTGCTCGGCATGAGCCTCTTTATGCTGCCGCGCATCAAAGGCATCTTGATCGGCCTGCAATGGGCCAAGCGCATGCACGGATTCGACAACGCAGGCTCCAGCGTACTTCCCCCCACACACAAAGCCACGGCCTAGCCCGCCGTGTCCGCCCCAGCGACGCCCGACGCTAAAAAGCCGCTGGTACCGCGAGACGCGGCAACTCTTGTGCTCGTCGATCACACGGCGGATGCCCCCCGCGTTCTGATGGGTCGCCGCCACCCGGATATGGCGTTTCTCGCCAACAAGTTCGTTTTCCCTGGCGGCCGGGTCGACGACGCCGACTTATCCATCGAGGCCGCCGAAGACCTCCATCCCGCCGTCGCCGAAAAGCTTCTCGTTGAAATGCGCGGCAAGGCATCGCCTGACCGCGCACGTGCCCTCGCCATCGCCGCCATCCGCGAAGTCCGCGAAGAGACCGGCCTCATCCTCGGCCATCGCGAAAGTCCTCCGCTGGCGGCGCTGAACTACTTCGCCCGCGCGATCACCCCACCCGACCGCACCCGCCGCTTCGACACCCGCTTCTTTATGGCTAACGCAGACCTTGTGGCCGACAAAACGCTCGCCGGTGACGGCGAACTCTCCGACCTCGCCTGGTTCACTCTCGAACAGACCAACACCCTGGACATGCCGGGCATCACTCGCCTCATCATCGAAGACATCGCGCAGATTTTGAAATCCACCGTTCCTGCCAGCCATCCGATCCCGTTCTATTATCACCGGGCCGGCCACTTCCACCGTGACCTGCTCTAAACTCAATTGCCGCCCTACCAGGACATTTTCGCCACCCCACGGGCCTTGTCCTTGACACCAAAGTGATCCCGGCTATGGTGCGCGCTCACAATTTTGTTCATCGCACACGTCAGGCAATACAATGGCTAAGCCAGTAACCCAGAAGATCAAGCTGCTCTCGACCGCTAACACCGGCTTCTTCTACGTCACCAAGAAGAATCCGCGCACCAGCACGGAAAAGCTCGTCTTCAAGAAGTACGACCCCATCGTGAAGAAGCACGTCGAGTTCAAAGAAACCAAAATCAAGTGATTTTCGGGCGGTCCGGCTATTAGAACCGGGTCGCCAAACCTGCTTTTTTCAAACCATTGTTTATTTTTTGAACGTCGCAACTTTTTCCGCCGGACGTGAATTCAGTTCCGGGTGAAAACCATTCTAAACAACCGATTGAGCGATCCGGCCCTGTCGCTGGGCAGCTAAACTTTAACGGACGCGATCCCCTCACATAGACCTTATGGGCGTCAAGCCCAGTAAGGCGCCAGGGTTCATACCTCATCTCGGCAGCGGGGTACGAAGACCGAGTTCCGCACGAACCCTGGCGTACCAAGTTGATGTCGAAGAGGGCGTCGACAACCAGCTTGGGATACCGTGACCGATGATTGCAATTATGCCTGACGGCCGTGTTGCAGGTTCCGATCACGTTTCAGACACTTGTCAGCAGTTGCGGCCAACCGACCAGTGCCAGAACCAGAAACGACGTGTCAACGGGTGCAAAGTATACCCGAAACACAATCTCCACGCGACCATGGCAGAAATCACTGCATGGCGCAAGTATGCACTTGACAGCCGAAAGACTCTAGAGTTTTAGCCCGCACTGCACAAAAATTCAGCGCCTCAAGCCGCCGTTTGCCAGACGTGGATTATAAAAAAGACAGCCCTTCACGCCGCGTCCGAGATCACCCGGTTGCGGCCATTCCTCTTAGCGTTGTAAAGCGCCTTGTCGGCCCGCTTGAACAACGTCTCAGGCGTATCGTCCGCCCGCTCCAGCGTCGCGATCCCGCAACTGGTCGTCACACGGTGGCGCGTCTGATTGCCGACTTCGAAATCGTCGGCCGCCACGCACGCCCGCAACCGCTCGGCCACCTGATACGCCCGATCGAGATCGGTATCGGGCATGATGATGAGGAACTCTTCGCCGCCCAACCGCCCGGCCAGATCGATGCCACGCGTATTGCGGCGCAACCGTTCGGAAAACTCCCGCAACACCGCATCACCGCCGTCATGCCCGAACGTGTCGTTGACCTTCTTGAAGAAGTCGATGTCGGCAATCATCACCGACAACGCGCGCCCCGTTTCCAGCGACTGCGCCACCAGCGTCTTCAAATGGCTTTCGAGGTAGCGCCGGTTATGCAGGCCCGTCAGGCTGTCCGTAATCGACTGCTCGACGCTTTCTTCCAGCCGGTTGCGCAGGAAATCCGAATGGCGCTTCCGCTTGGTCTGCGTCTTGACGCGCGCCATCAGCTCATGGCGCTCGATCGGCCGCATCAGATAATCGTTCACGCCCATGTCGAGCCCGCGCATCAACCGCGCATCGTCGCCAGGCTCGACCAGAATGACAATCGGGAGATGCCGCGTCGCTTCCAGCGAGCGCAACTGGGAACACAGCCGCAACCCGTCCGCGCTCGTCAATGACAGTGACACGAGCACCAGATCGAACGGCTCCTCCGCCAAGCGCGTCAGCGCCTGCACCGGATCCCGCTCGGGCACCGCGTCATAGGCCTTGCACAACGTCTCCGACAGCCGCATCGACGACCGGGGATGATCGTCCACGATCATCACGCGACCGCCATGTTCACCCAGCGCCTTATTGAGCGCCTCGTTATCGGCCAGCCCGAGCTGGCGCCCGGTCATGGCGCGCATCACCATTTCGTCGTTGAGCATCTTGAGCCGCGCGAGGTTCTTCACCCGCGTTACCAGCGCGATATCGTCGACCGGCTTCGTCAGAAAATCGTCGGCCCCCGCCTCAAGCCCCTGCACGCGGTCCGACGGTTGGTCGAGCGCCGTCACCATGATCACCGGCAGGTGCGCAGTCTTGGGATTGGTCTTGATCCGGCGGCAGGCTTCAAACCCGTCCATGCCCGGCATCATCACATCGAGCAGCACCACATCGACGCGCTCGCTATTGCAAATATCAATCGCCTGCTGTCCCGAAGATGCCGACAGCACCTCGAAATACTCGGCCGTCAAGCGTGCCCCCAGCAGCTTGACGTTCGCGATGATGTCATCGACGACAAGAACACGCGCGGTCATACTCTTACTCGTACCCTACGTTGACGTTACGTTGCCGAGACGACCGCGACGCCGGCGAACCGGCGCACTGTCTCCAGAAATCCTGCGACCGAGATCGGCTTGGAAATATAGGCTTGGCATCCCCCCGAACGGATGCGGTCCTCGTCACCCTTCATCGCAAACGCCGTTACCGCGATGACGGGAATTCCACGCAAATCGTCGTCGTCTTTCAACCACTTGGTAACCTCAAGCCCGGAAACTTCCGGAAGCTGGATGTCCATCAAGATCACGTCGGGCCGGTGGTGGCGAGCCAAAGCGAGCGCATCCAACCCATTGCGCGTCTGCACCGTCCGAAAACCGTGTGCATCGAGCAGATCGTGAAATAGCTTCATGTTGAGTTCGTTGTCTTCGACGATCAAAACTGTCTTTTGCATCGGCGGCACACCACGAACTGAGCTCAGTCTCTGGGCCTCGACGGGCACCCGTGTCCCCTGATACGTCATGCAGACATTTCCTGCTCGCGCTTCGTCTATGAGCAAAGATATGTGCACCGATTCTCGTGTGGACGTTGTGCTGACTATGCATTCAAAGCTGTAACCAACAGCTTAAGCATCCCAAACCGTGTCGAAAGAGGCTCATTTTGCCCCCCAAACCGACGAAAATGGACTTCGAAGCCGCCGAGTGGGTCGGCATTCATGGTTTATCGTTTCTTGCCAGCGATATGGCTCGCCTCGGCCGGTTCCTCAGCCTGACCGGCATCGGCCCCGCGGAGATCGCCGCCAACAAGGACGACCCGAATTTCTTGGCGTCCGTCCTCGAATACATGCTGGGCGACGAACCGCTCCTGCTCGAATTTGCTGCGAACAACTCGCTCCCCCCCGGCAACGTCCAAACCGCCTGGGACATCCTCATCCTCGAAGCCGCCCGCCGCTCCCGGTCATGACGAATGCACCCCAGCTCCGTCTCGGCATCGACCTCGGCGGTACCAAGATCGCCGGCGCGGTCCTCGATACATCTGGCGCCACGGTTGCAGGCACGATCATCGCCACACCGCAGGACGATTATACCGCCACCTTGAGGGCCATTGCCAGCGTGGTGGGGGCGCTGGAATCCAAGACCGTGAGCGGGCTGACGGTCGGCGTCGGCATCCCGGGCTCCCTGTCGCCTTCAACGGGCCTCATGCAAAACGCGAATTCCACGTGTCTCAACGGCCAGCCATTGGACCGCGACCTCCAAGCGCTCCTCGCGCGCCCCGTGCGTTTTGCCAACGACGCCAACTGCTTCGCCTTGTCAGAGGCGACCGACGGCGCGGGCCAAGGCGCACGCACCGTCTTCGGTGTCATTCTCGGAACCGGCTGCGGCGGCGGCATCGTCATCGACGGCAAAATCATCGACGGCCCGCGTGGCATCGGCGGCGAATGGGGCCACAACCCGCTCCCCTGGCCGACAGCGCAAGAGTTGGCCCATCCTCCATGCTGGTGCGTCCGCAGCGGCTGCATCGAAACCTGGGTGTCAGGCCCGGGAATTTCGGCCGATCACGCGCATGTCACCGGCAAGACCCTCACGGTCGAGACCATCGCCACCGCGGCAGCCACCGGGGACGCAGCCGCTAACGCAACCCTCGACCGCCACGCCCACCGCCTCGCACGCGGCCTCGCCACGGTCGTCAACCTGCTCGACCCTGACGTCATCGTCCTCGGCGGCGGCCTCTCGTCGCTGCCCCACCTCTATACGTCTCTCCCCAGCCTGATGGCCCCCTTCATCTTCGCCGATAACACGGACATATCCATCCGCCCGCCCAAACACGGTCCCGCCAGCGGCGTCCGCGGGGCGGCGTGGTTGTGGCCGTAGCGCACTCTGTCACCGCAGCTACTTTTGACACGCTCCGGCAAATAGTTGCACCACCGTTTATGCCTCAAATGGACTAAGGGTTCGGGAGCCACGTACGCCCGGTCGTGAAACGGAATTCGCTTTGATGCCGAAGCTACTGTCGCGAATTCAACCACCACCAAGTCGTTGCGCTTACCAATAGCATTCCCCAAATACCGCCAAAGAAATAGACAACAACTAAAGCGCAGAATATCAAAAATTTCGAAAGTGCTCCCGACCGGAACTGCCTCAACCCCTCAATGAATGGCGTCCCGCGTGGAACACGGTCCATCGTCCCCATAAATCCAATTATTGCTCGGCTAAGCATAAACGCCCGAGACGTGGCAATGATAAGTGAAATGATCACAATCAATATGGGATACTGAGCCCAAAGGATGGAAAGCACGTCCCCTCTGATCATAGAAACAGCGTTAAAAGTAACGGCAATCGAAAGCATATTTCTCTCCTTATGAGAATCGCTTTCGAATGTATCGCATTAAAATGCAACCAGAAATTGTTGTTTTTGTCTTACCCACACAAGATTTAAGTTGCCGCATGTCTGGCGCCGCTTACTTTCCGGACTGATGCCCACCGATGCACCTCTAGCCCCCGCCATCACTTCCCGCACTTGGGCTCATCCAAAAACGTCAATTCCCGCAACTCGCCCTTCAGCGCAAAATCCCCGTAGTCCATCACCAATCGTGTCGACACGCCATTTTCAAAAAAGTTCGCCGCCATTTCGTAATTCGGGAGGGCATCCTTCGTTTCCAGCGCTTTGCCTTTTTCGAAATACCCCGTCGAAATCGGCCAGAACCTCATCTGCTTCAAGCGATCGGCATTCGCAACCGACGCAGGCAGCACGCTGGCGTCCGCCACCCGCCCCTTGCCGATAATCGTCATCGTCGTCGAGACCTTGTCGCCCTTTTCCGACCCGTCATAAACGTCGGCAGCAAACCGGACCTTGCCCTCCATCGCCGCCTGCAGCATGGCAATGGAATGCTGGATCGGAAAATACGTCGTCCCCGGCAGCGACAACGCTTTACGCTCGGGCTTAACGAGTTCGATGGCAACCTCACCGCTCGCATCGCGCCGCCCGGCCTTGCCTTCTGTCACTTCGCCGATCTTGTCGTCATGATACTGCGACGTGGTGAACGTCAGCCGGCGTCCGGCGATTTCCTCGGAACTGGACGTGCGCATATCGTTGATCTGCTCCGACCCATCCGACGAACTCGATTGCGTCACGAACCGCATCGTCTGCGCATAGTCCTCGCAGCCCCCTCCCCGCAGTTCATACACGAGCCGCCCGGTCATCTCGTTGACGCCCGACCCCGGAGCCGCCCGCCCCAGACTGATGTCGTAAACCGCCCGATGCGGGGCAAATTTCACCGTTTCACTGGCGGACCACGCACCACCGGAGGCCGTCATCGCGCCGATCGCAGCGGGGAGAAGCCACACCGTCCGCCTGCAATACCCAACCGTCATCGGCTCACTCCTGAAGTTTCATCACGCCAACGATACCACGCCGCGCGCCGGTTTTGCTAAACTATGCGCCTTCCAGCTTGGTTGCCAACGGCCCAAAGCCCAGCCAAGAAGGGATCTCAAGTCATCCCCCCTTCCCAGGAGAACGCCTATGAGCGGCAAAATCGAGGCCGAAACCCCCACCCTGCGTCTTGCCAAGCTCGGCCTGACGCTTCCCCCGGTCCCGGCCGCTGCCGGCAACTACGCGGGTTTCATTTTGGCCGGCAATCTGCTGGCGATCTCGGGCCAGCTCCCCCGCCGCGCCGACGGCACCCTCCTGACCGGCCGCGCCGGTGACGATCTCACGACCGAACAAGCTCAGGACGCCGCCCGCCTGTCCGCTCTCAACATCCTCGCTCAGGCTCAAGCCGCCCTCGGCGACCTTGGCCGTATTACACACACCCTGCGCCTCACCGGATTCGTCCAGGCAACGCCGGCCTACACCGACCATCCCAAGGTCATCAACGGCGCCTCCGACCTCATTGCCACTGTCTTGGGTGCCCCCGGCGTCCACAGCCGCGCCGCCGTCGGCGCTGTCTCGCTGCCCCTCAACTCCGCCACCGAAATCGACGCCCTGTTCATGGTCGCGTAATGCTCAGACGCCCAATACTTGATAGAAAGGCCTTCCTCCGCCCCTTCGCCCATCGTGGACTGCACGATGCTGCGGCGGGGCGGATCGAAAACACCGGTCCCGCTTTTGAGGCGGCGGTTCGCTGCGGCTATGGCATCGAATGCGACCTGCGCCCGCTCGCAGGCGGCACCCCCGTCGTCTTCCACGACGAAACTCTCGAACGGCTCGTCGACGGCACTGGCTTCGTTAGCACCCTGGCTCCCTCCGACCTCGCCCACTTGCGCTACCGCAACACCAACACGCCGATCCTCACCTTCGAAGGCTTGGTCTCGCTTGTGGCAGGAGCCGTCCCCCTGCTCGTCGAAATCAAAAGCGAATGGACCCCGCCGGACCCGGCCTTCCTATCAAAAATCACGACCCTCGCCACGGCCTACATTGGGCCCATCGCACTCATGTCCTTCGACCCCGCCGTGATCTCAACACTTCAAACCCTCGCCCCGACCATCCCGCGCGGCCTCGTCTCCGGCTCCTATCGTGCAGACTCCGGCGACCACTGGTGGCACGACAAACTCACCCCCGCCCGCGCTGCCCACCTTCGCGACCTGACCGATTTCGACCGTCTCGGCTGCTCCTTCGCCGCCTACGAATGCGCAGCCCTCCCGACACCGGTGACCCAACGCCTCCGCTCCGCAGGCATCCCCCTCTTCACCTGGACCGTCCGCACCCTCGCCGGTCGCGCCCACGCCGCCACCCACGCCGACGCCATGATCTTCGAAGGCTTCGAGCCGTAAAAAGGCAAAGCCCCCGTAGGTTGGGTTAGCTGCCCACTCGCAGCGTAACCCAACAACTTCCCACGCGCAGACCCCGAAGTGTTGGGTTACGGCGCGAAGGCGCGCCCAACCCAACCTACGATCATCACTCCTGCTCGCTCGCACCCAGCGCCCGCACCAGTATCTGCACGTCCCCGCCGAGTCCCACAAAGCTGCGCGGCATCCCGATCTTTGCCCCTGCCGCGTCGGCGGCATGCAGCGCATAAAGCTGCGACCACCCAGCGCCGGGCTTCACCTCCGGCTGCTCCCTCAATCCCTTCGCCACATACCCCGCCAGCCGGTCTATCGCACCATCGCCCAGCGCATAAAAATCCTCGCCCTGCGCCCGCGCCAGCGTGGCGAGCGTCACCAGCGGCATCAACGCAAACACATGCCCCTGCAGCGCCTTCTCCTTGCGCACCAACTCCACCGCCAACGCCCCATCCGCCCCAATCTCGCGCGCGGCCTCCTCGGCAATCCCCCGCGCCGCCTCCCAATGCCGGTCACTCCCGGCCGCCATGCCCACGGCACCAAGTCCCAGCCCCAACCAATACCGATGGCTCCCGGGCAACTTCGCCTTCTCGTTCGCCATGTCTGCAAACTCGATCAACCACTGCTCGATCATCCCGCGCTGCTTGTACGACGGAAATGACCGCACTTTAAGGTACGCCAACGCTAACTGCGCGAATTGGACGTTTCGCATATTCTCTGACATCGACGCTCCAAGTGAGAGGGTCTGCTCACTATTGGCGAGCGTCGCAAGCAGCGCCGCAGCACATTTGCCAGCATCGTATGACACTGCCTGCCCTGGCCGTTTCCACGCCAAGTCAGCGTCTTCCGTCAGCCGATCACCCGCGATTATTTCGTACGCACCAAGTGCGGTCTCTTGCTCACCCGATGAACGCTCACGCGGCGTCATCTCGTCATAGGTCGGCCAACACTCCGCCCGCACCGGCCCGGCGCCCAGCAGCACCAGCACCGCTACCCAAACCCTCAAGCCCGCCATACGCATCACTTTCTTTGTCCCAAAAAGAGGGGGAGTTCGAGGGGTTACTCCTCGAATGGCCGCCCACCGCCCTCATCGACGCCCCATCACATCCTCATACCGATGCACGCCCCCGCTTGCATCCGTCACCCGATACCCGCCGACCCCATCCGCCACCACATTCCCCGACCCAATCGGAACCTTCCCATACGCACCTGGAATATCGAGCACATACGTTGGCTGAGCAATCCCCGACAAGCGGCCACGCAACTCCCGCATCATCGCCTGCCCCCGCGCAATCGTCGTGCGAAAATGCGCCGTCCCCGGCGCCAGATCGCCATGATGCAGATAATACGGCGTCACGCGAGCCTCGACGAATGCCCGCATCAATGTTTCCAGCGTCGCCGCATCGTCATTCACGCCTGCGAGCAGCACCGTCTGACTGACGAGCACGATCCCAGCATCCGCCAGCCGCGCCAAAGCCGCCCGCGCCGCCGTCGTCAGCTCTCGCGCATGATTGGCGTGAATCCCGACATACACCGCCTTGCCCGCCACCTTCAGCGCCGCCACCAGTTCGTCGCTCACCCGCTCTGGCGACACCACCGGCACTCGCGTATGCCAGCGGATCACCTTGACGTGCTCAATCGCCCCCAGCGCCGCGCCGATCTCGGCAATCCGCCGCGGCGACAAGATCAGCGGATCGCCGCCGGTGACGATGACCTCCCAAACCTCTGAATGCTCCCGGATATACTCAACCGCCCGTGCGATCTCCTCGGCCCCAAGCGTTGTCCCCGCTCCCGGCCCCACCATCTCGCGCCGGAAACAAAACCGGCAGTACACCGGACACACACCTGACACCTTGAACAGCACGCGGTCGCGATACCGGTGCACCAGGCCCGGCACCACCGTCTTATCGTGATCCCCAATCGGATCGGCCATCTCGGCTGAATGCACGTCCAGCTCACGCGGATCAGGAATGAACTGCAGCCCAATCGGATCGCTCGCGTCCCCCGGTACGATCAGTTCCGCCATAGCGGGCGAGACCGCCACCGCGTACCGCGCCGCCACAGACGACAGTTCATCGGCCCGCTCCCGCGCAACCAGCCCCGCCTCCAGCAACTGCCCTATGGTGTTCATAAGCCCACCAAATTTTCCATTATGAGAACAGCGGCGTCCATATCACCTGCTCTACCCGCTCAGCCCCGCTCGCCAGCATCACCAGCCGGTCAAACCCCATCGCACAGCCACTCGCCTCAGGCATCACCGCCACCGCAGCAAGAAAATCCTCATCAATCGGATACCGCTCGCCATACCGCGCCTGTTTGAGTTGCATCTCCTCTTGGAGGTTTGTCCGCTGAACGTCCGCATCCGTCAACTCAGAAAACCCGTTCGCGACCTCGACCCCGCATACATACAGCTCAAACCGTTCCGCCACTCGCGTATCCCGCACCGACCGTTTCGCCAGCGCCGCCTCGCTCGCGGGATAATCGCACAGCAGCGTCGCCCGCCCGATGCCCAGCCGCGGCTCGATCCGCTCCGTCAGCACCCGCGCAAAGATGTCTGCCCAACTATAATCCGCACCGACCCGCACCCCCTGTGCATCGGCAGCCTGCGCCAATCCGTCCCGGTCCCCGACGGTCGCGAACAGATCAATCCCCGCGTACCGCGAGAACGCCTCGGCGACGGTCACCCGCTCCGGTTCCACACGAGGATCGCACGTCACCCCGCGATGGGACACCCACTTGGTGCCTGCCGTCTCAGCCGCCAGCGCCAGCAACGCTGCGCAATCGGCCATCATCGCCTCATACCCCGTTCCCGCCCGATACCACTCCAGCATCGTGAACTCGTTCGCATGCAGCCCACCCGTTTCCCGGTTCCGAAACACCGGCGCAAACGCACAGATCCGCTCCTCACCCGCCGCCAGCAGCTTCTTCATCGCAAATTCCGGCGACGTATGCAGATAGAGCGGCGTCCGGCTCAAATCAGTCCCAATCCGCTCAGTTGCAAAGGCATGCAGATGCGCCTCGTTCCCCGGCGACACCTGCAGGCACCCCGGCTCCACCTCGATGAACCCAGACTGCGCGAACCACCCCCGCAACGCCGCCTTGATCGCCGCCCGCGCCAGCAGGAAACCACGCCGGTCGCCATGCCGCCCCTTATCCCACCACGGCGTTTGAATGGCTTTCAGTGTCATTGGCTTCCTTGAGTCCCAAAAAGAGGGGAGTTTGATGGGGCACCCCTGAAGCGGGTTAAGGGCGGCAGCCCTTATCGCGTCAGCGAGTTGGATCTATCCATGCGCGCGAAACCGCCACCCTTGGCCAAATCGTCCGAACCGGCTATGACACGGCCTCAAACACCCCCTATTCGAGGCCGACGCTCAACCCGACGCGCTCCGCCGAATTGGAAGCAACGGAGAACGAACGTGGTCAAAGTTATTGCAAGCACGGTCCGCAAAGGCAACGTCCTGGATTTGAACGGTAAGCTCGCCGTCGTCATGACGGCTGAAAACATCCACCCTGGCAAGGGCACGCCGGTGACGCATCTGGAACTGCGCCGCATCGCCGACGGCGTGAAGGTCACCGAACGTTATCGCACCACCGACCAGGTCGAGCGCGCGTACCTCGACGAACAGAAGTACAGCTACATGTACGAAGACGAGATGGGCTTTAACTTCATGCAGCCCGAGAGCTTCGAGCAGATCTCGGTCAGCAAGGACGTGCTCGGCGATTCAGCCAAGTGGCTCGCCGACGGCATGATCTGCTCGGTCGCCCTCTTCGAAGGCAAAGCCGTCTCGATCGAACTCCCCGCCCGCGTCACCCTCGAAATCGTCGAAGCCGACCCGGTCGTGAAGGGCCAGACCGCCTCGTCGTCCTACAAGCCGGCCAAACTCGAAAACGGCGCCCGTATCATGGTCCCGCCACACGTCGGCACCGGCACCCGCGTCGTCATCATGACCGAAGACGGCAGCTACGTCGAACGCGCGAAGGACTAAGCCTCATCTGACCGGAAGCGAGCACTCCCCCCCTCTCCCCCTGGGGAGCGGGTCGGGGTGAGGGGTGATCCCCCAATT
>JANLYB010000319.1:0-23123 GCA_031365425.1 Hyphomicrobiaceae bacterium
CCCCATGCCCTCGCCGGCCGTGACGTCCTGGGCATCGCCCAGACTGGCACTGGCAAGACGGCTGCCTTTGCACTGCCGATCCTCCAGCGACTGATGGCCGACCGCAAACCGGCTCCCCGCAAGGGCTGCCGCGCACTCATCCTCTCGCCGACCCGCGAACTGGCCACCCAGATCAGCGAAAGTTTCAAGACTTATGGCCGTCACACAGGATTGCAGTCAGGCGTGATCTTCGGCGGCGTCGGCTACAAGCCGCAGATCAATCTTTTGTCGCGCGGCGTCGATGTTCTCGTCGCAACGCCTGGCCGCCTCATCGACCTGATGCAGGAAGGCCATCTCTCGCTGTCGTCGACCGAAATTCTGGTCCTCGACGAAGCCGACCAGATGATGGACTTGGGCTTCATCCGCCCGCTTCGCCAGATCGTCGCCAAGCTCTCGCATAAGCGCCAGAGCCTGTTTTTCTCGGCCACCATGCCGCACGAAATCGGCGCGCTCGCAGCCGAACTTCTGCGCGAACCGGTCCAGGTTTCGGTGACCCCGGTCGCCAAGACCGCCGACCGCGTCGTCCAGCAGGTCATCCACGTTGAAGCCTCCAAGAAACGCGCGTTGCTGGTCGAACTTCTGGCCAACGCCGACCTATCTCGCGTCCTGATCTTCACCCGCACGAAGCGCGGCGCCGACAAGGTCGCCCGCCACTTGGAAGCAGCCGGCATTTCTTCGGCCGCCATCCATGGCAACAAGAGCCAGAACCAGCGCGAAGCAGCCCTCGACGGCTTCAAGCGCAGCAAGATCCGCGTCCTGGTCGCAACCGACATCGCCGCCCGCGGCATCGACGTCGATAGCGTCAGCCACGTCGTGAACTACGAACTCCCCAATGTGCCGGAAAGCTACGTTCATCGTATTGGCCGCACCGCGCGCGCCGGTGCCGAAGGCATTGCGATCTCGCTCGTTGACGGCGAGGAAAAGGCCTACCTCCGCGACATCGAACGCCTGACCCGTCAGACGATCCCGGCCGAAGACCGCCGCAACGATCACAGTCTTGTCGCGACCGCGACCCCTGACGAGCGCCGCGAACGCGATCCCCGCGCGGGCCGTCCGCAAGGCCGCCGTCCCGACGCCCGCACGAACGCCTCGCGTCCGCGCACTGCCAACGGCGAAGGCCGGACCGGTGATCGCGGCGGTGATCGTGGTCCCCGGTCTGATCGGCCCTCGCCGGCAGGCGGCTTCAACGCACATGGCGGCGACCGTCCTTCGAGCCGGCCGATGGCCGAGCGCTCCAATGGCTACCGTCCAGCGTCAGACCGCGCTCCCGCAGGCGCTGGCGAACGCCGCCCATATGACCCAATGAACGCGGCGCCCGCTCCGATCCCTCGTCCCGCTCCCCGCACTGATGACCGGCGCGCTGAGAACCGGAGCGATGCACGTCCTGCCCCGCGCAGTGATGCACGTCCTGAACGCCGCGACGAAGCCTCGCCGACCCGGGCAACGCGCTCGCGCTTTGATGAAGCTCGTGATGCCTTCAAGGGCCGCGCCGCCCCCGTTGGTGCGCGCCCAGCCTCGCGTCCCCAAGGGCGCAGCGACGGCCAGCGCCGCTCGCGTCCCGACTGACGAACTGAGCGGCCAGCACTTGCTGGCCGAAGCGGCCCAGGGGCCTCCGTCGCGAGCGCCGTGCCTGAAATGAAGAAGGGGTGGCGCGAGCCGCCCCTTTTTTATCCCGTCGAAGTGACGGTCACAGTCACCGTCTGCGGCGCACCAGAGGTTCCGCCAGACGAGTCCGTCACAACGACATCGAAACTAGCACCATCTGCCGCCGAACCATCGTGCCGGAACACGACGCGCCCCCCGATAAGATCAGCCTGCGTAAACCGGCCCGCTTGGCTGGCACCGGTCGCCGACACCGACCCGTGAACCTCGTTGGAAACGCTGAACACCAGTTCTGATGCCGTGTTGTCGGGGTCTACCGCCGTAATATCCTCAGTCGTGATCCGCGTCATACGGCCGCGCACGACACTGATATGATGATCGCCCATCAACCGCGGCGGGACGTTGCGCACGTCGGCCGACAGGTGTGCGCCCGGCTCCATGGCGAGCTTCCCGTAATGCACGTTCCCGGCAACCACGCCGGTGGGGTGGATCCGGATCAAGCCGTCGACCATGATGTCCCCCTGCACCGTTCCCGAAACTTGCGCTGATGTGGCCTTCGCCTGGCCGTGGAAATCTCCGCCCTCATGAACGATCAGTTCGCCAGCCGTCACATCCCCTTGAACAAACCCAAAGATTTCAAGCCGTTTGCAGTTGCGTATCGATCCTTCGAAAGCGGTGTCATTGCTGATGACGACAATTCCGTCCTGTTCGCTCACGCCAAGCCCCCTTTTACTGCATCGTCGTTCCTGTTGCTCTATAGCGCTCCGTGCCCGCCGTGACGAATCCTGTTCCGGCATCCATCTCGCTACTGTTGCGGCTGAGCATGCCTGCGGCTATCTAGCGAACGGTCTGAATTTCTCAGGAAAGTTGGCGGCATTGATGGCGGACATGAAGCTTCAGGCGCTGGACGGCGACGATTTGGCAATCCTGGCGGCACAAACCCAGGATGCGATCGTGCGCGTCGGTGACATCGCATTTCTGCCCAAGGCACGCCGGTTTGCACTCGTCGCCAACCGGTTCGACTGGTTGGCTGCAGTCAAGCCAAGAGCTCAAAAGGACTGGAAGCGCTGTGCTGCCGGCTTACGGTTTGAAGCCGTCAAACGGGTTCAGTTGACGGGGTTTGATCCGGGCGCTGCCGATGCCGTGCTGGTCCTGCTCTCGATCGAATTCACCCCCAGCGAGGCTCCCGCCGGTTGGGTCACGCTCCAATTTGCCGCTGGGGCCGCAATCCGGCTGGAGGTTGAATATATCGAGGCGGAGCTTAAAGACCTTGGAGCGGTATGGTCGACCAAGAACCGGCCCGACCATACTCAATCGGAGCCGGTGAAACCGGGGTCTCGTTCTGCGAAGTAAAAGTTCTGCCACGTGAAAAGGAGCGGCCTCGTCCAGGCCGTAGTTTGTTATGCCTAAACGGCTCCACGTCAGCGCCCCTGACTTCCAGAAGGCCTTTGCCAGCCTCTTGGGGGAAAAGCGCGAATCCTCCGTCGATGTCGACGATGCCGTCCGCGAGATTATCGCAACCGTGCGCGCACGCGGCGATGATGCCCTCATCGACTATTCCAGGCGCTTCGATGCCGTCGACCTGACGCAGGCCGGATTGCGCTTGACCGAAGCCGAAATCGATGCCGCCATTAAGGCCTGTAGCGCTGAAACACTCGACGCCCTCAGATTCGCGCACGACCGCATCGTCGCCCACCACCGCCGCCAACTGCCCAAGGACGACCTGTACACCGACGCCGCCGGTGTCGAACTTGGCTCGCGCTGGACCGCAGTCGAATCCGTCGGCCTCTACGTGCCCGGCGGCTTGGCATCGTACCCAAGCTCCGTGCTGATGAATGCAGCCCCCGCCGTCGTCGCAGGAGTGCCGCGTATCGTCATGGTGGTGCCGGCACCGCGTGGCGAAATCAATCCGCTAGTGCTCGCCGCCGCTCGCCTTGCAGGCGTCCACGAAATCTATCGCGTCGGCGGCGCTCAAGCCGTTGCAGCCCTGGCTTACGGCACGCAGACCATCGCGCCGGTCGTCAAGATTGTCGGCCCCGGAAACGCCTATGTCGCCGCCGCCAAACGCCAGGTCTTCGGCAGGGTCGGCATCGACAGCGTAGCTGGCCCATCGGAAGTGCTCATCATCGCCGGCACCAACAATAACCCGGACTGGATTGCCGCCGACCTTTTGGCGCAGGCAGAACACGACACGGCGGCCCAGTCGATCCTGATGACCGACAGCGAAGCGTTTGCCGACGAAGTCGAGGCAGCCGTTGTCCGTCAGCTCACGACCTTGCCGCGTGCCAAAATCGCCAGCGCGTCCTGGAACGAATTTGGTGCAACGATCATCCTCAATTCGCTTGATGAAGCGCCAGCCCTTGCCGACCAGATCGCCGCCGAGCATCTGGAAATCTGCACCGCCAACCCGCAAGCCCTGGCCGATAAAATCCGTAACGCCGGAGCGATCTTCTTGGGGGCACATACGCCCGAAGCCATCGGCGACTATGTCTCTGGCTCCAACCATGTGCTACCGACCGCACGCAGCGCGCGGTTCTCGTCGGGCCTTGGTACGCTCGACTTCATGAAGCGTACTTCGACCTTGAAACTCGACGCGGCAGCGCTAGCAGCGCTCGGTCCTGCAGCTATGACGCTGGCGCGCGCGGAAGGCCTCGAAGCCCACCGGGCATCTGTTGAACTGCGAATGAAAAAGGGAGCGGCATGAGCGAGACCGACGCTACACCGGCAGCAGCAGCGCCCAATCCCAAGGCGCGTCTGACCGCCATCACGCTTGATCAGAAGTCGATCCAGCATGGCAACCACCACATTGATCACGAGCGTGAGCTGGCGATTTTCGACATCCTTGACGGCAATGTCTTTGCTCTCGACGGCTGCGACGACGGCCCATATAAACTCGCGCTGTCGATTGAAGACGACAAACTGATGTTCAACGTAGGCAACGAGGCTTCGCCTGGGATCTTCGTCCACGGCTTGTCGATGACCCCGTTCAAGCGCATCATCCGTGATTATTTCCTCATCTGCGACAGCTATTACGAAGCGATCCGCAGTGCGCCGCCGGCCCGCATTCAAGCCATCGACATGAGCCGCCGCGGCCGCCACGACGACGGCAGCCGCGTGCTGATGGAACGCCTGGCTGGCAAGATCACACTCGATTTCGACACCGCCCGCCGCCTCTTCACCCTGATCGCTGCCCTTCACTGGCGCGGTTGAGGTAGCATTTAACCACTAAAAACTTATCCCCGCGCCCGGGCACTGATGGACGATAGCGGCACGAATTTCGCCGATATCCCACAGCCCGGAAGGCCGCCATGGACCAGTCTCCCAACCTCGCCCTGCCCTACATTCTCGCCGCGCAGGCGCAAAAGCACGTCACACACAACGAAGCGATACGCGCCCTCGATGCCGTAACCCAGATAGGCGTCGTGAGCCGCACGGTAGCGGCCCCGCCAGCGTCCCCGGTAGATGGCGTCTGCTACATTACGCCAGCCGGAGCCACCGGCGAGTGGGCTGGAACGGCAGGCCGCCTCGCCGCCTTCCAGGACGGCGCCTGGATGTTCTTCGCCCCGCGCAACGGATGGATTGCCTGGGTCGCCGATGAAACGGCAGCCCTTGTCTACACGGGCGGCACGTGGGCCTCCTTGGTCGCCGCCGTCACAACCCTCGGTATCAACGCGACCGCCGACACGACCAATCGCCTCACCGTTTCAGCCCCCGCAACCTTGCTGAACAACGCAGGTGCAGGCCACCAGCTCAAAGTCAATAAAGCCGCCGCAGCGGCAACCGCCAGCCTGCTGTACCAGACCAACTTCTCCGGTCGCGCCGAAATGGGCACCACCGGCGACGATGATTTTCACGTTAAGGTCTCAGCCGACGGCACAACCTGGCGCGACGCGATGGTCATCGCTGCAGCCACTGGCAAGGTGTCCTTTCCCGCCGGCGGAGTCGTCACCACCACGTCTTCGACCGTGACGATCGCCGTCCCAAGCCAAGCAGCGTCCATCCAGGCAGCCCTCGATCAACTCATGAGCATCCGCTTCGAAGGGGCAGCGCAGGGGATCGTCTCGGTCGCCAACGGCACTTACGTCCTGGCGAGCCCCCTTGCCTGCCGCCATCCCCAGCCAGGCCGCATCGTCGTCAAAGCCGCTACCGCCACCACCCTTCCTGTCGAAGCTGACTTCACCGCAGTTAAAGCAGCCGACGAAACCATGGTCCGGGCCAAATACAAGGTCATCGTCGAATGCCCCAACATCGGCGGCTGGACGGCAGCCGACGGCGAAGGCATCGCAACCCTCCAAGACATAGCCTTCGTCCGCACCGGCACGACAGGCACGCCCATCGGCGTATCGGCAACGAGGCGGGGCGGCGTCGTGCTCGACCGGTGTGCAGTGTTTGGCTTCACCAATCACGTCCAGGCCCGTGAGCAGGGCAACGTCAAAGCCACCAACTGTCAGTTCGCCCACGCTTCTGGCGCCGCCGTGATTGTACGACTCGGCGGCTATGGCATCATCAGTTCGTCCCTTGTTCAGACCGCAGCCGGTAACGGCATCGAAGTCAGCCACAGCCAATTCTGCAGCGAAACCGGTCTGCGGGTCAAAGCCGCCACGGCAGCAGGCCTTGCCCTCACCAACTGCAGCCGCGCGCTCATCGCGGGTGCAAACCTCACCGGAAACACCGGATCGAGCGTGCAGTTGCTGGTGGGCTGCAAGCTCGAAGCGGCCAGTTGCGCCCTGTCGGGCGGCACCGGCCAAGCCGCCCTGAATGCGCTCGACGGCAGCGTTGTCAGCCTGACCGCCGTCACAGCCTCAGGCGACGCCACCCAACGCACGTTCTCGGCCCAACGTGCCTCAGTCCTGTCAACGGCTGGCACCCACACCGGCACGCCAGTATTCTCTCCCGCCGCCGGCACAACCGGCAACAACGGCTCCTGGACGTTCTGACTTCTACCCCTCGCAAACGCGGCGCACCCCATCTTCCCTAACGTTCAATAACCGAATCTTTGGGATTACCTGCGATTCTGCTGGTCCAGAGTTTCAGGATCATTGCGCATGCGCGAGGCTATTTCGACCGGATCGTGGCTGACGGAGGAGCGGATTCGCGCCTACGCTCTGATGCTCGGCGTGATAGGCATCGTAGCCCTCGGGTTCAACTGGAGCACCGGCACCACTCCCCTGACCGACCGCTTGGGCAAGCCGATCGGCACTGATTTTTCGGCCTTCTGGACCGCAGGCCGGATGCTGCTGGGTGGCGACATGGTTGGCATGTTCGACCCGGCGGTGCATTTTGATTTCCAGTCCGACATCTTCGGCGACCCCTGGGTCGAGCACTACGGCTGGCACTATCCCCCGCCGTTCCTTGCCGTCGCCGGCATTATGGCGACGCTGCCATATGTAATGTCGCTCATGGTGTGGCAGGGCGTGACGTTTGCCATGTTCGTCCGCACGATCCAGGCGATCGTCCCCAAGAACCCGCTCGTGTTCATAGCGACTTTCGGCTTCCCCGCCGTTTTTCTGACCATGGGGCACGGCCACAACGCATTCTTGACGTCGGCCCTGCTCGGCACCGGCCTGCTCTTAATGGACAGCCGCCCAGTGCTGTCCGGCATCTGCTTCGGCCTGTTGTCCTACAAGCCTCAGTTCGCCCTCGTCGTCCCGTTGGTCATCATCCTCGGCGGCCATTGGCGCGTGGCCCAGGTCGCGGCGGCAACCGTTGCCGCGATGGTCGTCCTCTCGCTTGCAGCGTTCGGCGCTGATGCCTGGACCGCCTTCTTCAAAGGTGCACTCTTCACCCGCCAGGTCGTCCTCGAACAGGGTGGTACCGGCTGGTACAAAATCCAGAGCGTCTTCTCCGCCGTCCGCTCGCTCAGCGGCTCGGTCGGAATGGCCTACGCCATCCAAGCCACCGTCACGCTGAGCGTGCTGCTCTCGCTCGCGACCATGGTGCTTGCCGGCTGCGACCGCCGCCTCGTCGCTGCCGCAACCGCCACGGCCACGATGCTCGCGACCCCCTACTGCCTCGACTATGACATGACGATCCTCGGCATCGCCATCGCATTCAGCCTCGCTCATGCCCTCGAAAAAGGCTTCGCGCCTTATGAAAAGAGCCTGCTCGCACTCGTCTGGGTGGTGCCCTTCATCGCCCGCAGCGGCATGCTGCTCACCGGCATTCCCATCGGCGTCCTCGTCATGATGTCGTTCTTCGCCTTCCTTGTCGTCAGGGCGCTTAGCGCGGTCTCCTTCAAGGTTCCCCAGATCTGGAGTGTCGCCCGTGGCTGATCTCGCACAACAGTTGCTAAACCAGAATCCGGTTCCAAACCCGGCCCAAAATCCTGTGAGTGATGCGCTGGCAAACCTCGAGGCCCGGCTTCAGGAGTTGCGCGCAACCGGCCCCAAGATCGCCGTTCTGCTGCCCTGCTACAACGAAGAAGCAGCTATCGGGGGCACCGTCGCAGCCTTTAAAGATGCGCTGCCCCAGGCCGGCATTTACGTCTACGACAACAACTCCACCGACCGCACCATTGAGATGGCGCTGGCCGCCGGCGCCATCGTCCGCCGCGAGCCCTATCAGGGCAAGGGCAACGTCGTCCGCCGCATGTTCGCCGACATCGACGCCGACGTCTACGTCATGGCCGATGGCGACATGACCTACGACCCGACGGCCGCCCCTGATCTGATAAGCCGCCTCGTCGAAGGCCAGCTCGATATGGTCGTTGGCGCCCGCGTCGAGACAGCCCAAGCTGCTTACCGCCGCGGCCACCGCTTCGGCAACGCACTGTTCAACGCCATCACGACCAAGCTGTTTCACAGCCACTTCACGGATATCTTCTCGGGCTATCGCGTCTTCTCGCGCCGCTTCGTCAAATCGTTCCCGGCCTCCTCCGCAGGCTTCGAGATCGAAAGCGAATTGACGGTCCATGCTCTTGACCTGAAGCTGCGCACCGCCGAAGTCCCGCTCCCCTACGGTAAGCGCCCCGAAAATTCGGTGTCCAAACTCAACACCTATCGCGACGGACTGCGCATCTTGTGGATGCTGCTGGGCATGTACCGCATGGTCAAGCCGCTCAACTACTACGGCGCGGTCGCGGCCGTTCTCGCGCTGTGCTCGCTGCTCGTCGGTGCTCCAGTTATCGAAACCTGGCTCGAAACCGGCCTCGTGCCGCGCTTCCCCACCGCCATCATGGCCGCCGCCATCGCCCAGCTTGCAGCCCTCACGCTCGTCTGTGGCGTCGTCGTGGATGCCGTCTCCGACACCCGCCGCGAAATCAAGCGTCTCCGCTATCTGGACCTCGCGGCCCCAAGCGGGAAGGCGACCTGAGCGTCACTTTCCTCTCCCGTACCGGAAGAAGAAAAACGCGCTGCAGTATTTTAATCCCGGCGCTTCATCCAGTCCGAATAGCTGATGCGTGGAAAATCGAACCGGTCTCTGGTCCGGCAATAAACCGATGGCGATCCAAGCCGCCCCACCGGCTCGAATCCGTTAATCCGCAATCTCGGCCCAACAAGCGCATTGGCGATGTGAAACATCACCACTTCGCCGATGAACAGCGTGTAAGCCCCCAGCGGCTCCGACTTGTAGAGTTTGCACTCAAGCGCAGCCTGCGCTTGCGAGAGATAAGGTGCCCCGACCTTGATTGACGGAGTAACGTCGAGGTTGGCCGCGATCACTTCGCTGACATCGGGCGGAAAATCCGCCGCGGATATATTCATCGCTCCAAGCAAGTCCTCGGTCACGAGATTGACCACGAATTCGCCGCTGGCCGCAATGTTGGCGGCAGTGTCCTTGGGGCTTCCATCGTCGCGATTGCCGACGCTGACCACCACATACATCGGGTCGCTACCGACTGCGTTGAAGAAGCTGAACGGCGCAACGTTGACAATGCCGCTCGGGCTGACGCTCGTGACCCAAGCAATAGGCCGCGGCACCACGAGGTTCGTCAGCAGCTTGTAATTGTCAGCCTTCGTCTGCTGAGAGGGGTCGATGTGCATGTGATCAGCCCGCCAGCAACTGCCCCAACCGCTTCACGCCCTCGGCGATCATCTCCTCGTTCGGCAGTGAATAGCTGAGCCGGATCGTGTTGTGGCCCTGGCCATCCGCATAGAATGCCGATCCCGGCACGAACGCGACGTTGAACTCTTCGACCGCTCGCTTGAGCAGCGTCTTACCGTTGTACTTCGGCGGCAGCGTCAGCCACACGAACAGCCCGCCCTCGGGCTTGGTCCAGGTCACACCAGCGGGCATGTACGCTTCGAGCGCCTTCAGCATCGCCGTCCGGCGGCCACAGTAAAGCGCGCGCGCCTGCGCCACCTGCCGGTCGTAGGTGCCCGACGCGAGCTGATACATCACCATCTGGTTGATGTTCGACGTGTTGAGATCCGACGCCTGTTTGATCAACACAACGCGCCGCACGATAGGCTCGGAGGCGCAGACCCAGCCGATCCGCAGCCCCGGCGTCAGCGTCTTGGAAAACGTGCCGCAATAGACAACACGCGAACGGTTGATGTCGCCGCCATGCCGCGCAACGTCGATAGCCTGGATCGGCGGCAACTGTTCGCCCTCAAAACGCAACGCGCTGTAGGCGGTGTCTTCAAAGATCGGCGCATCGAGACTGTCGGAAAGTTCAAGCAAGCCGTTGCGCGCCTGACGCGTGAGCGTCTTGCCGGTCGGGTTTGCAAAGTCGGGCACCACGTAGAGGAACTTGACCGACCCGCCATTTTGACCCGCCGCGTCCTTGTAAGACTGCGGCGTGCGGTTGCTCTGCTCAGGGGTCAGTGTGTCGTAACGCGGCTCATAGGCCGAAAACGCCTGCAATGCGCCCAGGTAGGTCGGCGCTTCGACAAGCGCGGTGTCGCCCGCCGTCAGGAACAGCTTGCCGAGGAATTCCAGGGCCTGCTGCGAGCCGGACGTGACCACGATGTTGTCGGGCGTGCACGGTACGCCAAGTGTCGCCATGTGCTTGGCGATCCACTCGCGCAGCGGCTGATAGCCTTCGCTGACCGAATACTGCAGACCAGCCTTCATCGTGGCAGGGTCCGACAGGATCGCCGAATAAGCAGCCTTGGCTTCATCAGCAGGAAACAGCGCAGGGTCAGGAATGCCGCCGCCGAACGAGATGATGCCGGGCCGGTCGAGGACCTTGAGCAGTTCGCGGATTTCAGACGCCTTCATACCATCTGCGCGGCGGGCATAGCGTGGTTCGGCGGATTGATCGGTGTCCTTCGGCGTGGTCGTCATCAGGTGGCGTTGCCTTCTCGATGGTCCGCAAACAGGCGGCAACCGGACCTGCTTCCAGACCCGGCGGAGCTAATATTGTGAGGTTTTCACTTGTCAGCGATGCGAACGGCGCTGTCAACAAACGAGCGTCGATCAGCCAGCGCCGGGAACCGCGCGGTCGAAGCCAACGAGAATTTCAAACTCGCCCGGACGCGACCCTTCAGGAATGGGGATCGTGATCGCCTTCACCGCCGAGAAATAACCGATCGGCTTGTCGACTGCGACATCGACATCGATCTTCACGCTGTCGGTGGCGATCTTTTCGCGCTTGGCGTCGGTGACGGTGATGGTGACAGGCAGTTTGATGTTGCCGGTTTTGCCCTTGGGGCCAAGCAGCACGCGCCCTGCAAATCCATAGCGCACGATAACTTTGCCCGGCTCAACCTGGCATTCGCGGCCGGTCTTGGTGATTTCTCCGCGATGCATGATGGCGAGGCCATCGCCGACGCGGCCGGCTTCGTAGATGGTGAGATTGTTATCGCGCTGGCCCACGATGAAGCGGGGGCACCCGCCAGCTTCAGCGGTGATGGCAGCCGGCGCTGTCCCATCGCCTGCCTTGGCGGCCGACAGCAACTGATCTTCAGAAACGGTTTTGACGTCACTCTTGGTCGTGGAAGCCGAGTTGCCGAACACGCTCGTGCCAAGCCCCGATGTCAACGAAGACATGCCGCAACCACCCAGTGCAAACGCACCAGCGGCGACGCAACTGATAGCGAGGGACTTCCTCAACCCTTGTCCCATTCCCCCGTTGAAATCGCTCACAAGGTTAACAAGCTCCCTGACTGCCACCGATGACGCACCGGCGGAGCGGACACAACGCTGCCCGTTTTTTCCCGGATCGCGTTTGCCCAAACCTCTAATGTTAAGGCCCCTAGCCGACATCCCCATCAAACTGTATCACCTGTTGCATGCTCTCGCCATCTAACGCAACGGCGAACGAGCGTGGAAATTTCATAACGGTCGAACGATGACGCCAGCGCCACAGTCAGCCTTAACGCAGTCGACGCGATCCCTATCCGAGCGCCCGGCCCTTCGTGTCCTGCTGGCGGCTCCTCGCGGGTTTTGCGCCGGTGTTGACCGGGCCATCCAGATCGTCGAATTGGCTCTTATCAAGTACGGCGCCCCCGTCTACGTCCGGCACGAGATTGTCCATAATCGATTCGTTGTGGAGAGTTTGCGGGCGAAAGGTGCCGTTTTTGTGGAAGAAATAGACGAAATACCCGATACTTCGCAGCCGGTGATCTTTTCCGCCCATGGCGTGGCAAAATCGGTACCCTCTGCCGCTCGGTTAAGAAATCTGTTTGTCCTGGACGCCACGTGTCCCCTGGTCTTCAAGGTACATAACGAGGCCGCCCGCCATCACGAGCAGGGCTACGACATCGTTTTGATCGGTCACAATGGCCACCCGGAGGTTGTCGGTACGATCGGCCAGCTCCCCGATGGCGCTATCCATCTCATCGAAACCGCCGGGCAAGCCCGCACCTTCAATCCGGCCAATGCAACCAAACTGGCGTACGTCACCCAAACCACCCTGTCGGTCGACGACACCGCCGAAATCGTCTCGATTCTGAAAAGCCGGTTCCCGCAGATTGCCGGACCAGCCAAGGAGGACATCTGCTACGCGACGACCAACCGCCAAACCTCGGTTAAAGCCATCGCGGACAAGATCGACGCCCTCCTTGTGGTCGGCGCACCCAACTCGTCCAACTCCCTACGCCTCGTCGAAGTCGCCGAACGCAACGGCTGTCCCAAGGCCTTCTTGGTCCAGCGTGCCACCGACATCCCCTGGGACAAACTCGGCGATATAGCGACCCTGGGCGTCTCCGCCGGTGCCTCCGCCCCCGAGCAATTGGTCAACGAGGTCATTGACGCCATGCGCGCCCGCTATAGCGTCACCGTCGAAGTCGTCACCACCGCTGAGGAAAACATCGCCTTCAATATCCCGCGCGATCTGCGCGACGTCGTTCGTCCTGCAGGTTAAGCGCGATCAATGGCAGTTTACACCGAAGTCTCCGACGAAGACCTGAGCGCATTCCTCGCCCGCTACGAATGCGGAACGCTGTCCTTTTACAAAGGCATCGCCGAAGGCGTCGAAAATACCAACTATCTCGTGCGCACGAACAAGGACCGCTTCATCCTCACGCTCTACGAAAAGCGGGTGAACGAGGCCGATCTTCCGTATTTCCTCACGCTCAAGCAGCATCTGGCACGCCGCGGCGTGCCCTGCCCGGTGCCGGTCAGCGATCGCGAGGGCAACACGCTGGGTGAATTGAACGGCCGCCGCGCAGCCCTTATCACCTTCCTCGACGGCATCTCGGTCAAACGCCCCAAGCCGGAACATTGCGCCCTGCTGGGACAGGCGCTCGCGCAACTCCATCTCGCCAGCGCCGACTTCGGCATGTACCGCGCCAACGCGCTGGGCCCCAAAGGCTGGCTGCCGCTCTACGCCAGGTTCGCATCCCGCGCGAACGAGATCATCCCGGGTTTGGACACGCTGATCGAAAGCGAACTCGCCGTGCACGCCGGCGGCTTCCCCGATGGCCTGCCGCAAGGCGTCATCCACGCCGACCTCTTCCCCGATAACGTGTTCTTTTCCGACGGAGTCCTGTCGGGCCTGATCGACTTCTACTTCGCCTGCAACGATGCCCTGGCCTACGACATCGCTATTTGCCTCAACGCGTGGTGCTTCGAAGCCGGCCATTCCTTCAACATCGCCAAAGGCCGGGCGCTTCTCCAAGCCTACGACCGCGTCCGCATGTTGACGACCGCCGAGCGCGCCGCGATGCCGACGCTTGCCCGCGCGGCAAGCCTCCGCTTCCTGCTGACCCGCTCGCATGACTGGCTGCACCGTGCCCCCGGCGCTTTGGTAACGCCGCACGACCCGATGGACTACGTTGACAGGCTGAAGTTCCACCGGCAGGCGGGCTCGATTGCCGATTACGGTGGAGACGCGACCTGATGGCTGGCGACGAACTACCCCCGCCATCACCGCTCAAAGCGGTGGTGATCTACACCGATGGCGCGTGCTCGGGAAACCCCGGCCCCGGCGGTTGGGGCGCAATCCTGACGATGGGCGAAAACCGCAAGGAACTCTCCGGCGGCGAAGCCGAAACGACCAACAACCGCATGGAATTGATGGCCGCGATCTCGGCACTCGAAGCCCTGAAACAGCGCTGCGCCGTCACGCTCTATACCGACAGCAATTACGTCAAGAACGGCATCACCACCTGGATCCACGGCTGGAAGAAAAACGGCTGGCGCACCGCCGATAAAAAGCCCGTCAAGAACGCCGAACTCTGGCAGCGCCTCGAAGCCGCCCGTACCCGTCACGACGTCACCTGGAAATGGGTCAAAGGCCACGCCGGCCACCCCGAAAACGAACGCGCCGACGAACTCGCCCGCCTAGGCATGGCGCCTTTCAAAGGCAAGCGCTGACCTGACCTACAGCCCAACGCGAAGCGTCGAACCTACGAATTTTCGTTGGAACTGTCAGACTCACGCCGCGCCCCATGGGGCGCGAGCACGCCCTGCACCGGCACCAGTTTGCGCAAGGCCCGCGCCGGAGCCTTGGAGCCGATGGGCGTCACGAGTTCCTTGGTCGCCTCGATCAGGATCACACCCGCAAACCGGCGCGACACGGCAGCGCCGATCCGCTCGATGGTCGGCGCGGACCGCACCAGCAGCGCACGATGAATCGGGGGCAGATACAGCGCGCAGTCCCATTCGAGCGGCGTAAACATCGCGTCCCGCAACAACGCGTCGAGCTGCCCGCGCGAATAGGGCCGTCCCTGACCAAACGGCGTCCGGTCGGTGCGCGCCCATATTCCGGTCCGGTTCGGTGCAATGATCAACAGCCGCCCGGCAGGCTTCAGCACGCGCCACATCTCGCGCAGCAGCGCGGACGGGCGCTCGGCAACCTCCAGCCCATGTACGATCAGCATCCGGTCGACGCAATTATCGGGCAGCGGCAAATGCTGCTCCTCGACGAGCACCGACATATTGCGATCCGCTGACGGCCACACGAGCGCGCCCTGCCCCTCCGGCATCAGCGCGCAGATGCGCGAAGCCTCGCCTCGAAACGATCCCAGAAATGGCGTCGCAAACCCAAAACCCATAATGACGTCGCCCGAAGGCCGTGGCCATTTTGCACGGATCTTCTGCGCCAGCAGCCGCCGTGCCACGAGGCCGAGCGGTGTCTGGTAGAAATCCCTGAGATCGGTAACATCGGTGTGCATAGGCTCCGCCGCCGGAAGTGTCGCGATAGCTACGACTGAATCTGTGCGATCCGCGCCCTGCTGGCAAGGTGTCGTTGTGAGGCAATCCTATCACCCTATTGTAAACGCCAATCAGAATTGAACCGCAATCGCACAGAGAGGTTTATAGTGGTGGACCGGCACGATGTTCGCAGGCCGCATGAGATGCGATGCGGAGCACGGCGAACGAAGGGAGACGAGAGCAAATGGCGAACTTGGAAATCCACCAGTTTATTGCCGGTCAGGACAACTACTGCGTGCTGCTGCACGACGCCGATGTGGGCGTAACGGTCAGCATCGATGCCCCGGACGCAGAGGCCATCAAGCGCGAATTGGCGGCCAACGGCTGGAAACTCACGCATCTTCTGATCACCCACCACCACGGCGATCACACAGTTGGCATCCTCGATCTGAAGCACACCTTCGATTGTCAGGTGATCGGCCCCGCCGCCGAATCCCACAAAATCCAGGGCCTCGACCGCACCGTCCGCGAAGGTGACGAAGTTGCCATCGGCCGCCATACTTTCACGGTTCTGGAAACGCCGGGCCACACGCTCGGCCACATCGCTTACGTCGAAAAAGATGCCAAGCTTGCCTTCGTCGGCGACACGCTGTTCACCATGGGTTGCGGGCGCGTGTTCGAGGGCGACTACCCCATGATGTGGAAATCGCTCTCCAAACTCGCAGCCCTCGATGAAGACACACTCGTGTACTGCGGCCACAACTACACCGCGTCGAACGCCCGCTTTTCGACCACCATCGAGCCGGGCAATCTAGCCCTCCAAGTGCGTGCCCGCGCCGCAGCCAATGGCGACGCCCTGGTCCCGACCCGCCTCCGCGACGAACTGGCCACCAACCCGTTCCTGCGCGCAGATAACGCCTCGGTCCGCCAGTACCTCGGCCTCGTCGGCGTCCCGGCTTGGAAAGTTTTCGGCGAAATCAGGGACCGGAAAAACAAAGCGTGACGACAGTTCAAAGCCAAACCGCACAAGACATCATCCGTCTCCTTGATCTGATGCCCCATCCCGAAGGTGGCTATTATCGCGAGACGTTCCGTGATCCGGTAACCATCGATGGCCGTGCGGCATCGACCTGCATCTATTTCCTGCTGCCCTCCGGCGTCGTCTCGCGCTGGCACCGGGTCGATGCGGTAGAGACCTGGCACTGGTATGCAGGCGCGCCGCTGGATTTGCGCATCGCCGCCGATAGCAGAACCTACGCGTCTCACATGCTGGGCTCGGCTCTGATCACAGGCGAGCGGCCCCAGCATGTCGTCCCCACCGGTCACTGGCAGCAAGCCCGCTCGCAGGGCGCTTGGACGCTCGCCGGTTGCACCGTAGCGCCGGGCTTTATGTTCGAAGGGTTCGAGATCGCCGGCCCGCAATTCGATCCCGTCCCCGCTTGATTCGACACACCAAGCGTCTCCCTGGCGCAACAGTGCTGCAGGTTGTCCACGACTGTTTGGCTGGTGCGAACATCGCAACCCCTTGATATGCACAGGTCGTTTTCGTTTCTTGCCGTTCGGTGACGTCACCCCGCTTGCCGCTCCAAACCGACTCGGAAAGAGTGACATCGAATCAAAGGTTAAGACCAACGGGGAAGAATTCATGAAGCGGGACGCGACCAAGCCGGCGTTGAGCGCGATCTTTGTCGATTACGACAACATCTATCTCTCGTTGAAGCGCAAGAACGAA
Organism: Hyphomicrobiaceae bacterium; assembly: GCA_031365425.1. Classification (GTDB taxonomy): domain Bacteria; phylum Pseudomonadota; class Alphaproteobacteria; order Rhizobiales; family Hyphomicrobiaceae; genus JANXVY01. Next base: position 16,856 of record JANLYB010000319.1, read on the forward strand.
GACGCTGCAAAGCGCTTCTCGAAAGATGCAGCCTTGTGGATCAAAGAGCTCGAAACCGGGCGTTTGATCACGCCGACGAACGGTTACGGCGAGATCGGTTCCCGCCGCATCGTCATGAACCGCTGCTACGGCAACTCCGTGCCCCGCCGCAATACGCACGACAATTCGACCGACATGAACTCGTTCCCGTTCGTGCGCAATCACTTCCTGCGCGCCGGCAGCGAAACGATCGATTGCCCCCCGCTGACCTCGCAGATGAAGAACTCCGCGGACATCCGCATGGTCATGGACATCCGTGACATGCTTACCCACGACACGTATTTCGATGAGTTCATCATCCTGTCGGGCGATGCCGATTTCACCCCGCTGATCCACCGCCTGCGCGCCCACGCGCGCCGCACGATCATCTTCTCCAACGAGCACACCGTCTCGCCCTACACCGCCATCAGCGACGGCGAAGTGCGCGAGGTGAACCTGCTCCAGCTTCTGCTCGACGGCAAGATCGCCGATCCCGCCATCACCGCAGACGGCGAACCCGCAGCCTTGCCCGCACCGAAGATGGATCTGAGCGCTCTGCGCCGGGAAATCGTCTCTGAAATCGCAACGATTGTACGCCAGTCCGGCCAGCCCGTCCCGCTCGAAGCTTTGGCCGACCGCGCCGTGCGCCAGCTTGGCCACGACAAGACGGCAGGCTCCGGCTGGGGCGGCACCGGCGGCTTCCGCGACCTGCTCACCACCTATCTGCCTGAAGGTCTGCGCATCTCCGATCAGGCCCCCTTCGTCGTATTCGAAGTCGCCCGCATGCTGCCAGCCGATGCGCCGCGTCTGGAAGCGCCCCGTGTTGAAACGCAGCGCTCCGAACCGCCCCGTGTTGATCTGCAGCGCGCCGAAACCTCACGTGCAGAAATTCGCCAGCCCGAACCGCGCCCGGACATTCGCCCCGATATGGTGCGTCCCGATATCCAGCGTCTGGAACGCACACCACCGGTCATGCAGCGCACACCGGTCCCGCAGCTAGCGCCAGCCCAGCCTCAGTACGCACCTGCGGCCGCAGCCGAGCCCGCGCCGGCACCAATCGTTTCTCAACCCGCAGCTCCGTTGCCGGTGATGGCACCTCAGCGTTCCGCCGCGGCACCTGTCGCTGGAACCCCCGCTCAACTTACGCCCCAGCCGCAACGCGCTCCCGCGGCACCGCAGCCTACGCCCCAGCAGCGCGCCCAATCTCAATCGGCCATCGCCATCCAGCAGGCCGTCGCGCGGATCTACGATGCGTGCCAGGCCCCGCCGCTGTCGCCGCCGGAATATCGCGCGCTGTTTGAGGTGATCGCTCAGGAGATCAGCACGCGTGGTCTGACGGGCGCGCCGACCCTAGACAATATCGCAGGCGCCGCCAAATCGCTTGGCGTCGACATCCGCCGCGACGATGTCCGCTTCATCCTGGAAGTGGTTAGCGAAACCGACCCCTGGTTCGAACAGGGTGCTTCGGCCAACCTGTTCGCGAGCCGCTTCCGTAACTTCGTGGTTGCCCGCTGCCGCACCCACGGTTTGACCCTGTCCGCAGACGAACTCGATCTCATCGAGCACTGGTTTGCAGGCACTCAAACCCCGCCCGCGCAAGCAGCCATCTCCCAGGCGGCTCCTCCCGCCCCCGAGCCGCAGCGCGCACCGGCCCCTCACGCCCCTGCGCCGCAAACGCAAGTTACCACGTCGAACGACCGCTGGTGGTCGATGGAGCCGAACCAGGCAACCGACCCGCTGGGTCAGATGTCTCCCGGCGAAGAGTTTCCCCGTATCATCCGCTCGCGCATGCGCGGCTGATCATCGGCCATACCAACAGTAAAAAAGGGCGCTGTAGCTTTTATCGGCAGCGCCCTTTTTTTATTCAGGATGCGGAACCTTACGCGCGCCCGAAGCGTAACCTCGCGAATGCAAAACAAAGGAAACACCATGCCGCTGGCGAAAGACCTGCTCACTGGATTTATAGCGGCGGCGATTGCCGTGGTGATTGCCCATCAAGTCATCGTTTTCATTCTCAATCGCGCTGGCATCTGGCCTGCAAAGCCCTGGTCGATGGCACCCACGGGACCCTACCAGGTCCCCACCATCGTCAATTCCATATTCTGGGGCGCTCTCTGGGGCGTCGTTTATGTGCTCGTTCAATCCTATTTGCCGGGTGGTCTATCGTGGCTAAAGGGTCTGATATTCGGTATCCTGATTGCACTCTTGAGTAACTTCACCCTGCTGCCACTCATCAAAGGCCAGCCACTCTTCATGGGCTCCGATCCTAAAAAGATCGCGGTTGTCCTCCTCATCCTATCGGGCTTCGGCGCGGCCACCGCGATGATCTACGAAAAGCTGCGGACGATCATCTGATCTCACAAAAAAGCGCCCGAAGGTCTCCCTCCGGGCGCTTTCAGATCGACCGCGACAGCGCGCGATCAGATCATGTACTGGCCGCCGTTGGCGCTGATGGTCGAACCGGTGATGAAGCCGGCATCATCGGACGCAAGGAACACCACGCAACGCGCGATTTCCTCAGGCTCGCCGAGACGGCCGACCGGGATGAACGGGAGGATCGACTTGTCGAGCACTTCCTTGGGAACGGCCTTCACCATTTCCGTTGCGATGTAACCGGGGGTGATCGAATTGACCGTAATGCCCGCGCGTGCGCCTTCCTGGGCGAGCGCTTTGACGAAGCCGAGGTCGCCCGACTTTGCAGCCGAATAGTTGACCTGACCCATTTGGCCCTTCTGGCCGTTGACCGACGAGACGCAGATCACGCGACCGAACTTGCGGGCGCGCATGCCTTCCCAAACCGGGCGGGTCATGTTGAACAGCGAATTGAGGTTCGTGTTGATCACGCCGTTCCACTGCTCGGCGGTCATCTTGTGGAACATCGCATCTTTGGTGATGCCGGCGTTGTTGACGAGAACGTCGACAGGACCGAGATCCTTTTCCACCTGGGCGATGCCAGCCGCGCACTGCTCATAGCTCGATACGTCCCATTTGTAGACCGGAATGCCGGTCGCGGTCTGGAACTGCTGAGCTGCGGCGTCGTTGCCTGCGTAGCTTGCAGCAACCCGATATCCTTTGGCTTTCAACGCTTTGGAAATGGCTTCGCCAATCCCACGTGTTCCGCCGGTAACGATAGCAACTCTAGCCATTGGTCGTGCTCCCTAGACTTGTTTTTTTGATCGGTTGTTGAATGCAGAATTGGGGGGAAGCTTATTATTACCCCTCCGTTTTCGTTTCCAAAAAAGGAAGGGGTTTGGGGGAACACGCCCCCCAAACAGGCTTTGGTGGTAACCCTTGCGCGAAGCGCCTCTTAATCGCGCGCAACGCAGAGCGCGATGCCCATGCCGCCACCGATGCAAAGCGTGGCGAGACCCTTCTTGGCGTCGCGACGGTTCATTTCGTAAAGCAGCGTGGTCAGCACGCGCGCGCCCGATGCGCCGATTGGATGGCCGATGGAGATGGCGCCGCCGTTTACGTTGACTTTGCTCGTATCCCAACCCAGGCCCTTGTTCACGGCGCAAGCCTGCGCTGCGAACGCTTCGTTGGCTTCGACGAGATCGAGATCGTTGGCAGACCAACCCGCCTTCTCGAGCGCCTTCTTAGAGGCCGGGATCGGACCCGTGCCCATGATAGAGGGGTCGACGCCGACGCTAGCCCACGACACAATGCGTGCCAACGGCTTGATCCCGCGCTTCTTGGCTTCCGCAGCGCTCATGAGTACAAGCGCAGCAGCGCCGTCGTTGATGCCCGATGCGTTACCTGCGGTCACCGTACCAGCTTTGTCGAAGGCAGGGCGCAGCTTGGACAGACCCTCGGCCGTGACGCCAGCCTTGATGAACTCGTCCTCAGTCACGACGACGTCGCCCTTGCGGGTTTTGACGGTGACGGGGGTGATCTCATCCTTGAATTTGCCAGCCTTCTGGGCAGCCTCGGCCTTGTTCTGCGAGGCGGCAGCGAACTTGTCCTGCTCTTCGCGGGTGATCTGCCACTGGCGGGCGACGTTTTCGGCGGTGGTGCCCATGTGGTAGTTCTGGAACGCGTCGACCAGGCCATCCCGCAGCATCGTATCGAGCAGCTTGATGTCGCCCATCTTGGTGCCGTCGCGCATGTGAGCGACGTGCGGAGCCAGGGTCATGTTCTCCTGACCGCCCGCGACCACGATCTTGGCCGAACCATCGGCGATCTGCTGGGCACCAAGCGCAATGGCGCGCAGACCCGACCCGCAAAGCTGGTTCATGCCCCAAGCCGGGCAGTCGACAGGAATCCCGGCCGCAACGGACGCCTGACGTGCCGGGTTCTGTCCGGTATTTGCGGTGAGAACCTGACCCATGATGACTTCGTTGACGTCGGCAGCCTGCACGCCGGCACGCTGCAGCGCAGCCTGAATCGCGATCTTGCCGAGTTCGTGAGCCGGCAGAGAACTGAATGCCCCGCCGAATGAGCCGACCGGCGTACGGGCGGCGCTTGCAATGACAATCGTCGTATCTTCACTCATGGGTCATGATCTCCTTGAAGCAGAATTGGTCCCAACAGCCTTAAACTGTAGAATCCCTGCGTCAATAAGGTACTGTCTAGTCAGTATGGTGCATGCAGCCGCCCGTTTATTGATCGGACTGCCTACCGTGTTGCACGCTGATTATGCGGCGGTGCGAAAAAGGCTAGTCCCACGCCGGTGCCGTGTGGTAAGCTGACACAGGTATTCGTAGTTTCCAAAAGCCGGACCGATCTCATGCTCAACAAAGCCGAACCTCAAATCGAGAAGCGCGAGACCGTCGTTATCAAGAAGTACGCCAATCGCCGTCTGTACAACACTGAGACAAGCTCGTACGTGACGCTCGAAGACTTGGCGACGATGGTTCGCGGCGACCGCGATTTTGTCGTCTACGACGCCAAGACTGGCGATGACCTAACTCATGGCGTGCTGACCCAGATCATCGTCGAGCAGGAAAGCCGTGGCAACGGCCAGCAGTCGATGCTGCCGATCCCCTTCCTCCGTCAGCTCATCCGCTTCTACGATGACAGCATGGCCAAGATGGTGCCGGGCTATCTGCAGTTCAGCCTCGAAAGCCTCGCCAAGGAACAGACCAAATTCCGCAGCCAGTTCGCCGGCGCCTTTGGCAGCCCGACGGCCGCGTTCGATGTCTATCAAGACCAAGTCCGCAAGAACATGGAACTGTTCGAGCAGGCGCTGACGATGTGGGTGGCCTCTCCCGGTCCGTTGGGCACGGCAACCACGACCGAAGCAAAAAAGCCCGCACCGGCAACCGGCCCGGCCCCTGGCCAGCCCGGCTATAGCCAACCCCTGCCGCAGGTTCGCACGGCAGCCGTCCCGGCGCCCGCTCTAACGAAAGCTGACTTCCCTCGCGATGAAATCGGCGAATTGAAAGCCCAGCTGGCCGCCATGCAGCAGCGCATCGAACGCATTGCCCAGACAAAGGATTGAGACAAGGGATTGAGTCCAAGGACTGATCAAAGGCGTGACCTGAGCGGAGTCGCCTTATAGTTCGATGCCGAGTTCGGCCCGCTTCCGTTTCGAAAGCCCGCCCGCAACAATGCGGTGCGACTGGCGCAAATAATCTTTCAGCCCATCGTCGGATAATCCAGGCTTTGCGTAGTGCTGTATCCAGGTCAGCCCGCGCGAAGCAAGATAAGGAGCAGGCCGCAAGCCAGGCTGCTCCTTCAGCATTTCAAACGAAATCGCGCTGACCTTGAACGAATATCTTGGTTCGCCGTCCTGCCATCTCCCGACGGCAAAGACCTTGCTGCCCACTTTCCAGACGTGCGCGCCGCCCCACTGCACCACATGCGTTGTGGCAGGCAGAGCCCCGCAAAATCGATTGAAGTCCTCGCCAGTCATTCAATGCTTCGGCCGAACGACCGGCTTGGGGGCGGCAGTGGTGGCAGCGAGCGCAGGGGCAGACGGCGGATGCGCCTCTCCATTTCCCCCGCTCACTTTGCCATGCGCGGCGTGCGACATGCCCGAAATCCAATCCGACACCGCGAGCAGCACGCTCGACGTGACGAATACCAGATGGATGACGACGAGCCAGAACAACTTGCGCTCATCTGCGCCCGTCAGCACCTTGATGCTCATGAATTCCTTGAGCAATTGAATTGCCGAAATCGCCACGATCGACGACAGCAGCTTGAGCTTGAGCGCAGTGAAATCGATCGTACCCATCCAGTCGGGCCAATCAGCATGGCCGGAATGGTCGATCTTGGAAACGAAGTTCTCATAGCCAGAGAAGATGAC
>JANLYB010000324.1:0-13854 GCA_031365425.1 Hyphomicrobiaceae bacterium
TTGCGGCGCAAGCGGGGGGCGAAGAAACCGGATGCGGATGCAGAGCTTTAGAGAAAGAGGGTTGACCTTGCACCCCTCCGCTGCCCGGGTCATAACCCGCGCTCCTTTTGATTGGTGCGGTTTTTCACGGCGAACCGCGCGACATCTCGCCTAAACCGCACTCTAGGGACGACCTCATGACCGCACTTCCACTGACGCCGCGCGTATTTTCGGGGATGCAGCCGACGGGTAGTTTGCATCTGGGCAACTATCTCGGCGCGATGCTGCAGTGGATCGCGCTGCAGAAGACGCACGAGTGCCTGTATTGCGTGGTCGATCTGCATGCGATCACGGTCGCGCAGGACCCCAAGGAGCTGCGCCAGTCGATCCGGCAGGTGACGGCGGCGTATATCGCGTCGGGGCTCGATCCCAAGCGGTCGATTTTGTTCAATCAGAGCCAAGTCGCCGAGCATGCCGAGCTGGCGTGGGTGTTCAACTGCGTAGCGCGGCTCGGCTGGCTCGACCGCATGACGCAGTTCAAGGATAAGGCCGGCAAGGACAAACAGCGGGCTTCGGTGGGGCTGTACGCGTACCCGAACCTGATGGCTGCCGACATTCTGATCTATCGAGCGACACATGTTCCGGTCGGCGAGGACCAGAAGCAGCATCTGGAGCTGGCGCGCGATATCGCGGCAAAGTTCAACAACGACTTCAAGGCCGATATCATCGCGGCGGGTTATACGGACGGGATCTTCTTTCCGCAACCCGATCCGGTGATTACGGGGCCGGCGACGCGGGTCATGAGCCTGCGCGACGGGTCGTCGAAGATGTCGAAGTCCGATCCTTCGGATCTGTCGCGCATCAATCTCACCGACAGCGCCGACACGATCGCCAAGAAGATCCAGAAGGCCAAGACCGATGCGGACGGCATTCCGTCGGAAGCGGACGGGCTCAAGGGGCGGCCGGAAGCGGAGAACCTTGTCGGTATCTATGCGGCGCTGGCGGGGACGACCCGCGATCAGGTGCTGGCCGATTTCGGCGGTCAGCAGTTTTCTGCGTTCAAGAAGGCACTGGCCGACGTTGCAAGTCACAAATTGGGCCCGATTGCTGCCGAGAGCGCCAAGCTCATGGCCGACCCGGCGGAGATTGACCGCATTCTCGCCGATGGATCGGCGCGGGCTCGTGCGCTTGCTGCTCCAGTGATGGCGCATGTGAAGGACATCATGGGACTGATCCGGAGCTGAGGCAATCTCGTGCGCCGTCGTGTTGCCCCTGGATGGCCGGGTCAAGCCCGGCCATGGAGTGGGGGCGACGGTGAGAGGAAAAAGAAGGTTACAATCGTTGTTGTGAACGGATGCGGCGCGTGGCAGCATCCGCGGCGTTTGCCTAGGTGCGCGACTTGAGCGCGTATCCCAACTCGCAATCAGGCTCTTACCGGACATCAGCCATGAAACCACGGCGATCATTCGAGACGGGGCACCTGCGCAAGTTCCTGCTCATTGTCGACGACAGCACCGAAGTCGAGAGCGCGCTTTACTACGCCGCCAGCCGTGTGCAGCGGTCGTCGGGCATCATCGTCATGCTCTATGTCATCCAGCCATCCGAGTTCACCCATTGGAAGGGTGTGCGAGAACGGCAGATCGAGGAAGAGACGGCAACCGCCAAAGCGCTGTTCCGGCTGTTTCGCCGCAAGCTCAATCATGCGGGCTTTGAAAGCGTCGTGACCGAAGAAGCGATCCGGGAAGGCGCGAAAGCCGAGCAAATTCTGCAGGCGATCAACGAGGACGACGACATCGCGATCATGGTGCTCGGCGCGTCCACCGACGTCAAAGGTCCGGGGCCGCTCGTCGCCTCGCTGGCGGCCGGCAAACAGGCCGGGTCGTTCCCGATCCCGATCACCATCGTGCCGGGTTATCTCGCGCTCGACGACATCAAGGCGTTGGCTTGAGATTGCACGCATGGATTTGATCCCGCCGCCGTTAGACAGGTCGACTGCCTTGCGCGCACGCTGGCCCAAGATCCGGCAGGCAATTCAGACGACGGTGGCTGCTGTAGTCGCCTACGCGATCGCAACTTTCCTAGCTCTGCCGCAGGGCTACTGGGCGGTGATGACGGCGATACTCGTGGTTCAGGCGAGCGTGGGTGCCTCGCTTGGCCTCGCTGTCGACCGGTTGCTGGCGACGTTGCTGGGTGCTGCGGTTGGCGGGGCGCTGGTTGGACTATTCGGCACGGCACCGGCCACCATCGCGTTGCTGCTTGCGCTTTCGGTTGGCGGGTTGACGTATCTGGCAACCGTGCGCAGCTCGTTGCGGCTGGCGCCCGTCTCGGCGGCCATCGTCATTCTGGGCGACCTTCAGTTTGGCAGCCCGTTATCGTCGGCGGCGAACCGCGTGCTCGAAATCGGCGTTGGGGCCGTGATCGCCGTACTGGTTTCGCTGTTCATATTTCCATCACGAGCCGGGCAATCGCTTTCGGCGAAGGCTGGCAGCATCCTGCCGACGTTTGCTGAGCATTGGCGCGGGACCGTCGATGCTGCATTGGGAGTGGAACGCCCAGACGCCGATTTTATTGCGCTTAATGCGAAGGTGCGGGTGGCACTCGGCGCGGCTGAGACGCTGGTGCAGGAGGCGCGCCGGGAGATTGCCGGACACATCGCCGACCACGCCGATCCGGCTGCGGTGGTGCGGACCATGCGACGCCTCTGGTACACGCAAATGATGGCGGCGCGCGCTGCGCGCAAGCCTTTGCCGCCGCTGGCTCGGGACCTTCTCAGCCCCAGCCTTGTGACTTTGCGCGACACCGCAAGCCTTGCGATTGAGGGCCTTGGTGCGGCCTATCGCGGAGAAGCGGCGTTGCCGGATATGGCAAGCGTCGAGGGCGCTTTGGCTGGGTTCAATGCGGCGATCTTTTCGTTACGGCAGAGCGGCATCATGAAAGAAATGGCGACCGACGAGGTCGCGCAGATCTTTTCGCTGTCGTTTGCGCTGAGCCAGATCGGCCAAAACCTTCAAGATCTCGCCGACCGGCACGTGGATCTGCATCGAAGCGCGCAAGCTTAGCTGACGAGCGCTTCCGGGTTGTCGGCTTCCTGGTCGGTTTCGGCGTTGAGGTGCGCGGTCATACGATCCATGTCGAGCGCGCCTTCCCATTTAGCGACAACGATGGTGGCGACGCCGTTGCCGATCAGGTTGGTCAGCGCGCGGGCTTCGGACATGAAGCGGTCGACGCCGAGGATCAGGGCGATACTGGCGACAGGGATGGTGCCGACGGAAGCAAGCGTGGCCGCGAGCACGATGAAGCCGGAGCCGGTAACGCCCGCGGCGCCTTTTGACGTCAGCAGAAGGACGCCGAGGATGCTCAGCTGCTGGATGAGCGTGAGGTTCGTGTTGGTGGCCTGGGACAGGAACAGCGCGGCCATGGTCAGGTAGATGCAGGTGCCGTCCAGGTTGAACGAGTAGCCGGTCGGGATCACGAGGCCGGCCACCGATTTCTCGCAACCCAGGATTTCCATCTTGGCAATCATGCGCGGCAGCACGGATTCGGATGACGACGTGCCGAGCACGATCAGCAGCTCTTCCTTGATGTAGCGAATGAACTTGAAAATACTGAAGCCGGCGAGGGCTGCGATGGTGCCCAGAATGACGAAAATGAAGATGAGGCAGGTTGCGTAAAACGCGGCCATCAGCTTGCCGAGCGACAGCAGCGTGGCGATGCCGTACTTGCCGATGGTGAAGGCCATCGCACCGAAAGCACCAAGGGGGGCTGCTTTCATCACGATGCCGACGATGCCGAAGAAGGTGTGCGCGGCCTGATCGATGATATTGAGAAGCAGCTTGCCCCTCTCGCCCAGGTGATGGAGCGCGATGGCAAAGAGGATTGCCAGGAACAGGACCTGCAGAATTTCGCCATCGGCGAACGCGCCAACCACCGTGTTGGGGATGATCGACATCAGGTGACCGATTATGGACTGGTCGTGGGCCTTGGCGGTAAACGTGGCGATGGATTTGGTGTCGAGCGAGGCCGGGTCGATGTTCATGCCCGCGCCGGGCTGCCAGAGATTCGACACGACCATGCCGACGACGAGTGCGAGGGTGCTGAGGACTTCGAAATAGATCAGCGCCTTCAGCCCCACGCGGCCGACCTTCTTCAGGTCGCCCATGCTGGCGATGCCGTGGACCACGGTGCAGAAGATGATGGGGGCGATCAGCATCTTGATCGCTTTGATAAAGGCGTCGCCGAACGGCTTCATCGCTTCGCCCCAACCAGTGCCGATGCGGAGCCAATCCGGCAGCCAGGTGGGGATGTCTTTGGCGTTCGACGGGGAGATCAGACCTAGAAAGACACCGATCGCAATTGCACACAACACTTGGACGTAGAGGTGCGCGTACCAGGGACCCGAGTGGACGGGCGGGGTTGCCGTGGCGGGTGCAGATTGCATGGCGGCGTCTTTCGTTGGTTGAAGGTTGAGGGCGAGGCGCCGGTTAGACTCCGGGCCGGACGGCGGCTTCGACAGCGGCAAGGGCGGTCATGTTCACGATGCGGCGCACGCTGACCGTCGGCTCCAGGATGTGGACCGGCTTGGCCGTTCCAAGAAGCATCGGGCCGACGGTGATGCCGTTGGAGGCTGCCACCTTCAGCAAATTGTAGGCGATGTTGGCGGCGTCCACGCCCGGCATGATGAGCAAGTTCGCTTCGCGCTTGAGGCGCGATTCCGGCATCATCTTGTCGAGGATCGCCATGGACAGGGCCGCATCGCCGCGCATTTCCCCTTCGACTTCGAGGTCGGGCGCAATTTCGATGAGGCGGGTAAGTGCGTCGCGCATGGTCTTGGCGTCCCAGTGGTCGGAACTGCCAAAGCTCGAATGCGAGAGTAAGGCGACGCTCGGCACCATGCCAAAGCGGCGGACCTCAGCGGCGGCGAGCAGCGTCATTTCCACGATCTCGGCGACACCGGGCTGGCGGTTGACGTAGGTATCGCAGATGAACAACCGCCGGTCGGGCAGCATGAGCATGTTCATAGCGGCCAGCGTGTTGTTACCGGGGCGGGTGCCGATGGCGTCGCGGACGTAGCGCAGGTGTTCGTCGTAGGTGCCGGTAACACCGCACAGCATGGCATCGACGAAGCCGCGGCGGAGGTACATGGCGGCGATGAGGGTCGTACGGGTGCGCATCTCGTCGCGCGCCATGGCCGGCGTCACGCCAGCGCGGCGCATGAGGTCGTAGTATTCGCTCTCGACGTCCTGGTGCTGGTGGTGGCTGACGCCGTGGACGATTTCGATGTCGACGTCCGGCTTGAGGCGGAGGCCCAGGGTTTGGATGCGCGTCTGGATCACGTGCGGGCGGCCGATGAGGACGGGCATGGCGATGCCTTCGTCGACTACGATCTGAGCGGCGCGCAGGACGCGTTCGTCCTCGCCTTCGGCGAAGATGACCCGCTTTTTCTCGCGTTTGGCCGCATCAATGATGGGCCTCATGCTGGGGCCGGAGTGATAGACGAAGCGGCCCAGGCTTTCGCGATAGGCTTCCAGGTCGGCGATTGGGCGGGTGGCGACTCCCGATTCCATCGCGGCTTTAGCAACGGCGGGAGCAATCAGCTCGATCAGACGCGGATCGAACGGTTTGGGGATGATGTAGTCGGGGCCGAATTTGAGATCTTCAGACCCATAAGCGTTGGCGACGACTTCGGAGGATTCGGCGCGGGCGAGTTCGGCGATAGCGTCGACGGCGGCGCACTTCATCAACTCGGTGATGCCGGTTGCGCCTGCGTCCAACGCGCCGCGGAAGATGAACGGGAAGCAGAGGACGTTATTGACCTGATTGGGGTAGTCCGAGCGGCCGGTGCAGATGATGGCTTCGGGGCGGATCTGCTTGGCAAGCTCGGGGCGGATTTCTGGTTCGGGGTTGGCCAACGCCATGATAATGGGCTTATCGGCCATCGCCTTCAGCATGTCGGGCTTCAAGATGCCGCCTGCAGACAGGCCTAGAAAAATGTCGGCGCCGACGAGGATTTCGGCGAGCGTGCGGGCTTTCGTGGGCTGGGCGTAGATGGCCTTGTACTCGTCCATCAGCTCAGTACGGCCTTCATAGACGACGCCTTTGATATCCGAGATGAAAATGTTTTCGCGCTTCATGCCGAGGCTGACGAGCAGGTTGATGCAGGCAAGTGCTGCCGCGCCCGCGCCGGACCCAGCCAGTTTGACCTTGCCGATATCTTTGCCGACGATGCGCAGGGCGTTCTTGATGGCGGCGGCGACGATGATCGCGGTGCCGTGCTGGTCGTCGTGGAAGACCGGGATCTTCATGCGCTCGCGGCACTTCTTTTCGACGATGAAGCACTCGGGGGCTTTGATGTCTTCCAGGTTGATGCCGCCGAACGTGGGTTCGAGCGCGCAGATGATGTCGACCAGCTTGTCGGGGTCGTTCTCGGCGACTTCGATGTCAAAGACGTCAATGCCGGAGAATTTCTTGAACAGGCACGCTTTGCCCTCCATCACCGGCTTGGCGGCGAGGGGACCGATGTCGCCCAGGCCCAACACGGCGGTGCCGTTGGTGATGACGCCGACGAGGTTGGTGCGCGAGGTCAGGGTAGCGGCTTCGGCGGGGTCGTCCTTGATGGCGAGGCACGCATAAGCCACGCCGGGAGAGTAGGCGAGCGAGAGGTCGAGCTGGTTGGTCAGGCCTTTGGTCGGCGTTACCGAGATCTTACCCGGCGTGGGTAGGCGGTGATATTCGAGCGCCGCGGCCTTCAGCTTTTCTTCCATCGCGTTCTTCCCTTCGTGAATGGCTTCGTTATTGGGCCGCTGAAAGTTTGCGGCCGTAATTACCTGCGTCGTTTGCCCAAGCCGTACGCGACGGCACATTCGAACGGCAGTAACGCCGTTGGTCGCGAACGATCGGTTGGCCGTCTGGCTGGAATTGTGCCGGGGATATGAGGTCCGTGTCGAGCCAGTACTTCGGCCATCGTCTCGCGGTTGCGAAATGGCAATGGGCGTTTGTGGTTCGTAAGATGCACGGATATGGGCGCGCCAACAACCTGCGGGAAACCGCAGTTTATGTTTACTTGCGATCTGCGCTGGCTGTTGAACCGCTCAAGCTTCCAAAGCTTCACGCGTGTTACGGATGGCACGCTTGACGGCCGCCCCGACGATGCCGTCCTGGGGCTTGAATGCGACGCCGCAGGCGTTGCCCGTCCTGTGGGTCAACTCGCATTCAATCGTGGCGTTCGAGTTATGCAAAAGCAGGCCGAAGCTGTGGGGTAGTTCAGCCCTGTCGATCAATTCGATCAAGGCCCCGCCTTCCGACAAATTGCGGATGTTGCAGGCAATGTGAGGCCGCCCCAGGACTTCAATGGTCGCACGCATGGCAACAGCGCGACGGCGAAACTTTCGCTGTTCGTCTACAAGATCCAAGATCGCCTCCACTCACACGCTTAAAACGGGAATGGTTCGATCTTAATTTCATCGAATTAGAACGAAGTTCAAAATGACCAGCCAATTTGACTCGTCTTGTCACTATTCATTGTGAAAATGGCGGCAACCATATTCAGGTTCCGCGCACGCTCGTCACGTGCCCTTGCCGTCGAAGAAATCCTTCACACGGGCGAAGAAACCGGCGCTTTCGGGGCTGGTTTCCTTGTGACTTTCCCGCTCGAACTCTTCGAGGAGTTCGCGCTGACGGCGGGTAAGGTTCTTGGGCGTTTCGACCTCGACCTGGATGTACATGTCGCCCGATACCTTCGAGCGCAGCACGGGCATGCCTTTGCCCTTGATGCGGAACTGCTTGCCGGTTTCAGAGCCTTCAGGGACTTTGACGCGGGTTGCCGAACCATCGACGGTTGGGACTTCGATCTGGCCGCCGAGCGCTGCCGTCGTCATTGAAATTGGCACCTTGCAGAAAATGTCTGCCCCGTCGCGCTGGAAGAATTCGTGGGGCTTCAAGGACAGGAAAATATAGAGATCGCCCGAGGGGCCGCCGCGCATGCCGGCTTCGCCTTCGCCAGCCAAGCGGATGCGGGTGCCGTCTTCGACGCCGGCGGGAATATCAACCGAAAGCGTGCGTTCTTTCATGACGCGACCGGCGCCCTGGCAGCTACCGCACGGATCGTCGATCATCTCCCCGCGTCCCTGACATGAGGGACACGTGCGTTCAATCGTAAAAAAGCCTTGCGTTGCGCGGACTTTACCCATGCCGCCGCAGGTAGAGCAGGTCTTGGGCTTGGTGCCGCTCTTTGCGCCGGTGCCAGTGCAGGTTTCGCAGACGACACTGGTCGGGACGCGGATTTGCGCTTTTTTACCGGAGTGGGCCTCGGGCAGGGTGATTTCGAGGTTGTAGCGCAGATCGGCGCCGCGCTCTTTGCCATTGCGGCCGCGCTGGCCCTGGCGGCCGCCCATAAACTCTCCGAACAGATCGTCGAAGATGTTGGCCATGTTGTTGGTGAAGTCCGGTCCAAAGCCGCCGGGGCCACCCTGGCCACGCCCGCCCATGCTGCCATCAAAGGCGGCGTGACCGAAGCGGTCGTAGGCGGCGCGCTTCTGGGGATCTTTGAGGACTTCGTAGGCTTCGTTCAATTCCTTAAAACGCTGTTCGGCGTTCTTGTCGCCTGCGGCAACGTCGGGATGACAATCCTTTGCGGTGCGACGGAACGCAGACTTCAGGTCTTGCTCGGTGGCACCCGATTTCACGCCGAGGATTTCGTAGTAGTCGCGCTTCGCCATCAGGGGAGCCTAACTTGAGCTTGTTTTTCAATCGCTTAATTCTAATACCGGACCGCGCATGTTTCGCGTCTTCGCTGACCAGACTGCGGGGCCGGCATTCACTTTGCTTTGCGAGCCGGCCAACCCCACAATCGCGGCGTCTATTCGGGCTCAGACATTCGCGCTTGCTTTGACTCCAGAGTGTCCATCCGACGCAAAAAGGAGAGGCCGCAGGATAAGCTGCGGCCTCACGATTTTGATCATCAGGCCGATTTTTTCTTGCCTTTATCGTCTTTGACTTCTTCGAACTCGGCATCGACCACGTTGTCGGCACCGGCAGCGCCCGGCTTTGCACCCGGCTCGTCGCCAGGGGCTTCGTGGGCCTTTGCCGCCGAGTAAATCGCTTCGCCGATCTTCATGGCAACCTGGGCCAGCGCCGCCGTCGCCGTCTTGATCGCTTCGGCGTCATCCGACTTCAAAGCGGTCTCAGTGTCGGCGATGGCTTTTTCGACGTCGCTCTTGACGGCAGAAACGGCGGAGTTCGAGGCATTTTCAGACAACTGCTTCTTGGTCGAATCGACCAAGGCTTCCGCCTGGTTGCGGCTTTCAACCAGCTCGCGCTTGGCCTTGTCTTCGGCGGCATGCAATTCGGCGTCTTTCACCATCTTTTCGATGTCGGCATCAGAGAGGCCACCGGCCGCCTGGATGCGTACCGACTGTTCCTTGGATGTTGCCTTGTCCATCGCCTTTACATGCACGATGCCGTTGGCATCGATGTCGAAGGTGACTTCGATCTGCGGCACGCCACGGGGAGCCGGGGGGATGCCGACGAGGTCAAACTGGCCCAACAGCTTGTTGTCGGCCGCCATTTCGCGCTCGCCCTGGCTCACGCGGATAGTCACCGCGCTCTGTGCATCTTCGGCGGTCGAGAAGGTCTGCGACTTCTTGGTCGGGATCGTGGTGTTGCGATCGATCAGGCGCGTGAATACGCCACCGAGGGTCTCGATACCGAGCGACAGCGGGGTCACGTCAAGCAGTAGCACGTCCTTGACTTCACCCTTGAGCACGCCGCCCTGAATGGCCGCGCCGACGGCGACGACTTCATCCGGGTTGACGCCCTTGTGAGGCTCCTTGCCGAACAGTTCCTTCACGACCTGCTGGACCTTGGGCATGCGGATCATGCCGCCGACGAGAACGACTTCGTCGATCTCGGCAGCCTTCAGGCCAGCATCCTTGATGGCCTGCTCGCAGGGTCCGCGCGTCTTCATGATCAGATCGTCGACGAGGCTTTCGAGCTTGGCGCGCGTCAGCTTCATCGTCAGATGCTTCGGACCCGACTGGTCGGCGGTGATGAACGGCAGGTTGATTTCCGTCTGCTGGGCCGACGACAGTTCGATCTTGGCCTTTTCGGCGGCTTCCTTCAGACGCTGGAGCGCGAGCTTATCCTTGGTGAGGTCAACGCCCTGTTCCTTTTTGAACTCGGCAGCGAGGTAGTCGACGACGCGCTGGTCGAAGTCTTCACCGCCCAAGTGGGTGTCGCCGTTGGTCGACTTGACTTCGAATACGCCATCGCCGATTTCGAGGATCGACACGTCGAATGTGCCGCCGCCGAGATCGTAAACTGCAATCGTCTTGGACTGCTTCTTCTTGTCGAGGCCATAGGCGAGGGCTGCCGCCGTCGGCTCGTTGATGATGCGGAGCACTTCGAGGCCCGCAATTTTGCCAGCGTCTTTGGTGGCCTGACGCTGAGCGTCATTGAAATAGGCCGGGACGGTGATGACGGCTTGCGTGACGGGTTCGCCGAGTTTGGCTTCAGCGGTTTCCTTCATTTTCTGGAGGATGAACGCGGAAATCTGCTGAGGGGAATAGGATTTGCCGTGGCTTTCAACCCAGGCGTCGCCATTGGGGCCTTTGACAATCTTGTAAGGCGCGTTCTTCTTGTCCTTGTCGAGCACGGGGTCGTCGAAGCGACGGCCAACGAGACGCTTGATCGCGAAAAAAGTGTTGGTCGGGTTGGTTACAGCCTGGCGCTTGGCCGGAAGACCGATCAGACGCTCGTCGTCGTTGGTAAACGCCACAATGCTCGGCGTGGTGTTCGCGCCTTCAGCGTTTTCAAGAACGCGAGGCTTCGAGCCTTCCATAACGGCCACGCACGAATTGGTGGTGCCAAGGTCGATGCCGATAACTTTTCCCATAATTCTTCTTCCTTCATGTTTGGCAGACCGCTCAAGATCCGCATATCGCGGCATCTCCGAGCCATTGTTCTTTTGCCTTGGCTCAGCCCAGGCTTAAGTGGTTCGACTGTGTAACGGTCCCCTTGGTGGTAACGAACAGCGTATCGCTATATAGGAGCGTGGATTTAGCGCCGCAACGGGCGTAGATGAGCGTTTTGCACGCTTTTGAGAGAACCGTTGTGTCGCAGATAATACGGGCGGGCCTCCCGGCAGCAAGCCAGGATCGCGCGGGATTGGTCTACCATCGCCAGCTGTTAAGTAAAGATGCACAAATGGCGCTCCTCAGCGATGTATGCGCCCTGGTGGCGCTTTGTCCGCTGTTTCAGCCGCTCATGCCACGGACGGGCAAGCCGTTTTCGGTCGCGATGACGAATTGCGGGCCGCTCGGATGGGTGTCCGATAAGGCAGGGTATCGTTACCAGCCGCTGCATCCGGTCACTGGCGCGCCCTGGGCGGCGATGCCTCCATCGTTGCTGGCGCTGTGGCGGGAGGTGTCGGGGTATGGGGCCGATCCTGAGGCGTGTCTCATCAATATGTATGCAGCGGATGCTAAGATGGGGAGCCATCAGGACCGGGACGAAAGCGACTTCGACGCTCCGGTGGTTTCCATTTCGCTGGGGGATGCGGCGACATTTCATGTCGGAGGGTTGAAGCGGACCGATCCGAAAGTGCGGTTCAGGCTGGAGTCGGGGGATGTGATCGTGCTGGGCGGGGCATCGCGGCTGGCGTTTCACGGGATTGACCGGCTGCATGGCGGGACATCGCCGCTCGACCTGGCTGGGTTCGATCCGGGTTGCAGGCGCATCAATCTGACGTTGCGGCGGGTGACGAAGGCTCATCCGCTAACAGAAGGCCGACCCTAAGGAGGTCGGACCTTTTGAGTACGGCGCTCACGCCAGCGGTGTGGCACAAGAGGGCGAGTCTTCCGCTGGCCGCTATTAGAACATCTTGCATCGTCGTGGTGCCGTTAGGATCTATCGCGCGGGGGCGGCATTGGCTAAGAACCGGATAAAACATCCGCGACCAAGGAACGCTACATGTCCGAACCTCGACTGCTGTTCATCTCTGGGTCTGCGCGTACGGAATCGTACAATAAGCGGCTGGCCAAGCTCGGGGCCATGATCGCCGAGGCGAACGGGATCACATCTACGTTTGCCGATCTCGCAGATTATCCCATGCCGATTTACGACGGGGATTTAGAAACAGCGGAGGGAGTGCCGGTCAACGCGCGCAAGTTGCTCGCGTTGATGCTCGTGCATAGCGGCGTGTTCATCGCGAGCCCGGAATACAACGCGTCGATCTCGCCGCTGCTCAAAAACTCGCTCGATTGGGTCAGCCGCGTTCGCGAGGACGGCGGGGCGGGCATGGCTGTCTACACGACGCGCGTGTTTGCACTTGGGGCAGCGTCTCCGGGCGGGACGGGCGGCATGCGCGGCTTGGTTGCCGTTCGCAACGTGCTGGAAATGGGACTTGGGGCGGTCGTATTGCCCGATCAGGTGTTGGTGGCGCGGGCTGCTACGGCGTTCGACGACCACGGGCATTTGGCCGACAAGGACGGGCAGGAGCGGTTCAAGACGGTCATTCAGAAACTCGCGCGGGCGGCGCATCTGCTTCATGGTTAGGGCTTCTATCCGCGACACGCTCATTGTGGCGCTCGACGTGCCGACGGCAGAGGAAGCCCGCAAGATCGTTGCGCGGCTCGGCGATGCGGTGTCGTTCTATAAGGTCGGGCATGAGCTATTGTTTGCGGGCGGACTTGAATTGGCGCGTGCGCTCAAGGGCGAAGGCAAGCGCGTATTTCTCGACATGAAGCTGCTCGACATCGGCAATACGATGGAACGTGCAGTTGCGAATGCCGCCTCGATGGGGGTCGATTTTCTCACCATCCATGGGCACGATACGAAGAGTATCCGTGCGGCCGTTGCCGGGCGCGGAACCAGTCCGCTCAAGATTTTAGCCGTTACCGTTTTAACAAACTTGTCCGCCGAGGACGTGGCGGAGCAGGGCAACCGGATGACGCCCGCCGAACTCGTGCTGCACCGGGCAATGCTAACTCATGCGGCGGGATGCGACGGGGTGATAGCCTCGGGGCAGGAAGCGGCGGCGATCCGCGCCAAGGTTGGGCCGGGGTTTCTGATCGTAACGCCGGGCATTCGTCCGGCGGGGGACGCTGTTGGCGACCAGACCCGCGTCATGACGCCGGATGCGGCCATCCGGGCAGGGGCGGACCATATTGTTGTTGGGCGGCCAATCACGCAGGCTGCCGACCCCGAGGCTGCTGCGCTCGGCATCCTTTCATCACTTTCCTTCTGACTTCAAACCAAAGAGATCCATGATGGCTAAAGGTTATCTGATTGCGCATGCGACTGTGACGAACCCGGAGAACTGGGCCAAGTATTCCGCCGCCACCAATGTTGCGCTCGACAAGTTCGGCGGAACGCCGCTCGTGCGCGGCGGTCAGTGCACGATCATCGAGGGCAACGGCGTGCAGCGGAACGTGGTGCTGGAATTCCCGAGCTATGAGGCAGCGCTTGGCTACATCAACTCGCCCGAATATGCCGAGGCAAAGAAGAACCGCGCCGGTGCGGGTACGATGGATCTGACGATCGTCGAAGGGATTTGAGTTTACTTTCCTCTCCCTGAGCGGGAGAGGATGTCACGTCGATGCCCCGCATCGCGAGCGATGACGTGACAGGTGAGGGACTCGCCAAGAAAACCGGCGCTTGCGCTCAACCAGAGTCCCTCATCCGCCCCTACCGGGGCACCTTCTCCCGTCCCGGGGGAAGTAACGGAGAGGCTCGAAATTCATCATGGCCCACATACCCAAAAGCGATGGACGGCCTCCGTGGCAGCTGACGGTTCTGACGCTGTTTCCCGAGATGTTTCCGGGGCCGCTGGCGACGTCGCTGACGGGGCAGGCGCTGACTGCTGGGCTGTGGTCCATGGAT
>JANLYB010000328.1:0-7244 GCA_031365425.1 Hyphomicrobiaceae bacterium
GAGATACTCAGAGCTGAAAGAATGCCCCCTGCTGGCAAAACAACCCACCAAGGTGCACCTGCGAGGCCAAGGCACGCGGTAGCGATAACGATCACATAGTCTAGCATCAAGATCTCCCTCATCGTGAAAGTGAGAGAGCTACGATTCGGCTGGCATACGTTAGGTCGTGAGCGGATGAGCAAACGTTTCTCCACCGGAAAGAAGAGACACGAGGCTAGCTCCGACTGTGGCCGAAATTACGAGGCTTTAACCCGTTCGCGCTAGGGCACCCGGCTAATCCGTGAATGCCGGGTGAATGCTGGTTGGTTTTTCAACTTGGCGCTCTGCGCGCTAACCCGTTGATTTCAATGGTGGGTGCGGTAGGATTCGAACCTACGACCCGCTGATTAAGAGTCAGCTGCTCTACCAACTGAGCTACGCACCCATTCGCCGTATTGCCTTCGCTCTTGAGCTTTTGGCTCGTAAGAGGTCGTGGCGCGTGACGACGGGGCCACTGGGGCCCCGGAAGTGGCGTGCTTAGCAGCGTGATCTTGGGATGTCCAGCGCGGTGGCCATTAAAGTTGTGCCGTGGGTGATTTGGCCGCGATCAATGGCTGGTTTCGATGGACGCGCGAGGGCTCAATTTCTGGTAAGGTCAACGCTGGGATTTTGTGAAGCCGTCTGACGAGCCAACATGCTGAATACGTTTTTCCATGAGTTGCGGTCGGCCAAGGTGCCGGTGACGCTGAAGGAATACCTCGTCCTCCTGGAGGCCTTGCAGGCCGATCTCGCTGAGCGCGATGTAGAGACGTTCTACTACCTGTCACGGTCCTGCCTCGTGAAGGACGAGCGCCATCTCGATCGGTTTGATCGGGTATTTTCGCATGTCTTCCGCGGATTGGAGGCGGTCGGCGGCGAAGCCAAGCCGGTCGAAATCCCGCAGGAGTGGCTGCGGGCCATGTCGCAGCTCTACTTGTCGGAGGAGGACAAGGCCAAGATCGAAGCGCTGGGCGACTGGAATAAGATCATGGAGGAGCTGCAAAAGCGGCTCGCCGAACAACAGGGCCGGCATGAGGGTGGCAATAAGTGGATCGGGACGGGCGGAACATCTCCGTTCGGGGCCTATGGGTACAATCCGGCGGGGATCCGCATTGGCCAGAAGGAAAGCCGTCACCGGCGCGCAGTGAAGGTTTGGGACAAGCGTGAATTCAAGGATCTCGACGAAACCCAGGAGATCGGAACACGTAACATCAAGGTCGCGCTGCGCCGCTTGCGCCAGTTCGCGCGCAAAGGCGCTGCCGAGGAATTAGACCTCGACGAGACGATTCGGGGTACGGCTCACAAGGGGTATCTGGATATCCAGCTCCGGCCCGAGCGGCGCAACATGGTCAAGGTGCTGATGTTTTTCGACATCGGTGGTTCGATGGATGACCATGTGCGGATCGCGCAGGAGATGTTTGCGGCCTCGCGTGCGGAGTTCAAGCACCTGGAGCAGTATTACTTCCACAACTGCCTGTATGAGTTCGTGTGGACCGACAATGCGCGGCGGTGGACGGCGCGGACGCCGACTTGGGATGTGCTCCACACGTATGGCTCCGATTACAAGGTGATGTTCGTGGGCGACGCCACGATGAGCCCTTATGAAATTTCAATGCCCGGCGGCAGCGTCGAGCACATGAACGAGGAACCCGGCGCGCTGTGGCTTAAGCGTGTGACGGATATTTATCCCCATTGCGTTTGGCTCAATCCATCGCCGCCCGAGCACTGGGAATGGACACACTCGATCCGCATGGTGCGCGAACTGATGGGTGGTCGGATGTATCCGATGACGCTGGAAGGGTTCGACGCGGCGATGCGGGAATTGATGCGATAAGGGCCGCAGTGGTTTCCGGGGTTGTTAAGCCTTGTCAACAAACTTGATCTCTGAAAGCGGATTGCCGATTGACCGGCTTGTTTACTCGGCTGACAGTCAAACAAACGAGAATCGGACTTCGGTCACGGATGAAACAGAGCAAAATCATGCAGGCGCTAAAGGCTTCAATACGCACGCGATCCGCAGTGTTGGGTCTGTGTCTGGCGCTGGCTGGATGTTCTAATGCGCCGCTGCCAAGTCTGACGACGGGTTCGCTGTTCGGCTCCAAGCCCGATGCCCAGGCGGCAGCCGCCACCCCCGCCGCACCGGTCGTCCGTAACGATCCGATGATGCGGACGCTGCAGGTGAGCCGGACGGCGGCCAAGGCCCAGCGTTGCGGCTTTAATTTTGACGCCGCTAAGCTCAAAGGAGGCTTAATGGCCTCCGAGGGGAGCCAAGCTGGGGTGGACGTGGCCGAACTGGCCAAGCTTGATAAGGTCTACAACGGCTCGTTCAATGGCACGATGAAAGCGGCGGGTGCCGACGAAGGCTATTGCACAGAAGCGCGAACCAAGCACATCAAAGCCGAACTCGCCCGTCATTTGACCGGCGACTATGCACCGGGTGAAGCGTTCAAAGATCCTAATGCCGAGGATGATGGCGGTCTTTTCTCGGGGTCGGGCGGTTTGTTTGATTCCAAGAGCGACGGGACCACGTTCAAGCAAGCCTCGCCCGCTAACAATTACTAATGCTCCAGAAACGATTCCCTTGATGCACCGGAACCGCGCGTGATCCAGCTGTTGTGGATAGAACTCGTCACAAAGCTGGCGGCGGGTCTGGTTTTGCTCGCGGTGCCGCTGACGGCGATCAAGGTGCTGGGCTTACCGCGTCCGCCGACCGCGTTCTGGCCCCGACTACTGGGCGGCGTGCTGTTGGGGCTGGCAGCCGCCACGTTTATGGACACCAACGTCCGGCTGGGACATGGGCTCGGTTTAGGCGGGTCATTCGTCATAAATTTGAGCAGCGGCCTTACGTTGGGAACCATTCTGTTTTTAAAGCAAGGTCCCGACACCCGGCGCGGACGCGCCGTTCTGTGGGCGATCGCCGCGGCCATCATCGGCCTCGCGCTCATTGAAATTGCTTACATTTAGAGCGATCAAGTTAACGTAGTTATGGACCATTTCATGCTTTTCTGACCCCGGATTTGGGGAAAAGAGCGGTGGCATGACGTTTCCGGGACAATTTTTCGAACGCACTGGCGGCGGGCGTTTCGAATTGCGACACGCAGGCGGGGGCTATGACGGTTTAGCGGCACTAGTCACGCCGGTTTCGAGCGGTCTCGATCTCGCGGTGGTCTCGACGCGGGAGGGTTTTGATGCCCTTGAAGCGGATTGGAACGATCTGTTTGCCCGCGCAGGCCGGTCGGCACAATTGTTCCAGGCGTTCAACTGGAACTGGCACTGGGCCAATCATTTTATCGGAGACGGCCGCGGACGGCTCCGGCTTAGAGTCGTAACGGGACGCCACCACGGCCGCCTGGTCATGGTTTGGCCGTTGGTGATGGAACGGCGCGCCGGGTTGCGCGTGCTGGCCTGGATGGGCGAACCCGTCAGCCAGTATGGCGATGTTCTCGCCGAAGATGGCCCGGCCCAGCTTGAGATGTTGCGTGAAGGCTGGCGGTTCGTTGCGACTACCCTCAGGCCGGACCTGGCGCGGCTTAACAAAACGCGGGCCGACAGCGTCGTCGCTCCGTTGCTGGCTGAATTGGGTGCGATCTCCACCCAGCAACTCGAGGCGCCCTATCTGGATCTGGCGAGTGCGCCGACATTCGAACAGTATGCCGAGCGCTATCCGAGCAAGGCGCGCAAGAACAGGCGGCGGCTTGCGCGCAGGTTGGAAGAACAGGGCGCATCTGAGTTTTGCGAATTGGCCGAAGGGCCGGACGCTTCGCGCATTGCCGGTCAGGCAATCGAGATCAAGCGCATCTGGCTCAAGGAAAAAGGCTTGGTGTCGCCCGCGTTGAACGATGCCCGCACGATGGCATTCTTTCAGGCTGCAGCAGCCGATACGCAACGCCCCGCGAAGATCCGCGTCGCTGTGCTCATGTGCGGCGGAGCCGTTGCCGCGGTTGAAATCGGATTTGCCTGCCGCGACCGGTTGGCCATCCACATCATGGCCTACGATCTTGCGTTCGATAAAGCTGCTGCGGGGATTTTGCTGCTGGAGCATATGATCGAAACGAGCCTCGCCTCGGGTGCCGCTGTCTACGACCTGATGGCGCCGGGTGATGGCTACAAGAAAGAATGGGCCGATGGAACTATGCGGGTCGACGACTTTGCGGTGCCCATGACCGTGTTGGGGTCCATCTTTGCGCGCGCGTATCTGGCTTTCGCCCGCCCGTGCTTGAAGGCTGCGGTTGCCAAAATCCCGCTATCGACGCGCCGGGCCCTGAGCGGGCGGCTGGCAAAAGCAGTGTTGATTTTCGGCGGCGTTTGAACGCAATGTTGAAAAGCAGGCGCAAAGCCGCTTTGGCCGGACTTGGCTAATCGAGGAAATGTAGATGTCGCTGCTGCGTTTTGTTGTGCTGGGTTTGGCCGCCGTTATTGCCTGTTTCGAGGCTCATGCTGCAGCCCCGGGTGAATCAATCGGCTCGGCGGTGGCCATCAAGAACGAGGTGACGGCGGCGTTCGCTGGCGAAAGCCGCCGTCTGCAAAAAGACGACCCCGTCAAACAGGACGAAATCATCGAAGTCGGAGCCGACGGTCTGGGTGAACTACAATTCAAGGATAACACGAAACTCGCGCTGGGCCCTGGTGCGCGAATGACCCTCGATAAGTTCGTCTATGATCCAGCGAAATCGAACGGGTCAATCGTCGTCAATTTGATCAAGGGGACCTTCCGGTTCATCACTGGCGTTGCCGCCAAGCCGGCCTATGTCATCAAGACCCCGACGGCTTCAATTTCGGTGCGCGGAACGGTGTTCGACATCTGCATCCGGCCCAATGGCGGCACCTGGGTGCTATTGATCGAAGGCTCGGTCAAGATGTGCTCGGTTACCGGCAGTTGCCGGACGTTGAACGAACCGGGCAAGGTGATGCGCGTCACCCCCGACAAGAAGGTCCAGGCGGCAGCGTCCTGGCCGGATCTGCCGGGCAAGGACCAGACCGCGCTTGAAACTGCTTTCCCGTTCGTCCCGTTAGCGCCCTCGTTTGCACCCGCGCCGGCCTTGTCGCGCGACCAGATTCTTGATGGCCGCCTGCCGTCTGCCAAGCATAAGAAGAAGCGGACCAAGTCGCACCCCTGATACAGGCCAGTGCCGCGCTGGATCGAGCGACGCTACCCGGTTCCTGTAGCAGGTGATTTATGGATCATTGTTAACCCCCCATAGGCGGACACGGGTGATCCGGCCATCGCGTCTGGGCCGTTGGTCGGGTCTGGAGTGCGTGTGCAGTGTGTTTCGTTGTTGCAGGTGCTTGGGTGCCCGTTCCGGCTGCTGGATTACAATTGTCACCCTTTATGTGATTACGAAAATCTTTCAAATTCCAATAAAAACGGGTGTTTTCAGTGTATTGAGCCAGTTGTCATCCGCAAGGCATATTCGCCGCCATTCGTCCATTCATCGGCTGTCAAGCTAAAGCCGTGCAGCGCACAACGAGGGCGCGTCCTGGAGCGAAACCACAAATCCGTTTGACCCGGTGGCTGGTCATGCCCGGACCATGGTCCATGGGGCCCGGTAGACCAAGAGCAGTTGGTGGCCTTCCCAATATGCCGCATGTTTGATCCAGATCAAAAAAGAAACGGTCGAATTTTCCGATCGGTCACTGTTCGACACAGGCCCATTCGCCGCGTCTCCCTCTGTTAATGGGAATGGGTATCACATTGCTGTGGTCAGGCTATTTCTACCTCACGACGAGCTGAGCCTTTTTCTTATGACTTGAACAGCTTGGTTCTCGAAATTCGAATTCTTCGTAAGTTTTGCGTGTGCCCTTCGATGAGGCGCGCGACTGCGAAGTCACAGCTAAATTTTGCTTCCATTCGGCCCCTGGATCGCGCGTTAGGAGTTATCCCATGTCGAGCAGCTTCACCATCAATCTCGCCGACCTCACCAAGATCCTGGCCCAAATCAAAATTGCCGAGCAGAACGCGGGCAATCATGATCTCAATCCTGGCGCGGTCAACGTCGCAGGTCAGAATCTGGTAGACATCATCGGCCAGGATGCAACTCTGCAGCCATTGGGATTGCGGACGGTCACCGGCATTTACAACCATTTGTTGCCAGGAACCGAACTTGCCGGCGCAGCCGACCAGCCCTTCCCGCGCTTGTTGCCGCAGGAATTGCGCACGGGCGTAGGAGCCGGCGTGGATTTCAACGGTGACGGCACGCCCGACTTTTTTGGTGCTCCTGGTAACGCTGGCGCCGTCTACAATCCGACAGGCACCGTCGTTGATAGCGGGCCGCGGACGGTTTCCAACCTGATTGTCGACCAGTCGATCAATAATCCGGCTGCAGTGGAGGCGTGGTTCAACAATCCGCTGACGGCCGACCTGTTTGCCCTCGCTCACCCAGGAAAGAACCCCGTCCGTCCCGGCGAGGCTGTCGGGCCAAACGACCTCGAAGTTTCGAATACGGACTTGTCCCTGATCCCAAACCAGTCGCCCGACATTGGTCTTTCGCCGCAGTTCAACGGCTTCATGACGTTCTTTGGCCAGTTTTTCGATCACGGGCTTGACCTTGTGCCGAAGGGCGGGAACGGCAACGTTTATATTCCGCTTAATCCGGACGATCCGCTTTATGTTGAGGGTTCGCCGACAAATTGGATGGTGATCTCCCGTGTTCTTCCGAACGCCGTGAACATTACAACTCCGTTCGTCGACCAGAACCAAACCTACACCTCACATCCCTCGCATCAGGTGTTTCTGCGCGAGTACAAAATGGATGCCGGTGTACCAATTGCCACCGGGCACCTGCTTTCGGGGGCACACGGCGGCATGCCGACCTGGGCAGAGGTAAAGGCTCAGGCCGTGACGATGCTCGGGATTCAACTCGTCGATGCGGACATCTTGAAGGTGCCGTTGCTGGCGACGGACGACTATGGCCGGTTTATTCGCGGTCCGCATGGCTTCGCGCAAATTGTTCTGTCCGATGGGACCCTGCTCGAAGGTAACCCAGCTGCAAATGGCGGACATGGCGTTCTCGTTCCATCTCCACCTGCAGCTGTTTTTGCCGTTCCAGCCGGCACCGCCTTCCTTGATGACATCGCTCATGACGCTGCACCCGGCGCTGGCCTTGTCGCAGACGCCGACAATCTTGTTGGCCTGTCGTTGGACGGTCAAGCGGCCGGGACCTACGACAACGAACTGCTCGACATGCACCTCATAACCGGCGATGGCCGCGGCAACGAGAATGTCGGCC
>JANLYB010000341.1:0-20167 GCA_031365425.1 Hyphomicrobiaceae bacterium
GTCGTCAACGTCTTGAACTTTGCGCGTGGTGGTGAAGGGCAGCCGACGTTGCTGTCGTTTGATGATGCGCGCACGCTGTTCCACGAGTTCGGGCAAGGTTTGCACGGCATGCAGTCGGACGTGTCATATCCTTCGCTTTCAGGCACCGCGGTGTCGCGCGATTTCGTCGAACTGCCGTCGCAGCTCTATGAGCATTGGTTATCGCAGCCGCAAGTTTTGAAGCGCTATGCCAAGCACGCCAAGACCGGCAAGCCGATGGGCGAGGCGATGCTCGAAAAGCTGAAAGCCGCGCGCAATTTCAACATGGGTTTTGCGACGGTCGAATATACCGCATCGGCCATCGTGGACATGGATCTGCACTCGATCAAAGAGGCGGACGGGTTCGACGCGGGCAAGTTCGAGGCGAAGTCGCTGAAACGTATCGGCATGCCGCGCGAGATCGTCATGCGGCACCGGCTGCCGCACTTCAATCACGTGATGGGCGGGTATGCGGCTGGGTATTACAGCTACATGTGGTCGGAAGTGATGGACGCTGATGCGTTTGCCGCGTTTGAGGAGGCGGGCAACATCTTCTCGCAGAAGGTCGCCAAAAAGCTGCGCGAGCACATCTATGCCGCCGGCAATGTGCGTGATCCGGCGGACGCCTACATCGCCTTCCGCGGCCGTGCGCCCGAAGTCGAAGGCCTGCTCAAGAAGCGCGGGTTTATTTGATAAATCTTTAGGTTGGGTTGAGCCCACTTGCGAAACCCAACGCTTGGGCCGGGGAAGTTGTCGGGGTTCGCAAGAGCTTACCCCGACCTACCAGTAACGTCACCACAGCCCCGTCACGGCGGCGCCGATGATAGGGCCGGCTTTGCCTTGCTGGATGAGGATGGCGACGCTTTCGAGCTGGGGGCGCATGAGGGCGGCGCGGGACAGCTGAATGCGCATGGGCTGGCCGGTCCAAGTGCCGACAGGGGTCATCTCGCGGACAACGTTAGTGTAGGTCAGCGTCTTGCCGTGATTTTCGCCTTTGGGGATTGTGACTTCGGCGGACTTCTGGATCACGGCGAGCCAGATGGTGGCTTCCTTCATGGTCGATGTTTCGGCCGCAGGCCCCGCCTCAATCAGGATGTTGCCGCGCTCTGTCCAGGACCGGAGCGGGACGCGGTTGGCCTCGATCTGCTTTTCGCTGTCGGTGATCGCCTGGTCGATGTCTTTTCGTGACGCGCCGTTGACGTGGGCGACGCCGTTGATGACGGCTTGGGGCGTGTAGACTTGGCCGTCGCCGCGCGATTTGGCGTAGTTGCGCTGACGTTCGGAGTTCTTGGGGTTGCCGAGCGTATCCTTCCAGCCAAGGTAGTCCCAATAATCGACGGGCAGGGATAGGACGAGCAGGTCGGGTTTGGCGGCGTAGGTTTTCATCAAAGCGTCGGCGGGGGGGCACGACGAGCAGCCTTGGCTCGTGAATAGCTCGATGACGTTGACGATTTTGGACTGGCCGTCCAGTTGCTCGTTTTCGGCCCGTGGGGACGTGAGTGGAGTTAGGGCTGTGCCCAATGCTAGGAACGCTGCGGCCGCATAGGCGCGGGCAGGATGGCTGGCGGACTGTTTCATGGGCGCACTATCGGGCAGCGGCATTGGCTTCGCCAGACACAATCGGGTGAAAGTTGGTGAGGTCATTTCGACTGTTCCCGATGATTGACGACAACAGTGAATACGGCGTCGTGGACGCGAATATTACTTCTTGGCCACTTCGATGGCGGGATAGATTTTGGATTCCAGGTCGGCGGGACCGATGGGACCGACGTGTTTGTAGGTGATCTGGCCGCGGCCGTTAAGGATGAAGGTTTCGGGCGTGCCGTAAACGCCCCATTCGATGGAGCCTCGTCCGTTGCGGTCTGCGCCCAGCGTCGCATATGGGTTGCCGTAGCGGTTCAGGAACTGGCGGGCGTTTGCCGGTTCGTCTTTGACGTTGACGCCAACGAGGGCGACGCCGGGGCGCTTGCCGATGGTCACCAGCTGCGGATGTTCGTCCACGCACGGCGCGCACCAGGACGCGAAGAAGTTGAGGACGGTGACGTTTCCTTTGGCGAAGGCCGTTTGGTCGAAGCCGTTGGGGCCGGTTGTGATCGTGCCGATGTCAGGGATCGCCGCGAAGCTGTAGGCCGGGGCCGGTTTGCCGATGAAAACGGAGGGCAGGCGCGAGGGGTCGCCGCCAGGTTTGAGTGCGACGGCGAACAGGATCGCGATGGTTGCGAACAGCGCGACCGGCAGGGCGACCCAGCCGATGGTGCGGGGTTTTGGTGGTGCTTCTTCTGTCATGTCAGGTGCTTTCTCCTGAACGCCTCGAAGAGCTGCGGGCTTCGTATTGGGCGAGCAGGCGGGATTGTTTGCGGCCGTCAAGGATCAGCCACGCGATGAGCACGGCGAGGACGCCGGCCATGATGGCATAGCTCACCCAGATGAAAGCGGCGTGGGGGCCCATGTCGGGGATCATGCTTCCCCTCCCTGCGCATGGGCCGCGCGGTCGACTTCTTTCAGTTGCCGGGCTTTGACGCGGCGGCGGATGATCTCGTTGCGCATGCCCTTCATGTGGAGAGCGAAGAACAGGAGCGAGAATCCAATGGCAGAGATGAGCAATGGCTTGAGGAAGACCGGGTCGAGCGCGCCTTTCATGACGCCTGCGGGTTGATGGAGGGTGTTCCACCAGCTCACCGAGAATTTGATGACGGGCAGGATGACGATGCCCACGAGGGCGAGGACGGCGGTCAGTTTGCTGGCGAGGGTTTCCTCCTCGATGGACGAGCGTAGCGCCATCAGGCCGAGATAGAGGAAGAACAGGATCAGCACCGACGTCATGCGGGCGTCCCACTGCCAGTAGGTGCCCCAGGTCGGTTTGCCCCAAAGCGAGCCGGTGACGAGGGCAATCAGCGTGAAGACCGCGCCGATGGGGGCGGCGGCTTTTGCGGAGACGTCGGCAAGCGGGTGGCGGAAGACGAGCAGACCAAAGCTCGAGACGGCGATCAGGCCGTAAGCCATCATGGAAAGCCACGCGGCGGGGACGTGGATGAACATGATCTTGACGGTCTGGCCCTGCTGATAGTCGGGCGGTGTCGCGAAGCCGAGTGTCAGGCCATAGATGATGAGGATCGCTGCAAGGCTTGAGAGCCACGGCAGGATTCTAACCGACAGGTCCATGAAGACTGTCGGGTTGGCCAGCTTTTGCGTGATCGTTTGGGTTTGCATGGAGCCGAGTTTACGGTTTGTTGCGGGTTGGGTCCAGGGCAGGAGGACGCGGCTTATTTGTTTGGTCGTGCTTCTTTTCGGAAAACCGCGCACACTTTTCCGGAAGCACTTCTATTGTAGTTGCAGCCGGAGTGCGGCGGCGGACGCAATGGGGCCGATAACCAGCGAGCCCAGGCTAATTGCCGAGAGGATGAGGAACGCAGGCTTAGACCCGCCGGTATCGAGCACGATTGCCGTCACCGCCGATATGCCGAAGATCAAGGTGGGGATAAAAAGCGGTAGCACGAGCAGCGCGATGAGCAGGCCGCCGCGCCGGGCTTTGAGGGTGAGGGCGGCACCTACCGCACCGAGGAAGCTGATGGCAGGGGTGCCGACGAGCATGGTCGCTATCAGCGGGAGATAGGCGTCGAGGTCGAGGTTGAGCAGCAGGCCGAGGAGCGGCGCAAGCAGCGTCAGCGGAATGCCGGTCGAGATCCAGTGCGCGAGCGACTTGGCGGCGGCGACGGCTTCGAGAGGGAGCGGGCCGGTCGCTAAGACATCCAGCGAGCCGTCTTCGTCGTCGGATTCGAAAATGCGGGCAAGGGATAGAAGGGCTGCGAGCAGGAGCGCGATCCACAGCATGCCGGGGGCGATGCGGCCCAATTGCTTGAGGTCGGGGCCGAGGCCAAGCGGGAGCATCGTCACGACGATGAGATAGAAGCCAAGCGCGGTGCCGACTGCGCCGCCTTCGCGGACGGCAAGGTGCAAGTCGCGGCGGACGAGGGCCAGAAACGATTGCATCATGGCGCGGCCTCATCCGTGGAGGTTGGGCCCGTGATTGTTGGCGGGGTGAGGCGCAATTCGCGGGTGTTCGTTAGGCCGAGCGGCAGGTGGGTTGCAGCGACGGCAATGCCGCCTGACGCGACGTGGGCGTTGACAATGCCGGCAAGCAGGCGGGCAGAGGCTTGATCGAGGGAGACGGTCGGTTCATCGAGCAGCCAGATCGGGCGGTCTGCGACCAGGAGGCGGGCGAGGCCTAAGCGGCGTTTCTGGCCCGCGGAGAGATACGCAGCGGGGATCGCTTCAAGGGAAGAGAGCTGTAAGCGGTCGAGCGCTGAGGCCGCGCGGCTCGGACCAGTTGCGCCTAAGTAGTTTGACCAGAATGTGAGGTTTTCGGCGGCAGTGAGTGAGGATTTGAGGCCATTTTGGTGGCCGATGAAGTGGCAGTTTTCGCCGACGGTTGATTCAGCATCGAGGCCGTCTAGGCGGATTTTACCGCTGGCTGGGGTGAACAATCCGGCGAGGGCGCGCAGCAAGGTCGATTTGCCCGCGCCGTTTGCGCCGGTCAAAATCAGCGCTTCGCCTGAAGCGACCGTTAACGATAGCTCCGCCACGACGGCACGGGCGCCGCGTTCGAGCCGTAGATTTTCAACGATGAGTTTCAATGGACCCCGGCCCGTGCCAAGCAGCTTGTTTTGTGACGAACGTTACGTTCCCCACCCTTTTCGTCATTGCCGCGAAGGCGGCCATGACGTTGTGTAGCGGTTGCCACCTCCCGACAGAAGTTGATGTGGAATTCGGCTCGGGGGCGATGTATATCTGCCGCACACTTCACGATGCTAGCGCAAAAAACAGGGTTGGTATCCAATCCTCCGTCGGCACTCCGGCGGCGCGGCGAGCTTGGTCGGCGCGTTCACTGCATATGCGCCGCATCTCTGCTCAGCCTGCCCCGCAACATCCATTCCGGAGATTTGCCCATGAGCGCCGAAACGATTTCGACCACCCCCGCATCCCTCGACAGCTTTAAATGCAAGCGTACGCTGAGCGCTGGCGGCAAGACGTATGTCTATTATTCGCTGCCCGAAGCCGAGAAGAACGGTTTGACGGGCATTTCGAAATTGCCCTTCTCTATGAAGGTGTTGCTTGAGAACCTGTTGCGCCATGAAGACGGCCGCACGGTTACCAAGACCGACATCGAGGCCATGGTTGGCTGGCTCAACGACAAGGGTAAAGCCGGGGCCGAAATCGGGTTCCGCCCGGCGCGCGTGCTGATGCAGGACTTCACCGGCGTTCCCGCCGTCGTCGATTTGGCTGCGATGCGCGACGGTATGAATAAGCTGGGTGGAAACCCCAACAAGATCAACCCGTTGGTTCCTGTCGATCTCGTCATTGACCACTCAGTGATCGTCGATGAATTCGGTACGCCGAAGTCGCTGGCGCAGAACGTTGCGCTTGAGTATGAGCGAAATTTGGAGCGTTACAAGTTCCTGAAATGGGGTCAGGGCGCATTCGCCAACTTCCGCGTCGTGCCACCGGGCACGGGGATCTGCCATCAGGTGAACCTCGAATATCTCGCGCAGACCGTTTGGAGTGCGAAGAACCCAGAAGGCGAAATTATCGCTTATCCCGATACGGTTGTCGGCACTGACAGCCATACGACGATGGTCAACGGTCTGGCCGTCCTCGGCTGGGGCGTGGGCGGCATCGAAGCGGAAGCGGCCATGCTTGGCCAAGCGCAGTCGATGCTCATCCCTGAAGTGATCGGCTTTAAGGTGACGGGCAAGCTCACCGAAGGCGTTACCGCGACCGACCTCGTGCTGATGGTTACGCAGATGCTGCGCAAGAAGGGCGTGGTGTCGAAGTTCGTCGAATTCTTCGGGCCGGGCCTTGACGCCATGACGCTGGCGGATCGCGCGACGATTGCCAACATGGCTCCGGAATACGGCGCAACCTGCGGCTTCTTCCCGGTCGACGGCGAAACGATGTCGTATCTGACGGTTTCGGGCCGCGAAGACGACCGGCTGGCACTCGTGGAGGCCTATTCGAAGGCACAGGGTCTGTGGCGCGAGGCCGGCAGCGCCGACCCCGTGTTCACCGATACGCTCGAACTCGATCTTGGCGAAGTCGTTCCGGCGATGGCTGGTCCGAAGCGTCCGGAAGGCCGCATCGCGCTTACCGGAATCAAGTCCGGGTTCGCGGGGTCACTTGAGAGCGAATACAAGAAGGTTGGCGAGCTTGCCAAGCGCGTGCCGGTTGCCGGTAAGCCGTTCGATCTCGGCCATGGCGATGTGGTGATTGCTGCGATCACGAGCTGCACGAACACGTCCAACCCGAGCGTTCTTATTGCTGCGGGTCTGCTTGCGCGCAACGCCGTTGCAAAGGGCCTCAAGTCTGCCCCATGGGTGAAAACGTCGCTCGCGCCTGGATCGCAGGTGGTTGCGGCTTACCTCGAATCGGCTGGTCTGCAGAAGCCGCTCGATGCTCTCGGGTTCAACCTTGTCGGTTTCGGCTGCACGACGTGTATCGGTAACTCCGGTCCGCTGCAGGCCGATATCTCCAAGGCGATCAACGAGAATGGACTTGTCGCTGCGGCTGTGATCTCGGGCAACCGCAACTTCGAAGGCCGCGTCTCTCCCGACGTGCAGGCGAACTATCTTGCCTCGCCGCCGCTGGTCGTTGCGTATGCGCTGGCTGGAACGGTGCAGAAGGATCTTACGACCGAGCCGATCGGTTTGGGCAGCGACGGTAAGCCAGTATTCCTCAAGGACATCTGGCCGACCTCGCACGAGATCCAGAAGTTCGTTGCCGAAAACATCA
Source organism: Hyphomicrobiaceae bacterium (assembly GCA_031365425.1). Lineage (GTDB taxonomy): Bacteria > Pseudomonadota > Alphaproteobacteria > Rhizobiales > Hyphomicrobiaceae > JANXVY01. Next base: position 6,805 of record JANLYB010000341.1, read on the forward strand.
CGCGCGCGATGTTCAAGTCGCGTTATGCCGACGTGTTCAAGGGTGATACGAATTGGCAGGGGATCGATACCGGCAAGGGCCAGACCTATTCGTGGGACGGCAAGTCGACCTACGTGCAGAACCCGCCGTATTTCACGCATCTCACCAAGACGCCGGTTGCCATCGGTGACATCAAAGGTGCGCGTATTCTCGGCCTATTCGGCGACAAGATCACCACCGACCACATTTCTCCGGCCGGTTCGATCAAGAAGGACAGCCCGGCCGGCGCCTACCTGCTCGCCAATAACGTAACGCCGGCCGACTTCAACCAGTACGGCACGCGCCGCGGCAATCATGAAGTGATGATGCGCGGCACGTTCGCCAACATCCGCATCAAGAACAATATGATGAAGGATGCAGCGGGCAACGTGAAGGAAGGCGGCTGGACCAAGCACTTCCCCGACGCTGCTACCTTGCCGATCTATGATGCTGCCATGAAATATGAGGCGGAAGGCGTGCCGCTGGTCGTGTTCGCTGGCATCGAGTACGGCAACGGTTCGTCGCGTGACTGGGCGGCGAAGGGCACCAACCTGCTCGGCGTGAAGGCGGTCATCGCGCAGTCTTACGAGCGCATTCATCGCTCGAACCTCGTCGGCATGGGCGTCGTTCCGTTCGTGTTCGAAGAGGGCACGAATGCGCAGACGCTGGGTCTCGATGGTTCGGAAACGGTCTCGATCCTCGGTTTGGCTGATGTGAAGCCGCGTCAGAAGATGGTGGCCGAGATCGTGTCGAAGGATGGGTCGAAAAAGCAGGTGCCCATCATCTGCCGGATCGATACGCTTGACGAGATCGAGTACTTCCGCAACGGCGGCATCCTGCATTACGTGCTGCGCAACCTCGCTGCGGTCGCGTAACGGGTAACTCACCAGAGTTTCAAACCGGTAGGCGGCGGTCGAAAGATTGCCGCCTATTTTTTTTGAATGGTACTGTCCCGGATCGCGCGGGCATTTGCTGGCGCTGCTGGCAAGGACGTGAGCAATGGTTGCGCGGCTTGACCCTAATTCTACGGGCGTTCCAACGGGTGAGAATACCGCGGTGTCCGACGTAAAACGGGTTGATTTCTGGAAAAGGCTCGGCCCTGGCCTTGTGACCGGAGCGGCTGATGATGATCCCAGTGGAATTGCGACCTATAGCCAGGTCGGGGCGCAGTTCGGCTACGGCCTAGCTTGGACGATGCTGTTCAGTTTTCCGTTGATGGCGGTCATCCAGGAGGTCAGCGCCCGCATTGGTTGCGTGACGGGATATGGCATCGCGAAGAATTTGCGGCGTCATTATCCAGTATGGATTTTGCGGGTCGTGGTCGGGTTGCTGATTGTTGCCAATGTCATCAATCTGGGGGCTGATCTGGGTGCGATGGGCGCCGCGCTGGCGCTAACGACCGGCGGGTCTGAACATCTTTATACGATCATGTTCGGCGTGGTTTGCGTCTTGCTCGAAACCTTCATCAGTTACGCGCGCTATGCTGCCATCTTAAAGTGGTCGACGCTGACGTTGTTTGCCTACGTCGCAGTCGTATTCGCAGCCCATGTACCTTGGGGCGCGGCGCTCTATGGCGTGCTTGTTCCGCATTTCGTTTTTGACGGGCCTCACGCGATGGCGCTGGTGGCCGTACTTGGGACCACGATCAGCCCGTATTTGTTTTTCTGGCAGGCGAGCCAAGAGGTCGAAGAATTACACCGCCGGCATGTTAAGCCGTTGTGTCTTGCGCCGCGCGAGGCCGGTGCGGAACTCGAGCGGATCCGGACCGATACCGTGATCGGTATGGGATTTTCCAACCTCATCGCCGTTTTCATTATTTTTGCGACGGCCGCCACGTTGAATGCGAATGGGGTGACCAATATCCAGACGTCTTCGCAGGCAGCCGAGGCGCTGCGTCCTATTGCTGGGATGTTCACGTTTGCGCTGTTTGCGGCGGGGATCATCGCGACGGGGATGCTGGCCGTGCCTGTCCTGGCCGGATCGGCGGCGTATGCGCTGAGCGAAGTGTTTGGCTGGACGGAAGGTCTCGACCGGCAGCCGCGCGAGGCGGCTGCGTTCTACGCTACGATCGCTGCGGCCACGCTGTGTGGCGTTGGCTTGAATTTCACGTCGCTCGATCCGGTGAAAGCCTTGTACTGGAGCGCTGTTATCAACGGCTTGCTTGCGGCTCCGTTGATGGCGGTCATGATGGTGATCGCCGTGAACCCGCGCATCATGGGGCGATTGACCCTGCCGCGCCCGATGATTTGGGCTGGCTGGCTCGCAACGGGCGTAATGGCGCTCGCGTCGTTCGGGTTCTTCGTTCTGTGACACGCCGGCAAAAATGAACTGATTCACGAGCTCATATTTGTATCCGGCGTTCGCACTAGGCAGCGATTGCGGCACCTCTGCGAGATCAACGCGCCAACGGGGCAATGCCTCAAGAGTCCTTCGGGCATTGATTGAATCAAAACCATACCTCTACTCCAGGACCGGGCGTGACCCGGTCCTGGAGTAAATGGGATGCTTCAATTTAAAATGGAAAAAGTCTAGCTGCGGTATGACCTCGACTATAACGCGTGGAATTCGCCGTTTTGCTGGTTGAGGATTTCGAGGTTGCCGGTGGCGATATCGAAGTAGGCGCCGTGGAGTTCGAGTTTGCCCTTGTTCTCGAGGATCTGGACGCATGGGAACGTGCGCAGATTGGCGATCGAGACTTTTATTCCTTCATGTTCAAGCGCACCCTGCATTTCCTTGCGTGACGAAGTCTGGTGGCTGCTCAGGACGCTGAGGCGGCAGTCATCAAGCATCGACATCCAGCGCTGGATGAACATGGCTTCGGTTTGCTTGGCGCTGCTTTGCTCGAGGGCGGCTTTGATGCCGCCGCAGCCGGAATGGCCCATGACAACGATGTGCTTTACGCGCAGGTTCAGGACCGCAAATTCGAGCGCTGCTGAAACGCCATGGAACTTGCCGCCCGTTTCATAGGGCGGGATGAGGTTAGCGACGTTGCGGACCACAAACAGTTCGCCGGGCATGGCGCTGAAGATCGTTTCAGGATCACAGCGGCTATCGCAGCACGAGACGATCATCACGTCCGGGCTTTGGCCGAAGTTGGCGAGTTCTTCGTAGTGGTCGCGATTCTGGTCGAAGTGGCGGAATTTAAAGCGGTGGAAGCGGTCCGTCAGATGTACGGGGAAATAGGACATGGCTGCCTCTCTATCTAGATCTAGGTCATAGGTTGGCGCGATGCTGGATGGGCCATCGCGAGGGTAAACGTTCGGGCGTTGGTAGGGCCGTGAGCAAAAGTTCGTCAGCTTCTGCGGATTTTGCAAGGGTCTGATCCACGCCTGCGGTGGCAAATGCAAGAGCCTCGGGCATGGATTTACCGTCGAGGCGGGCAGCCAGGAGTAGAGCCGAGAACAGGTCGCCGGTACCGTGGGGGGCGTTTGAGCGCAGCGGGACGCGGGTTATAGCTTTGGTTTCGTTTGTGATTAGCGCGTTCAAGGTTTCGGCGGGGTTGGCCGAGGGGATCGAGGTTGCGACCGTGGCCGGGCCGCGAACCGGGTTGGCGAAGGCGTCATCTGCGGAACGGATGTCTTTTCCGAGCAGGAACGAGAGCTCGAAGCGGTTTGGGGTCGTGATGTCTGCCACCGGGATCAGGTGGTTGGCGATCGCATTGGCGGCGCGTTCGTCGATATAGAGCCCTTTGGGGTCGTCGCCGAGGACGGGATCGCAGAGGTATGTCATGAGGCGTGAGCCATTGGCAGAGCGAGAACGTTCGACGGCGCGGCGTGCGAAGGCGACGTGATCTGCGGTGGGGAGATAACCGGTCAGGACGGCATCGATGCCTGAGAGCCAGCCGTTGATCTCAAGCGCATTCAGCATATCGTGCAGGACATCCGGGTCGAGCGCGGTGCCTGCAACGTGGGCGTGACCAGGGTGGTTGGATAGTACGACCGTGGGGAGCGCTATGACGTCGTGGCCGAGGGCTTGTAGCGCCGGGGCGATAATCGACAGACCGACGTGCCCGCGCGCGACCTGCGAAGATATGGCGAGAATGCGGGCCATTGGCGGTGACTTCTTCCTCTCGTGCTCTGCTTTGGTATTAATTGTGCGCTGGTTCGTTTAGCAAGACTTGCAGGCATTTTGCAGTGCAGTATGGTGTTTTCCGCGTTTTAGACCAGCCGTCAATTTTGGAGATTGAGCATCATGAATATCCGGCCACGGCGGAGCGTGCTTTATATGCCGGGTGCAAATTTGCGGGCGCTGGAAAAGGCGCGCACGATCCCGGCTGATACGCTCATTCTGGATTTGGAGGATTCGGTTGCGCCCGATAGCAAGCCGCAAGCGCGCGATAACGTGTGTGCGGCGGTTAAATCGCAAGAATATGGCTCGCGTGAACTCGTGATCCGGGTCAATGCACTGGAGACGCCGTGGGGGAGTGCGGATCTGTTCGCGGCGGCCGCTGCCGAGCCGGATGCGATTTTGGTGCCGAAGGTGTCCCATCCGGGCGATGTCGTGAGTGCTGCCAAGGTGTTGAAGGCGGCGGGCGCCTCCGACAAGGTCAAGCTTTGGGCCATGATTGAAACGCCGATGGCAATCATCAATGCCAAAGAGATTGCAGCGACGGGGATCGATCCTGAGAACCGGATGGCCTGTCTGGTGCTTGGGACCAACGATTTGCTCAAGGAAAGCCGGGCGCGAATGTCGCATGACCGGTTCGCCGTGGTTCCCTGGCTTGCTTTGACGATCGTGGCGGCACGCGCTTACGGGCTCGATGTGGTCGATGGGGTCTACAACGAATACAAGGACGACGTTGGGTTCCGGGCCGAATGCGAGCATGGGCGGACGCTTGGCATGGACGGCAAGACGCTGATCCATCCCTCGCAGGTGGGGCCGTGCAACGATATCTTCTCGCCGACGGACGAGGAAGTCGAGTGGTCGCGTAAGATCATCGCGGCATTCCAGTTGCCGGGGAACGACCGCAAGGGCGTCATAACCGTTGAGGGCCGTATGGTCGAGCGGCTGCATCTCGTTATGGCGCAGCGGACCGTCGTGATCGCCGAAGCCATCAAGGAGATGGGCCTTACCGAGGCGGCGGAAGGGCGGAGCTAGACTCGATCCGACTTTGATTGAATCAGTGCTTTTCCCACTCCATGGCCGCCCTCAGAGGCGGCCATCCAGGGCTACAAACTCGGTCTTTCCGCGCGGCCCCTGGATGGCCGGGTCAAGCCCGGCCACGGAGTGGGTGGTGCTTCAATCTAAACCGGAAAAAGTCTAAAGGGCTCTCTTGTTGCAAATGATCGACCGGAAGACGGTCAATCGTTTGAATCCGGCGCTCGCGCCGGCACCTTTTCGGTGCCTCGGCCAACGAAGGGTCGGCCGCTAGACCTCTGGAAACTGGGGTCTGGCACGCCATTACCGGGCCGCATTCTTATCACGATGCGGCCACGAATGATCCGTACGGGTTTGAGCGGGGCGTTAAACCTTGGCTAACTGCCAAGGTTCATGGTGCTGGGGTAGTGTGCGATTGGACCCCTTTGATGCTGTATGTGCGAATGGCGTTGCTGTCGATGCCGGTTCTTTGCTTGACGGCCTGCGGCGGGCCTGCCCCCAAGAGCGGGCTTGCTGCTCGTGCGGGGTGCGAGGAGGCGATCGGGCAAGGAGTGTCTCCGGGCAAAGCGAATGCACGGCTCGTGGCGCAGGCTAACCTCGCCTATCAGGCTCAAGATTTGAAGGGCTTCATGCTCAAGGACGGCTATCGTGCCGTGCAGAACCGTGCGCCACGGATCGATTGCCATCCCTACCCGTTGGGGTTGGGGTTGACGCAATGTGTGGCACGCGCGCAGCTTTGCGGGCGCTGATCGGGTCGAGTTGTTGGGTTTCGCAAGGGCTTAACCCAACCTACTGGTTCCATATTGCCTGCGACTCCGCTGACGATTGCGGGATGAGCGTCCGCAGTCGAGAACAAATCTCGTTGTTTTTAGCGCGCAGGAGTGAATGGGCTCATGACGGTCATCAAAACCAATCCGGGTAATTTCTTTGAGGATTTCCGGTTCGGCCAGGTCATCCGGCACGCGACGCCGCGCACCGTTACGGTCGGCGATGCGGCTTTGTACATGAGCCTCTATGGACCGCGGTTCGCGGTGGCATCCTCGGATGCGTTCGCAAAGGCCATCGGATACCGCCAAGCGCCGCTGGACGACATGCTGGTGTTTCACGTGGTGTTCGGCAAAACCGTGCCGGACATTTCGCTGAACGCGATCGCCAATCTTGGTTATGCCGATTGCCGGTTCGTGCGGGCGGTCTATCCTGGAGACACCCTGTCGTCGGTATCTGAAGTCATTGGACTTAAAGAAAATTCCAACAAAGAGACGGGCACTGTTTACGTCCGCTCGACGGGGCGCAATCAGCATGACGAGGTCGTGCTGACCTATACGCGCTGGGTGATGGTTCGCAAGCGGGACAAGGCGTCGGCGGCCCCTGAGGCAGTTGTTCCAACGCTGCCGGACCGGGTTGATCCGGGTGAACTGGGCGCGGCAGTGCCCAAGATCGACCGAGCCAAGTTCGATACGGCGCTGTCGGGTTCCCCGCATATGTGGGGCGACTATGCGGTAGGCGAGCGTATCGACCATGTGGACGGAATGACGCTCGAAGAAGCCGAGCATCAGATGGCAACCCGGCTTTATCAAAACACTGCGAAGGTGCATTTCAACCAGCACACCGAGGGGCAGGGCCGGTTTGGGCGGCGGCTGGTCTATGGCGGCGTGGTGCTGTCGCTGGCACGCGCGTTGTCATTCAACGGGTTGGGCAATGCCTTCCACTTTGCGGCAATCAATGGCGGGCGGCATGTGGCCCCGTGCTTTGGTGGCGATACGGTCTATGCTTGGTCGGAAGTTCTGGAAAAGGCTGAACTGCCTGGGCGAAGCGACGTTGGGGCGCTGCGGATTCGCATGATTGCGACGAAAAACGCCAATTGTGCTGCGTTTCCGCTGAAGACGGCCAAGGGCGATTATGCCGAAAGCGTGGTGCTCGATCTCGACGCGTGGGTTTTGTTGCCCAGATAGACGCAAAGCTTGCTTGGCATACACAGCGCGCCGGACTATCGATAGAACTCGGTGCGGGGGCATTATCCGGGGTTTTTATCGCAATGCGTTTTTGGTTTGGAACTGCAGCGTTGGCGCTCGGTGTATTTGCCGTTCATGGGGCTGCGGCGGCGGTTGGTGAGAAGGCGCAGGCTGAATTGAAAGGTTCTGACGGGCGCGAGATCGGTTCGATCAAGATGATCGAGACCACCGCTGGCGTCTTGCTGCGCATCAAGTTCAAGGGGTTGACGCCGGGGCCGCACGGAATTCATGTGCATGAATCCGGCAAGTGCGAAGGCGATTTCAAGAGCGCGGGTGCCATCTACAATCCGCTCGGTGCCAAGCACGGCTATCTGAACGACGAAGGCCCGATGGTGGGTGACCTGCCGAACATTTTTGTCGGCGCGTCGGGAGAGGTCGAGGTCGAGCTGGTCAGCCCGTTCGTGACGCTCAATCGTGAAGCCGAAGAAACGATTTTCGATGCGGACGGCACCGCTTTCGTTGTGTTTGAAAAGGCCGATGATTACATTTCTGAGGGTGAAGGCAATGCGGGCGCACGTATTGCGTGCGGGCCGATTTCACCTGTAAAATGAATACGCACAAAAGCGTGCGCCAGAAAGCATGGTTTTATATTTCATCAATGATTTCACCCAATTGGGGTGTCTGGTTCAGAATTCGTATTCTTTGAACGATGTCTATTGTGTTCGATCGATCTGTGTTTATGCAAAAACTGCTTGAGTTGTTGAGGTAATCTCAACAACGTTGGTTCTTAATGCTCGATTCGGGCCTAACGGACGCAGTCCACTTTTTTGTTTGACCGGTCACTGCTGGACCGGGCGGACTGATGGTGGTTTTCGGGTGATTTACGGTGACGCAACAGACAGCAGTAATCGGCGCGGGATTGGCAGGGCTTGCTTGTGCGCAAGCCATGCGCCGTGCTGGCTGTTATGTTGAGGTTTTTGAACAGGAACGCGTCATCGGCGGCCGGATCGCTACGTTGCGCCAAGGTTCGCATTCGTTTGATCATGGCGCGCAGTATGTGACGGCGCGTGGCGTCAATTTCGGCAGCTATCTCGACGAGGTTACGGGATCGGGATACGCGGCGCGATGGACGCCACGGACGAACGAAAGCGGCGAAAATGGCGTGCAGATGCTGCCGTGGTTCGTCGGTACGCCAGGGATGGCGTCGATTGTGCGACCGCTAGCGGAGGGCGTGCGTATTCACACGGGGCGGCGTGCTCATACGATTTCGCGCAGCGAGGCCAAGGGCCATCAAGGCTGGACGATCTGGTTCGACGATCAGACGACGGCAGGGCCATTTCATGCGATCGCCATTGCGGTTCCAGCACCCAGGGCGCGCTTACTGCTGGGCAAGCTAGAAGATCTGGCAGCGCCGTTATCGCGGGCGCGGATGATGCCGTGCTGGGCGTTGATGGTGCATTTCGATACTGCTGTATTGCCCAATCAGGATGTTTTTTCCGATATGTCGGAAGTGATCCGGTGGATTTCTCGTAACAGCAGCAAACAGGGCCGGTCGCGGAACGGTGAAAGTATCGTGGTTCATGCCTCGCCCGGTTTCAGCCGCGAGGCGGAAGATGTCGAGGCTGAGGTGATCGCGGTCGAGCTTTGGGATGAGGTAAAGCGGGCGCTCTCGCTGCCCAACGTTCAGCCCGAGTTTATGTCGGCCTACCTCTGGCGTCATGGCCTCGTGGATCAGTCGCTTGGCGAGAGTTTCCTGTTTTCCAGCAAACACATGGTCGGCGTCGCTGGGGACTGGTGTTTGGGCCGGCTCACGGAGCACGCGTTTGAAAGCGGCTATGGCCTGGGACGTGCGATCGCCGGCTCGTTTTAGGATTTTCTGGCGTCTGCAGTTGACTGAAATCCTCTTTGCGCCGTTCATGTTTGCGCGCATGATGCCGGGTGGGATGGTCTGCTGGCTGCCGGAATGTGTGTTCTTGAGCCATTAGGCGATATTGCGTCCCGGGCTGCATCACGGTACCCCACTGCAGCAGATCAATCGAGGACGCGGGATGGCCGACGCAAAATCTGAACGAAACCTACGGATAGAACGGCCTTTGTCGCCGCACCTGCAGGTATATCGACCGCTCATCAATATGATGATGTCGATCATTCACCGCCTTACGGGTGTTGCGCTGTATTTCGGGACGATCCTGTTGGCCTGGTGGCTGACGGCTGCGGCGACGGGACCGGCATATTTCGATTACGTCAGCGGCGTTTTCGGGTCGCTGCCGGGACGCGTGGTTCTGATCGGATACACGTGGGCGCTATTGCACCACATGCTTGGCGGGATGCGTCATTTGCTTTGGGATACCGGGCGCGGATTTGATCTCAAAACGATCGACCGGCTGTCGTGGGGTACGATTATTCTTTCGGTGCTTCTAACGGGCGCAATCTGGTTTTTAGTATTGTCAGGCGGGCTGGGGGCAATCGCACGATGAAAATGAGAACACCTCTCAAGAATGTCCGGCATTTGGGCTCGGCCCACGAAGGCGCGGATCATTTCATTCTACAGCGCCTGACGGCGGTCTCTAACATCGTGCTTGGGATCTTTCTGGTCTGGCTCGTTGCCAAGCTCGCTGGCGCCGACTATGCGACCGCCAAGGCGCTGCTGCGCAATCCATTCGTGGCGCTAGGCCTGTTGCTGCTGATCGTGTCCGGCATGATCCATATGCGGCTTGGGATGCAGACCGTTATCGAAGACTACATTCATGGCGAAGGTGCCAAGCTCGCTGCGCTGGCCCTCAATACGTTTTTTGCGATCCTGGTTGGGGTTGCGAGCGTATTCGCCATTCTGAAACTCAGCTTTGGAGCCTGACACAATGGCAGCGAAGACGAACGGCGCCGCCTATCCGGTGACCGATCATGAATACGACGTGGTTGTGATCGGTGCGGGTGGAGCAGGGCTTCGTGCAGCGCTCGGCGCTTCTGAAGCTGGATTGCGAACGGCGTGCGTGACGAAGGTGTTTCCGACGCGCTCGCATACGGTTGCGGCGCAAGGCGGGGTGGCGGCTTCGCTGGGCAACATGGGTCCGGACAGCTGGAAATGGCACATGTTCGACACCGTCAAAGGTGCCGACTGGCTCGGCGACCAGGACGCCATCGAATATCTATGCCGGAACGCTCCGGCGGCGGTTTATGAACTCGAACACTACGGCGTGCCGTTCAGCCGGACCGAGGACGGTAAGATTTATCAGCGCCCGTTCGGTGGTATGACGACCGAGTATGGCGAAGGCCCTCCGGCGCAGCGCACGTGTGCGGCTGCCGACCGGACCGGTCATGCCATGCTGCATACGCTTTATGGGCAGGCGCTGCGGCGTTCGACAGAGTTCTTCATCGAGTATTTCGCAATCGACCTGTTGATGGACGCCAATGGCGCGTGTCTCGGCGTGGTCGCCTTGTGCATGGAAGATGGCACGATTCACACGTTCCGTGCGCAAAAGACCATTTTGGCGACAGGCGGCTATGGCCGCGCTTACTTTTCGTGTACGTCGGCGCATACGTGTACGGGCGACGGCAACGCGATGGTGCTCCGCGCGGGGCTGCCGCTTCAGGACATGGAATTCGTGCAGTTCCACCCGACCGGCATTTACGGGGCGGGCGTGCTGATCACGGAAGGTTCGCGCGGCGAGGGCGGTTATCTCACCAACAGCCAGGGCGAGCGGTTCATGGAGCGCTACGCGCCTCATGCCAAGGATCTTGCGTCGCGCGATGTCGTTTCGCGTTCAATGACGATGGAAATCCGTGAAGGCCGCGGCGTCGGCAAGGACGGCGACCACATCTATCTGCATCTCGATCACTTGGATCCCAAGATCCTGCACGAGCGTCTGCCGGGCATCACGGAAAGCGCCAAGGTGTTTGCAGGCGTCGATGTGCGGCGTCAGCCGATCCCCGTCATTCCGACAGTCCACTACAACATGGGCGGCATCCCCACGAACTATCATGGCGAAGTGTTGACGCTGAAGAACAGCAATCCCGATACGGTGGTGCCGGGTCTGATGGCGATCGGCGAGGCGGCGTGCGTGTCGGTTCATGGGGCGAACCGTCTCGGCTCCAACTCGTTGATCGATCTCGTTGTTTTCGGCCGTGCTGCAGGTTTGCAGTGCGCGGCGACGGTTAAGACGCGGGCGGCGTTGCCGCCAGTGCCTGCAAGTGCAACCGATCTCGCGTTGTCGCGGCTGGACCGGTTCCGCAATGCCAAGGGCGGCACGTCGACGGCGTCGCTGCGGGCGCGGATGCAACGCGTGATGCAGAACAACTGCGCAGTTTATCGCGACGGTCCGGTGCTGACCGAAGGCGTGACCAAGATCAGCCAGATCTGGACCGAAAGCGCCGATATCAAGACGACCGACCGGTCGCTGATCTGGAATTCGGATCTGATGGAGACGATGGAATACGACAACCTGATTTCGCAGGCCGTCGTGACCCTCGTCAGCGCCGAGAATCGCAAAGAGAGCCGCGGCGCGCATGCACGGGAGGATTACTCCAAGCGCGATGATGTGAACTGCATGGTGCATACTCTGGCGTTTGCCGACGATGCGACGTGCAAGGTCGAGCTCGGTGTGCGGCCGGTTCACACGAACACGCTGACGGATGAGGTCAAGTACATTGAGCCGAAGGCCCGCGTGTATTGATCGGTTGAGAGTCGCCTGTGAGTTTGAAGCGGCGCCCGTTTGATCGTGGGCCGCTTTTTTTTGACGAAAAGCGGTGCTTTTTCGTCGTGCTGCAGCGCAAATGGTTGACTGCAATTGCCCCCTTGTTTGTGCTAGCCAAGGGCTCTTGAGATTCACTTTTCTGAGAGGGCGTGGCACCGATGGTGAAGCAACCGACGCCAGCGAAGCCTGCCGAGAACGACGGCGATACGCGCGTGCCGCCGGATCCATTTGCGGCCGTGCTGCCGGCGCTGGCGGCCCTGGGGGCGGTGGCGTCGATTGCGGCGATCAACTGGTCGGCTCACGACAAGACGCCAGACCGGGCCAAGGCCAAGCGAAAGGCTGGCGTGGCGTTGCGTGATCTGGAAACCTGCTGCATGGGCCTGGGTGAGATCTTCCGCCGGTTCCAGCGCAATCCGAAGCTTTTCTGCGGGGAAGGCGCGCCGACGTCGCCGTTGAAGTTCGGCGTGCACGGGACGCGCGTGGGGGCGGAAGCTGCTAAACTGTATCAGCAGATTATGAACGACGTGGCTTCGATGCTGGTTTTGGCGTCACAGAATGCGTTCGACGTCATGTCGGCGGTCGAGGACGGGGAAATCGTGGCACCCGAGGAGCTGTATTTCGGGTTCGGCGAACAACAGGAACGGCTCAATCTGCTGATTTCTCAGCGGGCGACGTTGCGGGTGGCGGTCGATGCGGGGGCGGAAATTGCCGATAAGCTGTGTCAATTGGTGCGGCAACTGAAAACTTTCCGGTTAGAGTAAGGGGGCTGGTTCGAGTAAGGGGCGGCTGGAGTAGCGGGATTTTCTTCAAGAAACCCAACAGTCAGCGGCTTTCGTAGTGTTGACAGAGACCTCGCGTTTGCAACACCACTAGTCTGTGAAATTACTATCGAAGCGCATGCGCCGGACTTCCGGCCTTTGCCCCACCTCAATTTCGCGAAACAGGAACATTTGGCCCCATGGTTCAGCTGACGCTTCCCAAGAATTCCACCGTCAACAAGGGTAAGACTTGGAACGCTGCCGAGCATGGCGGCAAGTTCAAGGAGTTCCGCATTTATCGCTGGAACCCGGATGATCGCGAAAATCCGCGCGTTGATACCTACTACGTCGACCGTGAGAACTGCGGGCCGATGGTTCTTGATGCGCTGATGAAGATCAAGGCCGAAATCGATCCAACGTTGACGTTCCGCCGCTCGTGCCGGGAGGGTATCTGCGGGTCGTGCGCAATGAACATCGACGGGACCAATACGCTGGCGTGCCTCAAGGGCATGGATGACGTGAAGGGGGCCGTGAATATCTATCCGTTACCGCACATGAAGGTCGTCAAGGACCTAGTGCCGGATATGAGCAACTTCTACGCTCAGCATGCGTCGATCGAGCCGTGGCTCAAGACGGATACGCCAGCGCCGCCCAAAGAGTGGGCGCAGTCGCGCGATGATCGCGAGAAGCTCGATGGGTTGTATGAGTGCATTCTGTGCGCGTGCTGTTCGACGGCTTGCCCGAGCTATTGGTGGAATTCCGATCGTTTCCTCGGACCGGCCGCGTTGCTGCAGGCCTATCGCTGGGTGATTGACAGCCGCGACGAGGGCACTGGCGAACGTCTCGA
>JANLYB010000017.1:0-11130 GCA_031365425.1 Hyphomicrobiaceae bacterium
TTTTCGTTCGCGGCAGCCCAATCCTGCCGACGCCAATGCTTGAGATGCGGCAGCAGCTTTGCGTGGATACGCGCTGGCGGTTGACGCTTGGTGCTCTCCGCAACAGTCCGGCCTTTACGATAGAGGACACCATTCTCAAGATCAAAATGGCCGTTGCTACGGCTCGGCGTCCATTTGAGGCCGAGGATCGCGCGCGAACGCGTGCCGCTGTAGATGGCGATCAGAATGAAGCGGACGATATGACCACAGGCCCGCGTTGCTCTCGCGGCGCGTAGCAACCGCGCAACCTCATCGCGGGTCAGCCAGCGATCCCGTGCGACGGGCTTCTTTGGCAGAACAACTTTCGGCAGGGCTGCCAGTGGCCCGAATTCCTGATGGTAGAAATTGATGGCCGCCGAGAGCGTCGACAAGTCATGCCGAGCGGTGCTCTTGAGCACCCCCTGCCCTACACGCCACTTCACGTATTCCCGGCAGGTGCCGCCGCGAATGTCGGCGAGCGATCGCTCGCGCCACCAGTCCAGAAGCGGACGGCTGGTGTGCAGGATGAAATCTGCGCTGAGCGTGGTCGGCGCATGATCCTTGACGTAGGCGTTGATCACATCCGCGATCAGGATGTCTTCCAGGCGCGCCGGACCGGTTGGCGGCCGGTGCTTGCCTACGATGTAGTTTTCAAGCGCTGTTTCAGCTCTAGCAGCGTCTTCTCGGCAGCAGCCAGTGCTATGCTCTTCCGATCCATCTCGGACGACCCAGACAGCCGCGCGACCTTTGCGTTTCCGCAAGAAGAGTCGCGGGCCTTTGGTTGGGCGGGACATGAGCAAGCCTCCAACATCGAGCGGATCGAACTTTCCGTCACCAGATCCTTGCCCGCGATGCGTACGACAGTAAGGCGGCCCTTGCGAACTTCGGTGCGAAGGCTTCGCTTTGTCACGACGCCGCCCGGAAAAAAGCGACGCGCAGCGTCTTCCAACGTCATATATGTTTCAGTGACGGGATGGCATTTACCCTTCAGGACATCGTCATCATTTTGGTAGTGCTTCGTCATGGGCCGACTTTCGGGGGATCGCCCGAAACTCCTGACCCTTCGACGCAACTGCTTCGCGCGGTTGTCTCGGATTGATTTGTAACTGCCTGACGATTGTCGTTGCGAGCAGCCTCGTAATAAGCCCGCATGAATTCCGCGCTATCCGGGGCGCCGTGAAGAGGCACGCGAGCGCCCTTGTCTGGACGATAGTAGTAACGTGGCTTGCCATGCCGATCGATAAAACGATCAATGTGCTTGAGCCTCGCGCCGGTGATAGGGCCGCTGTCCGACTTAGCGTAATGCTCGATGGCATTGCCTGCGCTTGGCAATAAGTCACGAAAGCAGCGATCGAGAATTTCGGCGTCCCAGATCCATCGCCGGCCCGCCAAGCGCGGACGCGGCATGGCACCTTGCATGACCAGCTGGCGGAATTTGGATAGCGAAAGCGACAGGTAGGCAGCCGCGTCAGCTTCATCGAGGCCATGCCTCAATGTCAATAGATCTGCAATGGTGTCCTTGTTCTTCACGGCACTTGCCGCCCCGCTACGGCCATATCTAGGGACACGGGATCAGCCGCGCACAAGGCCACTGTAACCGAGAATATTCTAGTTCACAATAAAATAGAATATGTAATTCTAGAATTACTATTGAATTTGCAGAGGCCCCTGACGAGCGGCCTCAACTATCTTCGATGTGCAATCCCACAATTCTACATCTCGCGGCGAACTGGAACACCACCGACACGACTGCCGCTGTTAGCTCCGCAAGGGCTCGCGTTGCCGAGCGTACGGTCGCAATTATACATTTGCGCATATGGAGTCATCTGACATCGGCTATGATTTGCACGCCGCTGTCCACGTCTGCTTGCTGGGGTATCGCGTCGGTAGGACGACCCTCAGGCTCACCCGACACATTGGATGGCGGCGCGCGCTAGACTTGACGTCAGCTATATGACGACATCGTCCTTTAGACGACGGGCGGACGACGTGAATGACCCGACTCGGACATATTTCGGTCTGCGACAACTAGCGGTTTTATCAACTAATCGTGCCTGTGCTGCAATCAGCGCAGATCGGCATCGCACAGACACTTATGAAGCTTGTTCACCTCCTGTGAAATATCCTTCAAGGGTAGTTCGTAGATGACTACCTGCTCGAAAAAGTTGCGCGAGTATTCGAGCTGCATTGAAGGGCGCTTCAGCTGCTCTACGAGCGCCACCGCACTGTCCTCAAGAAATTGCCCTCTAAGCCTATTGCCGCCATCACCTTCCGGGAGGCGAGTGTAGGACGGGATGTCTGAAACAGTACATGAACATCCAACCTCTATCATGAGGATTTTCCAATCTGAAACGCGTGCGTATACAGGCGGACTGTCGTCGGGGTTTGCCCCCTGACACACCAATTTCGATGTTAATGGATGCAAACTCGTAAGATGGGGATGGCGGGACTTCGATCAATAATGCGCAATATTTGCCATCGTGGTTTTCGCGCTGACTAAATACCCCGTGCACCATGTTCGGGGGAACAGAATTGGTGTTTGTCGGAACTCCGAGCCTGCGGTAGGTATCCGCATCATTATGCGGAAATTTGTAAGTCCGTTGGATGATTTTCACATCCCCCAGCGTGTCCGGTAGTCTTGCGGTCCCTGTCGGCAGGCCGGATTCGAGTCGCTAAATGCGGGATCGAAGTGGTCCCATCATTGTCTCGATTTCGTTGAATAATTTTTTACCATCTTGCGGGCAAAATAGGCTCGACAGCCCATCGGTTTTTCGTAGGCGTCAGTGAAGTCTGCTGGGGCACTCCGTCGGCCCCTGTCAGCGTCCTACAATCGGCGCCCGGGCAGTCTCAATTTTTTTTCGCGTAGGGCTCGCCCGGTCCGCTGACGTATCGCATCCGAGCAAAATCCAATTTGTTTTCAATCAGACCAATCGGCCACGATATACGCAATCCCCTGGCTGCCCTCTGAGCCGGCAAATTGTTGTCTATATATAAAAGGAAAGCTTGGCTGTCCCGCTGCAGTGCCGTTCTTTTGGAGACGAGAAAGTCCGGGTGCTTGATGCGTGTTTCGATCCCTGCCCCACTTCTCCCACAAGCCGATCGGCAAGACGACCTACAAGAAGGGCATGAGTTATGCGCATGTGAGTTATATCACGCGCGAGGATGCCTGCTCGAAGACGCCGGCTACTTCCCGCAGCAAGGGTTGCCCGCACCATTTACAGCGGTCCCTACGAAGGGCTCCCGGCAACCTGGGGTGATTTTAATGATTGGTTGAAGGGGAACGGACATAAACAGGCAGAAAGCCTTTGGGAGATTTATTCCGTGGGTCCGCAGTCAACGCCTCATCCGGCAAACTGGCGCACGGAGTTGAACCGGCCGCTTATAAACTGAAGCTGCGCCACTGTCTTGGCGAGCAGGAGGAAAGAAATATGCAGCAGCAGGTGTCGGCCATCACGCTTGGAATTAGCAATCTCGCTCGTTCCAAGCGCTCTTTTACGCGGAAGGCTTCGGTTGGTCGCCCATTTTCGAGAATGAGGAGATCGCCTTTTATCAGATGAACGGTTTCGTCCTCGGCACCTTGCTCCAAAGCAGGCTGGAAGCCGACATGCAGCGCAGCGGCAGTTTTCGTCCGGGTGCTTTCGCTCTCGCTCACAACGTCGCATCGGCAGGCGAAGTCCACGTTGTGATCGAACGGCTGGCCCTTGCAGGAGGGCGCATCCTGCGAAATGGTGATGCGCCGCCGCACGGTGGATTCCGGGGCTTTGTCACCGATCCCGATGACCACGCTTGGGAAATTGCTTGGAACCCAGCCTGGGCGATTGATGAGCGTGGCCTCTAGTGACGTTCGGCGTGTAGTCAGATCCCGGCGAATCGACACTTTGCGTTGTCGAGTCCAGATGACTTTCGAACCCCTGCCCGGCGTCGATCACGGTTCTTCTGCTCTGCCTTCAGTTGAAGATGGTTGCGCTCGGTATGATACTGATGCTGTCGTTGAGCGTGGGGCTGGCCATGACAATGGTCGCGGTAGGCGCGGCTGCTCCCGTCAGTGTCCACCACCCCTCGAATCGTTGATCCGGATTTGGCGAACTCGCGGCCTGCGCGCCTTACTTTTTAGGTGTATTGATTATACTCGTCGGGCTTTACACCGGCTACCTTGTGGCACGCCTTGGTACTCGCGCCTCACTAACACAAAGAAAAAACTACCGCTAAGCCAGGATTACGATGATTGTGTTCACGACCCCGGCGATTATGTCGGTCAAGCGCATAAGCACAGCTTATAAGCGGCGGCAAAAAGACAACTTGGCTGGATCGGTGCTAAGAATTTACCTCACTTTCTGAAGGCGGATGAAAACGAGATGACGGTTATCGCATCGAGCCTGCCAGGCTTCATCCGCTGCATGGTTCGTTGGTGCGCGATCACGATTTTTTTGGCTGGTTACATCTACCCGGCTGCCGCACAGAGCCATCCCCTAGATGCATTGACTCGGGAAGAAATCGTCGCCGCTACCAAAATTGTAAGTGCCGATCCGAGGATGCGAGACTTGAAATTCCAACAGATTACACTGCTGGAGCCTGCAAAATTGGACGTCCTGTCTTGGAAATCCGGCACCACCGTAAAGCGCCGGGCGAGCGTCACAGGTCGGCGTGAGACAGAAGTGTTGGAGATCGAGGTGGATCTAACGGCGAAAATCATCGCCACTGTCAATATCATCGAGGATGTCGAGATTCCAATTTCGATTGAAGAATCCAGTCGAGCTATCAAAACTGTCCGTGACGATTCCCGCATGCTGGAAGCATTAAAGAAGCGCGGATTTGTCGATCCCAAGACTGTTGACTGTGCGCCTTTTACCGTCGGTTACTACGGAATCAAATCTCACGAAGGCCAACGACTGTTGCGAGTCGGGTGCTTCGATATCTCTCGTTCCACTAACAATATTTTTGGATGGCCTATCGAAAAACTTTATGCGCTGGTTGACTTGCGGAAAATGGCCGTGATCGAAATTGTCGATGATGGAATAGTTCCGGTCTCTTCGGCCGAAATGAACTTCACCCAAGCAGCATCTGCTCCTCTACGCCCCATTCAAAAACCGACGCTGATCGCCCAGCCCCGCGGCGCAAACTTTACCCTGAAAGGCAATGAAGTTTCCTGGGGCAACTGGCGGTTCCACTTACGCTTCGAAAACCGGCAGGGCACGGTGATTTCACTCGCGAGGTGGAGCGATCGGGGCAACGAACGTCACGTGATGTATCAAGGCTACATGTCAGAAATGTTCGTGCCTTACATGGACCCTGATGACGGCTGGTATTCGCGGACATATTTCGACATGGGCGAATACGGCATCGGCCATCTGGCATCACCTCTCAAGCCTGGTATCGATTGTCCGAAGCAAGCCACGTTCCTGGATGGCGTCTTGGTCGATGAGTTGGGGGATCCTGACGAACGGCTGAATGTCCTCTGCATATTCGAACGCAATACCGGCGATCCGGCTTGGCGTCACTACGAGGTAAACAACGAAACCTACGAAGGACGACCGGGCGTTGAACTGGTCGTGCGTATGGCCTCACAGGTCGGCAACTACGATTATGTGATCGACTGGGTTTTCAATCATGCCGGCGAGATCGAAGCACGTGTGGGATCAACTGGCATTGTGGGTCTTAAGGGAGTCAGATCGCAAAACATGCGCGATGCAATCGCGCAAGACGATACCAAGACGGGAACGCTTGTGGCACCGGGTCTGTCCGCTGTACAGCACGATCACTACTTTAATTTCCGCCTCGACTTGGACGTCGATGGAGCGGACAACACCTTCCAGACTGACGTCTATAAGCAAGTCGCCTTGCCACCTTCAAACCCCAGGCGATCCATTTATTTGGTCGAGCCACGGTTGCTCGAAAAGGAAGGGATCGCCGACCCGGGAAGCCATCACGATCATGAGGCGGCAGCGTCCACAGATGTCAAACTTCGCGTCATCAACGAGGCAAAGACAAACAACGTCGGAAACTACATCGGGTATGAAATCGTCCATAGCAACCATGCGCATTTTCTAGCCGACCCCGAAGACTGGCCAGCAAAACGGGCAGCATTCCTGCAAGGCGACGTGTGGGTGACGCCCTTTGATGCTTCCGAAAAGTATGCTGCAGGCCAGTACGTCTTTGCGTCAAAAGGAGACCAAGGTTTGCCATATTGGACTCAGAAATCACGGCCGGTGCGCAACACGGACGTGGTGGTATGGGTGAACCTGGGGATGCATCATCTGACGCGCGCCGAGGACCTGCCGGTGATGCCGATTCTCTGGCACAGTTTCCGTCTACGCCCGTTCAATTTCTTCGATCGGAACCCTGCTGTCGACTTGCAAAGCAAGTTCTCGAAATAGACGCGGACGCCAACTGGCGCAACATTCGCTGCAGGTCAGGGTTTGGCAAAGGTTAAACTCGCCCAGAAGCTCATCCAGTCCGCCGTGTTGCGGGGCGTTGGCTCGACCATCTGAACCGCACTAACCAGGTATTCCCCCGCCCGCGAAACATCGACCAACACTCTGCCCTCGTCGTCCGTGCGAGCCAAACGCGGCGACATCGGATCATCGCGATTGAAACTTTTAACCAGCACACCGGAAATCGGTTTACCTTGAGCATACAGGCGTACGGGCAGTTGGGTCGTACCCGCGAGTTGATACGGGTTTTTTTCACTCACAAGCTCAAGCGGCATCCCGACCAGTTTGTCGTCACCGCCGCCCTTTCCGACGTTGATGAGTGACTTGGCACACCGCGAATACAGTTCCCGAATGTCAGCCATAGGCCGGTTCGTCGATTGATGCTGCGCGATGATCGGCTCAAGCCCTTCGATTGTGAGGCTTTCCCTGAATTTTTCGAACGTCGGAAAGACCACTTCCTCGGCTACCCGTTCGTGCACGAGTATTGACAGTCCAGATGCTACGAATTTGAGCTCTGCCGCGGGATCGTCACCATCCAACGTTTTGATAGCATGCTCGCCCAGGCGATCCGTGACGGTGAAACGGCGGCTCAAACTACGCACGAAAGGATAGGTATCGCCTTGAAAGTTCAAGCCAATGCGAAAAACTATGGGAACGCTTGCACCGGTCTTTGGCGTGAATTGAACAGGATCAATCCAGAATTCGTGCGCCAACAATGGCTGATAAGTCAGCAGGAGAACAACCGACGCTAAATAGACGCGCCTCATTAACTCCCGTCGTTTTTGCATTCATCAACCTTGATGCGTAGACCTCGCGAATGCGAGGCAACTTAACCCATGTCAAAGTGACGGCGGATCTACACTTCCTAGATCCGCCGCGTAGTACCAGAACGTTGTGGCCCGTTACTTAGCTACGCAGCCCTTATCCTTTTTGCTATAATATTTGCCCATGCCGCACTTGCCGGGCTTCCCTTTGGTCACGTGGGCCTTCGCTTCGGCTGACCCCATGTCGCCAATGGACGACAACGTCAAAAAGCCGGCTGCCGTGAAAGCTACAGCAACCGCAATGTGGATGGCACGCATAGAATCGTCTCCTCGTTTATGTTTTGGCGCTTCGGAAGTTTTAACCGGTCCGATGCGACGTCTTGGGGGCAAAATAAACTGAAATGCTCCATAAACTTCGAATACATCGACTCTCAGTCACAGCTTGATGAAGCTGAAGCAGCTACGCTGCCTGCTCGCAAATGGTTTCACACTAAATTCCAAATGGCGCAGTTGATCAGACAAATTTTGAAATATTCAACGCCGCTGTAGCAAGTCAGTAACACTTGGGTTACGCAAACCAGATGCGCTGCACCGCCCAAAAGGCACCCACAATCGCAATCGCAGCTGACGCTGGCCAAACGATGCGTTGCCGGTACCAGGACTTGTCGCTGAACCAATATCCCGTAAGAAGAAAAGCGGTGACGATCACGGTGAGTTGACCCAGTTCAACGCCGATGTTGAAGCCGATCAGCCCCAACGCATAGTCCGACCGCTGCAAGCCAACTTCCTGCAATACCGAGGCGAAGCCCAGCCCGTGCAACAAACCAAATCCGAAAACGATGACTGGCCGCCATATGGTGAGCTTGGACGTCAGGATGTTTTCGACCGCCACATATACGATGGACAACGCAATCATCGGCTCGACGATCGACGACGGCACGGCGACATACCCGTAGAGTCCAAGGCCCAACGTAATCGAGTGGGCAATTGTGAATGCTGTGACCTGCAAGAGCAGGGGGCGCCAGTGTGCTGCGAGCAGATATAGGCCCAACACGAACAGGATGTGATCGAGCCCCTGGGGCACGATGTGTGTGAAACCTACAGCAATGTAACTTAGAAGCGTTTGAACGCCGCGCTGAGCTTTACCGCCACGAAGCGGAATATCGTCGCTGATCTGACCGGCCTTAAGCCAACCCACTTCGAGGGGATCATCGCCGTCACGCATCAAACGGAAAACGCTCGCCCCGAATGGCTTTGCGTAGCTCCAGCGCATCGTTGAAGCTTCTGCCGGCACTGGTCCGCCCAAATACACAGTTGAAATTCGGGCGCGCGTCACATCTGTCATCTGTGGAACGTCGATATTGACGATCGACACGGGTGCACGATGGCCGTCGAAATCAACACGCATGCCGTCAAGCCATCGAAGCCCAAACGCGCTGAGCTTTCCTTTCAATTCGGATGGTGAAAGAGCTCGCAGCGAATTGTATGTCGCAGCTTCAGGTGCTTCGTTCGTGTCTGCGTGTTCAGGGCCAATGCCCGCGAGCAACGCTTCGGCGTTGAGCGCGATTTTGATGTCATACGTGAGCAAACCCACGGTCGCGGTCACGATCGCAGGACGGATCTCGTGTGCCGAACTTGTCCAGGACGTCAGAAATAACAGGCCGAAAATCGCGAGAACATGTGAGACCGTAAGGCGGAGTTGTCTCGTCATTTCATTGCCAACCCGTTGGCCAAGTTTCAGAATAGATTGCAACGTTGATCGCATTTGGGCCGAGTCGACATGCTGTTCGACGGCGGAAGCAGCCCTTGAAACTAATTGATAACACGTTGAGCATAGCGTCTCATTACTCCTCTTCTACTGATACGAACCACCCTTTCGAAGGTTTCACGAATGAGCTGGTCAGGGCAGCTTTTCTGTTGAAGCTGATCTCCAAGCCCCAATTAAATTTAGATGCGCTCCGACGCCGTAGACCCAGCGGTGGCCCTCCTCAAGGTCCATATTTGGAGGAACGGCGCAGCGCCACCACTCCCAATCGCGTAGGAAGAATCGCGCTGGTTTGAAACCTAGGCGGCAGTCACTGCGTAGCTGATCAACCACACGTGTCCAAACCGATGTGATGTTCGCGACGATGCCAGGACATATCAGCAGACTACCGATGTTGAAACCGCCGCACCCGGGTGAGGTATTCCGCAATCATTTTGTTCCCAGCTCGGTCCACATCAAAGCCGAACTTCAGCAACAGCTGGGTGCTTCTTGCGTGCGCGAGCTGATGGAAGAGCGGCACGCCGTCACCACCGAGATAGCCGTCCGGCTTGCTGACGCTTTCAAGAATTCCGCTTTCTACTGGCTGCGACTACAAAAGACTTACGATGAATGGATGGCTCAGTGCAGCAAGACCGAATGAACATCGAATCCGAAATGGGCATCCGCCAGTTGCTCATCGTGAAACCAGCCCGAGTGTCAATTTGATGTCCGAGCCGATCACCGACTTTCAATCTTATGCGAGGGCATTAGCTCGGATCGATGAATTTGTCCAAACGTCCGCCTCAGGTGGCGTGACAACCGAGATCAAAGAGCTAGCAGACCAGGTTGCGAAATACGAGGCCGATGAGTTGGCGCACTTGAAAACACGAGGACTGAGGAAGATCGGTGATAGCAAGGATGGGGTTTAGTTAAGGGAATTGGCTGAAAGGTGCGCCGTCGAACCAAGCTTACGGCTCCCGCACATGCGGCCGTCCCGATCTGGTCGTCAAAAGCCTGAATCTATTGATCAATATCGTCGGGGAAATTCGCAAAGGGGAGCGCTTCAATCCGACTTTCAAGTCACTGTTCGTGGTGTGGAACCGCGTTGAATCCGGAGAAAGGTCCAGAAATAGGGCCTTTCCAGTTTCTAAGGACGTATGAACCGCCCTTTCGCTGGGAGACCGAACGCAACGCCCCACGTTCCCGATGCTTTCTATGTCATGGCAACGGACTATTTTTCACTGAGCTGAAACCCATCGTCGTATGAGGCGTAGCTCCCCAAACCGACAAAAGGCGGGGTGGCACCGGGGGGCTTGATGATTGATCGAAAGTTCGTAGTTCATTGGATCGCGGGGCTGTTTGCCGCCCTCGCTGCTACTCCAGCGGCGGGGCAAACGTTGAACGATCAAGAACAGTTGACGCTGGCCAATGGTAAGGCGGTTGTGCGCGTGGCACCCGACGATCGCGGCGCGGACGGCCAAATCTATGGTGTGATCGAAATCCCGGCGGCCCCCTCTAAAGTCTGGCGCGTTCTCGTCGATTGCGAACATGCGCCCAAAATCATGGCGAACCTGCGCAGTTGCCGCGTTCTGGAGCGGGCCGACGCCGGAGACCAGGGTAAACGCTCCTGGGATGTCCGGGAACATCAGATTGCGTGGGTCAGCGTGTTGCCGACCGTTCGCAGCGTCTTCCGCTCTGAGTATGTGAGGGAGAGCAGTATCCGCTTTGCTAAGGCGGACGGCGGCGACCTGACGGCGCTGGATGGAGAGTGGCGTCTTGAGTCCACCCAAGGAGGCGCCGGAACCCGGCTGCTCTATCGCGCCCGCTTCGGTTTTCTTGCGGTGGTTCCAAGCTTTCTGGTGCGTCAGTCCATGGCCAACGACTTCCCTGGATTTCTCGAAACGATCCGCGCGGAAGCGATCAATTTGCGCTGATCGCAGAAAGCGGCGGCTTGAGCCCGACAGCTGAATAGTTTGTGTCCGGATCTGCCCTCAACAAAAGCATCTCACCTCATGAGCAATCAAGACGAAGGGACCCTGGATCGCGCGACGTCGATTAATGCGCCACCGCACGCGCAGGCAGACGGCGTTGGCGCGCGGGTGTTGCAGGTCGTGTTGAGCGGGTTGCACTATGGCTCCATTCGCATTGTCTTACCCTCAGGCCGCGAACTGCG
>JANLYB010000089.1:0-5069 GCA_031365425.1 Hyphomicrobiaceae bacterium
CGCTGCTTGATGGCGTGACGGGGTCGGGCAAGACGGAAGTGTATTTCGAGGCGGTGGCGGCGGCTTTGAAGGCCGGGCATCAGGCGCTGATCATGCTGCCGGAAATTGCGCTGACGAGCCAGTTCATGTCGCGGTTTGCCAAGCGGTTCGGGTGTGCGCCGGTGGAGTGGCATTCGGCGTTGTCGCCGCCGGAGCGGGGGCGCATCTGGCGCGGCATCGCGACTGGCAACGCACGCGTTGTAGTCGGGGCGCGGTCGGCGCTGTTTTTGCCGTACACCGATCTCGGGCTGATCGTGGTCGACGAAGAGCACGACGCGGGGTTCAAGCAGGACGACCGGGTGCATTATCAGGGCCGCGATATGGCCGTTGTGCGGGCGAGCCTGGGGAAGTTTCCGGTGGTGCTCGCGTCGGCGACGCCGTCGATCGAGAGCCATGTGAACGCGCGGACAGGGCGGTATAGACATATCGTGCTGCCGGGGCGCTATTCGGGTGTCGAGATGCCCGACATCAAGCCTATCGATCTGCGGGTGTCGCCGCCCGATAAGGGGAAGTGGCTGTCGCCACCGTTGGTGGCGGCGATCACCGAGACGATGGCGGCGGGGCGGCAGACGCTGCTGTATTTGAACCGGCGCGGGTATGCACCGTTGACGCTGTGCAAGAAGTGCGGCGAACGGTTTCAATGTCCACAATGTACGGCGTGGCTTGTCGAGCACCGGTTCAAGCGGCGGCTGAATTGCCATCATTGTGGGTTTTCGCTGCCGATCCCGGAGAAGTGCCCGAAGTGCCAGGAACCGGATTCGCTGGTGGCGTGCGGGCCGGGGGTCGAGCGGGTCGCGGAGGAGGTCGCCGAGCGGTTTCCTGAGGCGAAGGTTGCGTTGTTGTCGTCGGATTTGATCCCGAGTCTCACTGAAATGCGGGCAGTCATCGCTCGGTTCGAGGCGGGGTAATGCAATATCATCATCGGCACGCAGATCGTGGCGAAGGTGCATAATTTTCCAGACCTTGCGACGGTCGGGATTGTCGATGGCGATCTGGGGCTCGCGCAGGGGGCCGATCCGCGCGCGGGGGAGCGGACGTTCCAGTTGCTGCAGCAGGTGACGGGGCGTGCCGGGCGCATGGCGATCCGCGGACGGGGGTTCGTGCAGACGCATACGCCCGCGCACCCGGTGATGGCAGCGATTATTTCTGGGGACCGCGAAGCGTTTCTGGAGCAGGAAATCCGGACGCGGCAGATTGGGATGCTGCCGCCGTATGGGCGGCTGGCGGCGCTGGTGATTTCGGCGCGGGACAAGGATCTTGCGGAACGGGCGGCGCGCGAGATCGTGCGGCATGCGCCGGTGGCTGAGCGAATCGAGGTGCTCGGGCCGGCGGAAGCACCCATTGCGGTGGTGCGTGGACGTTACCGCTGGCGCATCCTGGTAAAAGCGCCCCGCGAAATGGACATCCAAAGCTATCTAAGGTTGTGGATGTCGGATATTCCGCCCGTTAAAGGCGATTTAAAATTGAGCCTCGATATCGACCCCTATAACTTTCTGTAAAGAGTTTCTGACGTATCGTTCCAATATGGAACGTTTGGCTTCAGCGAACTTTCGATTGGTTCGTATTTCATTTTCGCTGTCGCGGCGCTGAATCTGAAATATCACTCACGCAATCAAGTTCATGAATGGACTACGCTTTTTTCGCGAACACCAGTAATGATCGCGCAAACGGCGCATGCCGATCGTCGATGTAGATACCAATTCGGGGGATTGAAATGGGACCTTCCAAGCGCGCTGTGTTTATTGCCGGGCTGATCGTGTTGGGCGGCTTAGGCGCGCCGGCGATGGCGTTCGATTGGAGCCAGTTGCTGGGCGGCGAAAATTCCTGCACGAACGGATGCACTGTTGCCGGCGCAGAAGTCGATGATGAAGCAACGATCAGCGCGCGCGCTAAAGTCGGTACGGGTCCGGACATGGGACTCGCGTCAGACCGGCGTGTGATTTCGGACCTCATCGAGGTCGGCAAACTCGACAACGGCATCAAGGTCTATTCATTCAAGTATCTCTGGGAAGACAAAGTACGCGTGGGCGTGATCGCGCAGGATCTGGTCGAACGTCCCGATACGAAGGCTGCCGTGTTGACGCTGGCGAATGGGTTGCTTGGGGTTGATTACGAAGCGCTCGGCTTGCGGATGGCGACCGAGGCGCAGTGGAAACAGGCAGGAATGGCGGCATTGAAGGCGGATTTCAAGCCGGTCCCGACGCGTTCGGCCAAGCTTGATGAGCCGGTGCGGCTGTTCAACAAGCGCCCTGGGATGTGAATTGGGCGGGTCGATTGCTGACGCTCGTTGCAAGCCGGGGCCGATGGTTCCGGCTTTTTTGCTGGTTGGCGACCGCTGGTCAGCAGCCTGTATTTTTATTGCGAAATTCCCTGCGGCATTGAGACAGCATTGTGTTGACCGGGTTGAAGGTCGTTTAGACCCGTGATAGAGCACCCCAACTGAGACGTTGGTCTCCCTATACAGGGGGCTGGCTACTCGTGCATTCCCAAGCATGTCCGGACCGCTTTAAATCGGTCGCACGTTCCTCTCACCTTGCGAGACGAGATTTCCGTGGCAACAGACGAAACTATGACAGCAAGTGTCGCCGGGCGTTACGCTTCGGCTTTGTTCGATCTGGCCAAAGAGCAGAATAGCGTGGCCGCAGTCGAGGCCGACCTTGGCAAGTTCGATGCTCTGCTTGGCATGAGCGAAGATCTCCGCAATCTGGTGCATAGCCCCGTGGTATCGGCGGCTGAGCAGGGGAAGGCCCTTGCCGCCGTTCTCGCGAAGGCAGGTATCGGTGGCATCACGGCGAACTTCGTTGCGCTGGTTGCCAAGAACCGCCGCCTGTTCGTGATCCCGCAGATGATTGCCAACTTCCGGACGCTGGCCGCCAAGGCTCGCGGGGAAGTGATCGCCGAAGTGACGTCGGCCCAGCCCCTCACGGACGCCCAGACCGTGGCTCTGAAAGATAGCCTGCGTGCAACGGCTGGCAATAATGTCATTCTTGCCACGAAGGTCGACCCCTCGCTCTTGGGTGGGCTGGTGGTGAAGATCGGCAGCCGCATGATCGATTCCTCGCTCAAGACCAAGCTCGCGAACCTCTCGGTCGCGCTCAAGGCTGGAGCTTAAGTAAGCCAATCGCTGCGGCTGTTTTGGCAGTCGCAAAATAACAACAACCGTTTGAAACGCACCAGATAAGGGCAAGCCGATGGACATCCGGGCCGCAGAGATCTCCGCCATTCTCAAAGACCAGATCAAGAACTTCGGCAAGGACGCCCAGGTTTCCGAAATCGGTCAAGTTCTGTCCGTCGGGGACGGCATCGCCCGCGTGCATGGACTCGATAAAGTTCAGGCTGGCGAAATGGTCGAGTTTCCGGGCGGCATCCGCGGCATGGCACTCAACCTCGAAGCCGATAACGTCGGCGTCGTGATCTTCGGCGACGACCGTTCGATCAAGGAAGGCGACACCGTCAAGCGCACCGGCGCAATCGTGGAAGTTCCCGTTGGTAAGGGCCTGCTGGGCCGCGTGGTCGATGGTCTGGGCAACCCGATCGACGGCAAGGGTCCGATCAAGTCGGATAAGAAGATGCGCGTCGACGTGAAGGCGCCGGGCATTCTGCCGCGTAAGTCGGTGCATGAGCCAATGGCGACCGGCCTCAAGGCCATCGACGCACTCATCCCCGTCGGCCGCGGCCAGCGCGAATTGATCATCGGCGACCGCCAGACCGGCAAGACGGCCGTCATTCTCGACACGTTCCTCAATCAGAAGGCGATCAACGCCGGGACCGACGAGAAGGCGAAGTTGTACTGCGTGTATGTTGCAATCGGCCAGAAGCGCTCGACGGTTGCTCAGTTCGTGAAGGTGCTCGAAGAGCGCGGCGCAATGGAATACTCAATCGTGGTTGCCGCCACCGCATCAGACCCGGCTCCGATGCAGTACCTTGCGCCGTTCACCGGCTGCACGATGGGCGAATTTTTCCGCGACAACGGCATGCATGCCGTGATTGCATATGACGACTTGTCGAAGCAGGCCGTTGCTTACCGCCAGATGTCGCTGTTGCTGCGACGCCCGCCGGGCCGCGAAGCTTATCCCGGCGACGTTTTCTATCTCCACTCTCGTTTGCTCGAACGCGCTGCAAAGATGGGCGATGCTCATGGCGCCGGTTCGCTGACCGCTCTTCCCGTTATTGAAACCCAGGCGAACGACGTTTCGGCCTACATTCCAACGAACGTGATTTCGATCACCGACGGCCAGATCTTCCTTGAAACCGACCTGTTCTATCAGGGTATCCGTCCGGCCGTGAACGTGGGTCTGTCGGTTTCGCGCGTCGGATCTTCGGCTCAGACGAAGGCGATGAAGCAGGTTGCCGGTAAGATCAAGGGCGAGCTTGCTCAGTATCGCGAAATGGCGGCCTTCGCTCAGTTCGGTTCGGACCTTGATGCTGCCACCCAGAAGATGCTCGGCCGCGGCGCTCGCCTCACCGAACTTTTGAAGCAGCCGCAGTTCTCGCCGCTGAAGATGGAAGAACAGGTCGCTGTGATCTTCGCGGGTACGCGCGGTTATCTCGACACGCTGCCAGTTTCCTCGGTTGGTAAGTTCGAGCAAGGGCTGCTTGCAGCGTTGCGCTCGGAAAAGACCATCCTGGCTTCGGTCGCTGCAGAAAAGGCGCTGTCGGCGGACGCCGAGAAGAAGCTGATCGGCGTGATCGATACGTACGCCAAGAGCTTTGCTGCCTAATCCTCTGAACGAAGTCGGGGGAGCCCCATGCCGAGTTTAAAAGATCTACGCACGCGCATCGCTTCGGTGAAGGCGACGCGCAAAATCACCAAAGCCATGCAGATGGTTGCGGCGGCTAAGCTGCGCCGTGCCCAAGAAGCGGCGACGGCGGCGCGTCCCTATGCCGAGCGAATGGATACGGTGCTTGCTAACCTGAACAAGGGGTTGACGTCGAAGGAAGGTGCTTCGCCGTTGCTTGTGGGGACCGGCAAGGATCAAGTTCATCTGATTGTTGTCATGACGGCCGAGCGCGGGCTCTGTGGCGGGTTC
>JANLYB010000132.1:0-7244 GCA_031365425.1 Hyphomicrobiaceae bacterium
TGCGCGCCCCACCGGAGCGCGATCAGCGCGTGAGGTTAAAAAGAGGGTACGCGGGAGAGGTCCATGGATGGTTGAATGCTGTTCTTACCACCCGGCGGCCTCGCCGTTTTGTTGGTATGGGGATCTGAGGCCGTTGCCGCACGAGCCCTTGCGGACAAGCCCGGCACACCTCTCCCGCGAATAAGTGCGGTGATCACAAAGCCGTCCAGTTGATCCGTTTCCAGACGTCGTAGACTAAACTACTGCAATGCAATCCGGGTCGCTGATGGATAACCGAATACCGCACCTAAACCCGCCCCACCCGTATAACCCAGCTCGTCAGCCGTGACCCTCGCGTGGTGCGATAAAGCCAATCTCTCATGGACCTTCAGGGGCGGGGATAAGTCTGTCTGAAATTTCGTGTAGGGCGCAATAGCCCCTTGGCGTATTGCGCCGCTCTGGGCACCGGGATCGCCGGTGCAATACGCGCCCGTTTGCGCCCTACTTTTCCAACAGCTTCGCCCGCTGCAACCCGCGCACACTGTTGCCGAGATAAACGACCTCTGCCGCCTTCAAATCCGCCAGCATCAACGTCCGCTCAACCGCGCGCCCCTGCGCCATCAACTCCGCGCGCAGCACACCCGGCAACGCCCCCGCGCTCAACGGCGGCGTCAACAGCTTTCCATCGCGCTCGATGAAAATCGTCGTCCGGCTGCCCTCGGCCAGTTCGCCCATCTCGTTCAGATACACGACCTCGTCGGCCCCTACCGTGTCGTGGAATTGCTGCCATTCGCGATCGTAAAGTTGCCGCTCGGTCGTCTTGTGGGCCAGGAAGGGTTCCGCGCTGTTTACCCGCGTTGGCGAGACCACATATCCGATCACAGCCCCCGCCACCGGAGACGGGATCGGCGTCGCCGTCACCGTAACTGTACCGTCCTCCGACAGCAGCAACCGTACCCGCAAGTGTTGCGATCCAACACTCTGCTCAGCCAACGCCGCACGAACCTTCGCCAAATCACACTTGAACCCAAAATGCGCCGCCGACCGCGCCAACCGTGCAAGATGCCCATCCAACAACCAGTACGTACCCTTAGGCCCAGCGCCCGGGTCAAACAGCAGCGTTTCGATCAGCTCGAACTTGCGCACCTTGTCGGTCAAGAACTTCATCTTGAGCAGACACTCGGCATATTCACCGACGCCCCCGCTATCGGCGACGACGCCCGACCCGATGCCCATTTCACCGCTGCCATCTGGGAAAAACACCGGCGTCCGGATCGCGACATTGAACAACGAATGCCCATCCGGTGAAATCCGCCCGATCGCGCCGCAGTAAACGCCGCGCGGACTGTCCTCCAACTCGGCGATCAGTTCCATCGCGCGGATCTTGGGCGCACCCGTCACCGAGCCTGGGGGGAAAATCGCCTCCAGCAAACGTGCAAGCGACGTCCCTTTCACCACCGTTGCCGACACACCGGACGTCATCTGATGCAGCGTCTTGAACGTCTCGACCGTGAACAGGTCCGTCACATGCACGCTGCCGATGTCTGAAATCCGACCCAGATCGTTGCGCATCAGATCGACGATCATCAGATTTTCAGCGCGTTGCTTGGCATCGCTCGCCAGCACGCGCCGCGCCTCGTCGTCGGCTTCTTCCGTTGCCCCGCGCGGGCTTGTTCCCTTCATAGGCCGCGTGGACACGACCCGGCCCGACTGCTCGATGAAAAGCTCCGGCGACGCCGATAGGATTGTCACATCGCCCGTCTCGATGATCCCGCCATAGGCAACCCGCTGTTTCTGCCGCAACTCGCGATACAGCGCGACTGGCGCTCCTTCAAGCTTGAACCTCGCCCGGAACGTCAGGTTCATCTGATAGATGTCGCCCGCCCGGATATATTCGGCGACCTTGGCAAAGCGCTTTTCATATTCCGGCCCGCTCCAGGAGTGCGTTACATCCGTCAGCGCTGGCTTGCCGTGCTGTGGCTGCGCCGCGAGCCACGCCTCGACCTGAACGCTGCCCATGATGTTCGGCGCTTTGAACAGGCCAAACCACAGTAGCGGAACGCTCCGCTTGGCAGGCATCAGATGCGCGAGCCGGGGCTCCAGTACATAGCCCAGCTCATAGGCAAAAAAACCCGCCGCATGCAGCCCGCGCTCACGCGCACCTTCGAGCCGGACCAGCGCATCCGCCACCTCATGCGGCTCGTCCGCCCGGATAATCTCAACCGCGTTCTGATACAGCGCCGACGGCGCACCCGAACCGGTATTATCATCCAGCAACACATACGGCTGCCAAGCACCCGGATCAAAGCACGGCGAAGACGCGGGTTCGTTGTTTGCGTCCACCGTCATGGTCCCTTGTAGCCCGAGAGTGCAAAAAACGAGACATGGCGCTTTTCGTTGATGCCAGCCGGCACATCGCGGATGGCCACTTGGGCAACGCTGCCAAACACC
The DNA here is from genome assembly GCA_031365425.1 of Hyphomicrobiaceae bacterium. GTDB lineage: Bacteria > Pseudomonadota > Alphaproteobacteria > Rhizobiales > Hyphomicrobiaceae > JANXVY01. The sequence goes on from JANLYB010000132.1 coordinate 2,431, forward strand.
TCGAACACCGACCGTTGCCCCGCCTTCACGGGCGCACCAGCCACCGGCATCCCGCCTAACGTCACCAGCAGTGCGGGCTCCTGAGCCCCACCCTTGAATGGACGCGTCAATTCAAAATGATCGTGTGGCCTTGGAGACGATTTCCAAGCCAGCACCGGCGTCGGCTCCGCGCGCATATAATACAGCAACTCCGCCGTAATGGACCGGTCATCGGTCACCACCGAAGCATACGGCTTGCCCGCCACCTTCGCGGCCGCAATCTCGGCCCGCGTCGCCGCCGCGATCTCGCGCCAGCCCAGCGTCCGCGCCAACGGATCGGGCTTGACGGGTAAGCGCACCGCGCCTGCCGTCGCCGTCCCAACAATCAGCACGGCCAGCACGGCCACGTGGATCCAATAACTCGCCTTGAGCCAGCCCCACTCGGCATCCCGCACCAGCGTCGCAACCACCAGCACCACACCCGGCACATACGCTACCGCCGCCCAGTTCGGATGCGCTCGCGAAAGGAACGCCTGCACCGTGATGATTGCCACTAGCGGCAGGCAAAACGCCATCAACAGCCGGTCGGCCTCAGGCAGTCGTGTTTTCCAACCGCGCCAGACGATTACCAGCAGCCCGGCGAAATACAGCGGCCCGAACACCCCGAACTGACTGCCGAAAAACTCCAGCGCCTTCGTGGGATGAAACAGCCCGCCCTCCCACTTAGCATTGTCCGCCGTATGCGAGAACGTCGCAAAGCTGTGCGCCTGGTTCCAGATCATGTTCGGCACGATCATTGCCAAGCCAAGGGCCAAGCCCGCCCACAGCCGCTTGTCGCGCAACACGCTGCGTCGCTCCGGCGTCGCGATCAGATACACCGCCGCGCACAGGATGAACCACGCCATCGCGTATTTGGCGTTCAACCCCAACCCGAACGCTACGCCGAGCAGCACCGAAGGCCACCAATCCCGCGTCTCAAACAGCGCAGCAAAAGCCAAGATCGCCAGCGCCCAGCACAGCAGCAGCGGTACGTCCGTGGAAATAATCCCCGCTGATAGCGACACCCCAGGCAACAGCGCAAACGCAAGCGCTGCCAGCGCACCCACCCTGACCTCGTACAACCGCGCACCCAGCGCAAACACGCTCAATGCTGTCAGCGTATGCAAGATCGGCGCAGGGCTGCGAATGCACGCTTCCCCCTGCCCGCATACGCCCGTCGCCAACGCGATGATCCAGGCAATCAGCGGCGGCTTGGAATAGTACCCGAACGCGGGCTCCACGCTCCAGGCCCAATACTGCGCCTCGTCGAAAAACAAATCCGTCCGGTTATAAACCAACGCCACCAGGCGTATCGCCAGCAACGCGCCCAGCGCCACCACCAGCCAAACAGGGATCGCTAGCGACCCAACCTGCCAATGGCGTCGCTCTGTCGACGCAGCCGTGCCGTTCACCCGCAAATCCATCAACCGTCCATTTCCGAGTCGTCGTTAAACTAAAGTCCTAGCCTAGCTAACCTGCCTCGGCCAGCCCTGACCTAATGCACCGCCCTCTCTAGGACGTCATCCCGGCGTCATCGCTTGCGATGCGGGGCATCGTAGGCCGGGACCCAAGCAACCATCAATTTGAAAGAGATCAATTGGGCGGAGAACCTACCCCAGCCCCTTCTGCAACCCGCGCACGAACGCCGACAGTCCCGATTGCCTATCCCGCCGCAACCGTTCCGCCGCCAGGATAGCCCGTAACCCAGCCAAGCTCTCCTCAACGTTCTCGTTGACCACCACATAGTCATACTCGGCCCAATGCGACAGCTCCGCCGACGCTTCCGCCATCCGCCGCGCCACCACGTCGGGCGGATCCAATGCGCGCGTATTGAGCCGCTGCTCCAACGCCTTGCCCGACGGCGGCAGAATGAACACCCGCACCAGATCGCCGGCCATCTTCTCGGCTAGCTGCTGCGCGCCCTGCCAGTCGATGTCGAACATCACATCATGACCGGCCTTTACCGCCGCCTCGACCGGCCCACGCGGCGTCCCGTAGCTATTGCCGAACACCTTCGCGCCTTCCAGCAGATCGCCCCGCGTCTCCATCGCCGCGTAACCGGCAGTATCGGTGAAATAATAGTCCTTGCCCTCGACCTCGCCCGGCCGCGGCGTCCGCGTCGTCACCGACACTGACATGGTGATGTTGGGATCGGCCGCTAGCAGTGCCCGCGACAACGTCGTTTTGCCCGCCCCCGACGGTGACGACAGCACGAGCAGCAAACCCCGGCGTTGAATGGCGGTCGTTGGGTTGGGCATGGCTCAGCTCACTCAATATTGGCGACTTGCTCGCGCATCTGGTCGATCAGCACCTTCATGGCCAGACCGCAGCGCGAAATTTCAGGATCGTTAGCCTTGGAGCACAACGTATTGGCCTCGCGGTTGAACTCCTGCGTCAGGAAGTCAAATTTGCGGCCCACGGGCACATCTTCCGCAATCAGATCCCGCGCCGCTGCGATATGCACAGCCAGCCGCTGCAGCTCTTCCTCGACATCGGCCCGGGTGGCAATCAGCACGGCTTCCTGATGCAACCGCTCTGGCTCGAACGAATTCGACGTCCCAAGCAGGCGCTGGATCTGCTCGTTGAGCCGCGCCGTAATCGCTTCAGGCTTGCGCGCCGGCGATGCCACCACCCGGCCGACCAGCGTTTCAATCTCGGCCACTTCCGCCGCCAAGATCGCCGCCAGCCGCCCGCCCTCTGCCGCACGGTTTTCGACGAACTGATCGAGCGCCGTCTCAAACGTCGCCATCATGGCAAACATCCGTGCGGCCTGCTCAGCCTCGGTCTCCGTCACCTCGACGACCTCAAGTACGCCGCGCAGGCTCAGCAGCCCCTCGGTCGCCGCGGGTAGACCGCCCGTGATCTGCCGCACGCGTTCCGCCGCCGCCGCGACCTGTGCCAATGCCGCTTCATTCAACCGGATCTCAGGGGCCGCTGCCGTCTTGTCGAATTGCAGATTTACAGTGACGTTGCCGCGCGTGATCCTCTTTTGCACCGCCTCGCGCATCCGCGGCTCCAGCGCATCGTTTCCATTGGGCAGCCTTGTCCGCAGATCGAGCCCGCGTCCGTTCACGGAGCGGATCTCGAAATACCAGCTCGCATTGCCGCTCGCACCCTCGGCGCGGCCAAAACCCGTCATGCTCTTCATAGGCCAACCGCCCGCCTGTTCGTGTTCAGCGCAAACCTATAGCCGCACTGACGAAAAAAGCGAACAGGGTGCGAATTTCAGCGCATCGATTTCGACAGCCGCGCAACCCACGCCAGCACATCGGCCTTCACAGTCGCGGCCTGCTCTTTCACCCACGCGCGCTGCGGCTTCAAATCGATCCAAGTCCGATTGACCCAGCGCTTGATCTCAACCCGCGCAAACCGCCCGTTGCGCCAGACGGCCGACGCGCGAATCTCGGCAAACATCTGCTCTTTCCACGGCATGAACCGCTCATACGCCGTCTTGAACCAGCCAATCTGCATCAGTTGCGGCTGCGTCAACACAAAGATATGCGCCACCACTGCCGTCCCAACCACCTTGGCGGCCCCGATCAGCACCACGCCGAGAACCGCATGCCCTGTCGCAAACAGATACAACGCGATCAGCTTGAGCGGGAACAGACATACGGCAGGCGCTGCAAACATCGCCAGCGCGCCATAGGGCGGCAATTCCTTGAGCCACCCCTCAAACTTGGCGATGACGAAATACTTAGACAGCCGCGCCAGCGCCGCCTCGAGCGGACGCCATCCCCATTCGAGGAACAGCACGACCAGCGCGGCCACCGTCTGCAACGCGATTTTCGCCACGTCCCGGACCGGACCACGGACGAACGCCACGAACCACACCGCCGCCCGCCGCAGCGACGGCTTACCGGCAGCCCATGCCTCAGCAAGGCCGTCCTTGATGCGCGCGATGAGTTGCTGCCACATGCCGTGAAAACCGCTTCCGTTGCACCCCAATATGGGGCGCGGATCGACGCATTCTAGGGCGCAGGCGCACATATTTGGTTAACGCCGAACACCAACCCGATGATCTAACGCCACAATTCGCCCTGCTAACATCGAAACTGCCCTACCTCACCCCTTCCGGCAGCATGGCGTCGCCGGGCCGTAGCGCTCCGGCCTTCTGTGCGGCTTCCAGGACCTGGGCCAATTCCTCGCGCGCCTTTTCGGCCTGCCGCTGACGATCCCACAGGCTCGCATATAACCCGCCCTTTTCGATCAGCTCGACATGGGTGCCCTGTTCGGCGATCTGACCCTTGTCGAGCACTAAAATCGCGTCCGCATGAATGATCGTCGATAGCCGGTGCGCAATGACCAGCGTCGTCCGGTTCTTCGCCACCCTGTCGAGCGCGTCCTGAATCTCCTTTTCCGTGTGACTGTCGAGGGCGCTGGTCGCCTCGTCCAGCACCAGGATCGGCGGCCCCTTGAGGATCGTGCGCGCAATCGCGACCCGCTGCTTCTCCCCGCCCGACAGTTTCAGGCCGCGTTCACCGACCATCGACTTGTAGCCCTGCGGGAGGGTGCGGATGAACCCGTCGATCTGGGCGAGCTTTGCCGCCGCATAGACGTCCTCGTCGGTGGCATCCGGCCGCCCGTACTTGATGTTGTAGAAAATCGTGTCGTTGAACAGCACGGTATCCTGCGGCACTACGCCGATGGCGGCGCGTACGGATGCTTGCGTTACGTCGCGGATATCCTGCCCGTCAATCGTCACCGCACCCGACTGGATGTCGTAGAACCTGAACAAAATCCGCGAGATCGTGGACTTGCCTGCTCCCGAGGGGCCCACAATTGCCACCATTTTG
>JANLYB010000152.1:0-2992 GCA_031365425.1 Hyphomicrobiaceae bacterium
GTCCGGCCGCAGCGTGTAGCCGCTGCCATAAACGATCCGCCACAGTTTCTCGATGTGAAAGGGATCGATGCCGAGCACCTGGCGCTCGAACACATCGCGGATGGCCGCTTCCATCACTTTCGGCCCAAAGGTGTCGCAATAGACCTCGCCGACGCCCTCGATGCCGTTGTCAGTGATGAGTTTCAGCAGCAGGAAATAGCGTCCGCCGTTGCCCGGGGGCGGGTTGCCGACGACGAAGGTTTTCAGGTCTTTGATTTTCATCGCTTCAATTGATCTCTAAACGTTATTTCTAAAAGGCGGTCATTGGTAGGGGCGGCTGGGCCACCGCGCGCAAACCCGAAGATATCGAGCGGTTGCGGGTTGAAGAAGGACTGGAAGTCATTCCGCTTGAATTGTCTGATCCGGCGTCCGTTGCGGCGTGTGCGGATGAGGCCTTGCGGCTTACCGATAGCAAGCTGACTGCGCTCTACAACAATGGCGCTTACGGGCAGGTTGGGGCGATCGAGGATCTATCGAGCGAAGTTCTGCGCCATCAGTTCGAAGTGAATTTCTTTGCGCCCCATGAATTGGTGCGGCGGATCTTGCCGGCCATGCGCGCCAACGGCGGGGGGCGGATCGTGCAATGCTCGTCCGTGCTCGGGCTCATGGCGGCACCCTATCGCGGGGCGTATTGCGCGTCCAAGTTTGCGCTGGAAGCGCTGACGGATTCGCTGCGGCTGGAGTTGGCGGACGCGCCGGGGATCCGAGTGTCGCTGATCGAGCCGGGGCCGATCCGGACCAAGTTTGTGGCAACCGCGCTCGCGCGGTTCAAGGCGACGATCGATATCGAGCATTCGGTTCATAAGGCGACGTACCAGAAGCGGCTCGATACGATGGAAGGCGGCGGGCTCGAACGGTTCAAGCTGGAACCGTCCGAGGTTGTGTTCAAGCTCATCCACGCTCTGGAAAGTCCGTCGCCGCGTTCGCGGTATTATGTGACCGCGCCGACTCATGCGGCGGGCTTCCTGAAGCGCGTGCTGCCGACATCGATGCTGGACCGGTTCGCAGCGCGGAGTTGAAGTTTAACTCCGGTAATAGCGCCACATGCGTTCGAAGGTACGGTGGATTTCGTCGGGGGTCTTCTCGAACGGGTCCAGCGTAATGCGGATCATGTTGTTGTAGGACATTGACCAGGGCAGCCGCATGTAGCGGCGGTGGAGCGCGACTTTGCGCCAGTCGGCGATAAGGGCTTGGTTGAGCGGTTGCCGCAAGGTGATCTGCAACTCGTGGCGGGTTTCGGCGCGGATGGCGATCTGGACCATCTGGATGCGGTCGATGGCGCGCCAAGCTAAGATTCCGAAGCCTTCGATGAAGATGCCGTATTGGTTTGCGCCGATACGCGGGCGGCCGATTTCGGCAAGCGGCCAGTTGTAATAGGCGAACGCAGCGGCGATTGCTCCGAGGCTGAAATAGATCGGGTTGAGTTTAAAGATCGCGGCGGTCAGTAGAATCGCGGCGATGGTGGAGGATGCGTAAACGGGGAAGGGGGCTTCGTCGCGTCCGTAGGCGACCGTGTAGCCGGTCATGCCTGTGTCGTTGGTCGCTGGTTCGTCCATGCCGGTCCCTCGCGCGTTGCGCTGGCGCAGAGTGTTGCAAAATTGGATGCGCGCGTCAGGTGGTATTTCGTGTTTCCGCTGCATGAATGGGCGGCAATCGGGTGCGCGAGGTGCACGATTTTCGGGCGTTCATGCGCGGTGGTAGGGGTGGCCGGAGAGGATGGTGGTGGCGCGGTAGAGCTGTTCGGCGACGATCACGCGGGCGAGGCCATGCGGCAGGGTCATAGCGCCGAGCGACAGTTTGAGTTTGGCGGCGGCGAGAACGTCAGATCCGTGGCCGTCGGGGCCACCGAGGAGAAGGGCGATGGTGCCAATGCCGTCGTCGCGGAACTGGGCTAAGCGGGTGGCGAAGGCGCTGCTCGTCAGGATTTGGCCGAATTCATCCAGCGCGATGATTGCTTGCGCGGTGCTGGCGGCTTTGAGGAGGCGCGCGGATTCGTCGGATTTGCGCTGGGCTGCGTCGGCGGCGCGGCTTTCGGGCAGTTCGATGACCGTGAGCGGTCCGAGGGACATGCTGCGTCCACTCTGGTCGATGCGTTTGGCGTAGCGGTCGAACAGGTCGCGTTCGCCGCCATCTTTGAGACGTCCGATAGCGGCGATGATTATGCGCACGCGAAGACGCGCATTTTTGGTGTCGAAATGGTGAAGTGCCATTTCGAATCCAGCGCTCGCGCCGGCGCGCCTTGCGCGCTTAGCCAGCTGACGCAGGCTGAAGTGGGGCTCTGCTTGTTCTCAAAGTGGCGAACGGCCATTTCGACTCCGGCGCTCGGGCCGGCGCGCCTTGCGCGGATAGCTTGCTGACGCAAGCTGAGGGTAGCGCGTGGATCGGAGAAGGCGCGCGGCACGGGTTTCAGTGGGCGGCGGTTTCGTCGGTGGGACGTTCGGCAGTCCACATCTTTTCGAGTTTGTAGAACTCGCGCACTTCGGGGCGGAAGATGTGAATGATGATGTCGCCGATGTCGATCAGGACCCAGTCGCAGGTTTCCATGCCCTCGGCGCGGATGCGGCCGATACCTGCTTCTTTCAGTTTGCGCTGTAGCTGGTCGCCGATGGCGCCGACGTGGCGGTCGGAGCGGCCGGAGGCAATGACCATGAAATCACCGATGGTCGACTTGCCCGCGAGATCAATCGATACGATTTCTTCGGCTTTGGCTTCGTCGAGTACGGTCAAGACCTGTGCGAGCAACGCGGCGGATGCCTCGTGTTTTGCTGCCGCACCGGCAGTGAGGCGCTCGGTTTGCGACGGGGCGCGAGCGGAGGCCTCGGTTGTGGTTCTCATTTTTTGGCGGTCATCCGTAGGTTGGAGCCCAACAATACAGGGCGATTGGCGCGAATAGTCACAAGGTTAATGTCGATTCTCGTGCCCGTTATGACAAGGGGCTGGTCCTTAAATACCG
>JANLYB010000184.1:0-6751 GCA_031365425.1 Hyphomicrobiaceae bacterium
GCGAGAAGAAGGAAGTGAATTCGCGCGCCTATTGCGGCTGGTACAATTTCAAGGGCGCCGACCAGCAGAAGAAGGTCGGTCTGCTCTCGGGCGGCGAGCGCAATCGCGTGCACTTGGCCAAGATGCTGAAGCAGGGCGGCAACCTGCTCCTCCTCGACGAACCGACCAATGACCTCGACACCGAAACCCTCGGCGCGCTCGAAGCAGCCCTTGAAGATTTCCCCGGCTGCGCCGTGGTCATTTCCCACGACCGCTTCTTCCTGGACCGACTCGCGACCCACATCCTGGCCTTCGAAGGCGACAGCCACGTCGAATGGTTTGAAGGCAACTTCGCCGACTACGAAGAAGACAAAAAACGCCGCCTCGGCGACCACGCCACCGACCCCCACCGCATTAAATTCAAGCGGTTTGAGCGGTAGGCGGGAAGAGCAACCTGCCTCGTGCGAGGGCGTTTGTTTGATATTCTGTGATGGATGAGCCATCAGTGCTCAACAACTCATGGAATTTCTTATGCAGAAATAGCTTCTCTCGCCCGACCTTCACCTCCTGCAGAACGCCTAGTTGCACCAGTTCCCGTAAGTAGCTGGCAGCGGTTTGGCGTTTTGCGATGCCCTTGGTCACGATATCGCTGATCCTGCAATAAGGTTGAGTGAATAAGATATCCAAAATTTCTCTTGAGGCGAGTTTGTGCTCCCCGGTCGAAGCTAAGTAAAGTTCTGTGTGAATCATAAGAACTGAGATTTGACTTACTTTCACTCTCGTTCTTGCGGATGCGGCGCCCAAAATATTCAACATGTATAGTATCCACGAAATCCAGTCATGGTCTCGAGTTACGCGACCTAGTTTGTCGTAGTAATCGCTGCGAAATTGCAAAATTTCTCTGCTCATGTAGAGAATTGGAAGATCGAGTAGTTTTTTTTCAATCAAGAACAAGACGTTGATGATCCTGCCCGTTCGGCCGTTGCCGTCGAGAAAAGGGTGGATAGCCTCAAATTGATAGTGCTGAATAGCTAGTTGGACGAGTGGATCAAACTCGGAATGATTGTGTATGAACCGCTCCCAGTTATGGAGCTTGGCTCTGATCAGTTCTTCGCCGACCGGCGGGGTATAGATAATGTTGCCATCGGGCAGTGATCTGAGTGTTGTTCCGGGAATTCGGCGAATATCAACGCGGTGGCCTTTGAGGATGCTGCACGTTTCCAAAGTAAGGCGAGATGAAATTGGCAAATCTGCCAGGCGTTGGTATCCCATGAAAAGAGCGTCCCGATATCGGAGCGCTTCTTTGGTCGGGGCGTCATTGGTGCTTTCTTCGAGTTGGCTATGTTGAAACAACTTGTCGTCGGTCGTGACAATGTTTTCGATTTCGGAGCTACTTTTCGCTTCGAACAGCATTAGTGCGCTAATCAAGATTGAAGGGTTTGGTAGCCGCATGGCTATAGCGTTTAGTTCTGCCAAGCTAGTACGGACATCAATGCAGGCCTTCAAGACGGCCCTTGTTTCGATTTCGATGGGCGGTGGAAGGTCCGGCAAGTCATTGTATGGAATGCTGGGGTCGAAGGGCATCGCGCTGCCATGTGTCGATTTTTTTAATTTTCTTCGACATATTCGACGAATGTGTCGATTTCGTCAATACGTATCGACACATGATCGTCTCTCGACGCGTTCCAATCCAGTCGCCATGTCACCCAAACAAAAAGGGACGGCTCGAAAGCCATCCCTTTGCAAGCCGCGTCGATGGAGCGATCAGATCAGCGATTGAGCGCCATGATGAGCGCTTTGGAGCTGCCTCCATTTTCGGCGATGTAGTTCTGGAACAGCGTGGCGAGGAACGGCGACATCCAGAATCCGAGCACTTGGGCGTCGCGGATCTTGAAAGAAGCGCCGTTGCGCACGAGCATCCAGCGCACATCGTAGGTTTCGCCGCTCTTCAGCTGAATCCGCGTTTCAACGCTGGCGCCCCGGGCGTCTTCCTCGGACTGGCCAAGGATGGTTGCCTTTGCTATCTGGTATTTTGCGCTTTCCTTCGCAGCGTAGCGACCGATGAAGTTGACCATGCCGTTATAATAGAGCGGCCGGTCGTTCTTGGGCAGGCTGCCGGCATAGTTGCCAAGGGCGCCGATTCCGATGGCTGGCACATCGCCGTAGCGGCGGATGGCAGCAGAAAATCCGGTTGCAGAAAGCGAGTGGTTTGACGCCAGTAATTCGGTCGAGGCGCGCTGCATGAAGGCCGCGGCCGTTTCCGCGTGTGCGGTAGCTGTCCCGATCATCGAAACTGCGCCAAACAGCAGGGCAGCCACCAAACGCGAGCGCCAAATCCCGCCAACCGCCGACATAACGCGTTCCATTCTCTAGGCTCCTCAATGCGCAATACGTGCGTCGTAAACCAACATAATAACCAGCGCCAGCCGCCTGTCGAGACAGTCACCGGAAAATCAGGCGCCGGCCAGCCCTGCTTGGCCCTGCCGGAACGGCCCGCCACGAAGCTGCTTCGTATTGCGATAAAACACCTGCGGGGCAATTTCGCGGCAGCCCAAAAGAATCCCCAGGGCATCGACTTCAGCTTGGCCGATTTTGTCGGCCGCACGCAGCAGCAACGAGCAGGCATGATCGGGATGGATGAGCAGAAGTTCGTGGCGTGTACCCGACAGTGACGACCTGACGTGATGGGCGATGCCGCGATAGGCAGATAACGGCTGAACCCACGTTTTGTTTCCAAACAGCCCGCGATCCGTGACGCTAACAAGGCCATGCTCAACCGAAACGGTCCGCGATTTGCCCAATTGCCGCGCGCGTTGAGCAATGGGGAGCACAAAGACGAGCGCCCAAAGTACGAGCGCTAGCCCCAATTGAACCGACGTCGCCGTGCGCTCAACAAACATCGAGAAATCAAAAGCGGCATGTGCCGCGATCATGGAAAAAGGTGCAATCACCACAATGGCAGCCGGCAGGGCGAGTGCCAGCATCAACAGCGGCGACGTCCGGGAGGGCGTCTGCACGAGCTGAAACGGCAGTGATGTGATGGGCCCATTGGGCAGGATCGTCTCGAACGCAGCCGCACGCATGTCAAAGTCTCCCTATCGACAAGAGCCGAACAGTAAAGCCGCGTGGTTACCGTCGGCTTAAAGCGCGGTTCATTTGAGCCCCGGTTCAATCGTTGGGTGGACTAGCTCAAAGGCGCGCTTGACATATAAAGATATGTTTATATGTTAACTGGAACTATTGGACCCGCTCGATTGAGAGGTTACGTGCCGCGCGAGGTGATGCCAGCTACGGATTGGGTGACGGCGCTGAAGGCAGCCGGTGAGCCCACGCGCCTGCGCATCCTCGTGTTGCTTGCGGCCGGTGAATTGAACGTAAAGGACCTGACCGTCATCCTGGGCCAAAGTCAGCCCCGTCTCAGCCGTCATCTCAAGCTGTTGGCAGAAGCCGGGCTCGTCGAGCGCTTTCGTGAAGGCAGCTGGGTCTATTTCCACGTCTCGGACCGCACGCAAGTCCAGCGCCTGACATTGCAGTTGATCGACGCAGTCGATCCGGCAGATCCCATGATCCACCGCGATCGCGAGCGGGCGAATGCCTTGAAGCGCGAAAGAGAAGCCGCAGCACAGGACTTCTTCCGCCAGCACGCGGGCGATTGGGACCGCATCCGCGCGCTCCATGTTGCTGAAAGCGAAGTCGAAACCGCGATGCGCAAGGCCATCGGTCCCGGCCCGTTTAAGCTGTTCGTCGATTTGGGCACCGGCACCGGTCGCATCCTTGAGCTATTCGCAGAGACCTACGAGCGTGGCCTTGGCTTCGACCTCAACCAAGCCATGTTGACCTACGCTCGCAGCAAGCTATCTGCCGCCGATTTGTCGCGCGCCCAAGTTCGCCACGGCGACATCTACAACCTGGCGCTCGCCGATGGGTCGGCGTCGGTCGTCACCATGCACCAAGTGCTTCATTTCCTGTCCGACCCGCGCCGGGCGGTCCTGGAGGCAGCCCGCGTGCTCGCGCCAGGCGGTCGCATGCTGATCGTGGATTTTGCGCCTCACACGCTCGAATTCTTGCGTGAAACCGAAGCGCATGACCGCCTGGGGTTCTCAAATGCGCTCGTTAGCCAATGGCTGAATGACGCCGGCCTTGAGGTGCGCGCCGCAGAGGAAATGCCGGCAGCCGTCGAACACGGCTCTCAGAAGCTGACGGTCTCTCTCTGGCTGGCTGAGCGCCCGGCGCAGCCGTCTACCATTTCGCAAATTACAAAGACGTCTTTACTTGAGGAAACACGTTGATGGCCATCCCGATTGATCGTTCCGCCCCCGAGCGCAAAAGCCACCTGCTCGGAAATGGCGACATCGACGTCTCGTTCGAATTCTTCCCCCCCAAGACGGAGAAGATGGAAGAGAACCTGTGGGCAGCCGTCCATCGGCTCGCTCCGCTGCGTCCAGAGTTCGTCTCCGTGACCTACGGCGCGGGCGGCTCCACGCGCGAACGCACCCATTCGACAGTCGCCCGCCTCGTGCGCGAAACCCCGTTGAAGCCGGCCGCCCACCTGACCTGCGTGGATGCAACCCGCGCCGAGGTGGATGACGTCGCCCGCGCCTACTGGGAGGCCGGCGTGCGCCATATCGTTGCCCTGCGCGGCGACCCGCCGGGCGGCGTCGGCACGCGCTATGAGCCCCATCCTGGCGGCTACGCGAACGCGGCAGAACTTGTCGCCGGTTTGAAGAAGATTACCAATTTCGAGATCTCGGTCGCAGGCTACCCCGAGAAGCATCCCGAAAGCACCTCGATCGATGCCGATATCGAAAACCTGAAAGCCAAGGTCGATGCTGGCGCCGACCGCGTCATCACGCAGTTTGGTTTCGATAACGCGCATTTCCTGCGCTACTTGGAACGCGCTCGCGCATGTGGCATCTGGGTGCCGATCATGCCGGGGATCGTGCCGATCCATAACTACAAGCAGGTTGCGGGCTTTGCGACGCGCGCCGGCGCCACCGTTCCCGCCTGGATGACCCGCCGTTTCGAGGGCCTCGAAAACGATGCCGGCACGAGCCACCTTGTCGCCGCGGCAGTTGCGACCGAACAGGTGATGGACCTCGTGGACTGCGGCGTCCGCAAGTTCCATTTCTACACACTCAACCGCGCCGATCTCGTCTACGCGATCTGCCATCTGCTGGGGCTGCGCCCAACCCGCCGCTCTAAAGTCGAAACTGCAAAGAACGCCGCCGCCTAAGTCACAAAAAACGGGGAGTTCGAGGGGTGTCCCCTCGAGCGGGTTAAGGGCGGCAGCCTTTATCGCGTAGCGAACCGTTCAAGGAGTTTTCCAATGAAAACGATCGCCAGCCTCGCCAAACTGAACGCCGCCGCCGAAAAGCGCATTCTCATCATCGACGGCGCTATGGGCACGATGATCCAGCGCTACAAGCTGAGCGAGGCCGACTATCGCGGCGAGCGTTTCAAGTCGTGGCACCGCGATGTGAAGGGCAACAACGAGCTGCTGTCTCTGACCCGCCCCGACATCATCTCGACGATCCATAATGAGTACCTGGAAGCCGGTGCAGATATCATCGAGACCAACACGTTCAACGCGCAGCGCGTGTCGATGGCCGACTACGGCATGGAAGACCTGTCGCGCGAACTCAACATAGCGTCGGCGAAAATTGCGCGTGAAGCCTGCGACGCCTGGACGAGGAAAACCCCAGACAAGCCCCGCTTCGTGGCCGGTGCCGTCGGACCTACCAACCGCACCTCGTCGATGTCGCCGGACGTAAACAACCCCGGCTACCGCGCCGTCGATTTCGACGAACTGCGCACGATCTACAAAGAGCAGGTCATCGCCCTGATCGAAGGCGGATCCGACATCATCATCATCGAAACCATCTTCGATACCTTGAACGCGAAAGCCGCCGGCTTCGCCACGCTGGAAGCCTTTGACGAGGTTGGCATCACACTCCCGATCATGCTCTCAGGCACCATCACCGACGCCTCCGGCCGCACGCTATCTGGCCAGACGGGCGAAGCCTTCTGGTACTCGATGCGCCATCTGAAGCCTTGGTCGGTCGGTCTGAATTGCGCGCTGGGTGCCGAAAACATGCGCCCCTACATTGCCGAACTCTCCCACATCGCCGAAACCCGCGTCTCGGCCTACCCCAACGCAGGGCTTCCCAACGTCATGGGCGAGTACGACGAGACCGGCCACGAAATGGCCTGCAAGATCGAGCCCTGGGCAGCCGATGGCCTGCTCAACGTCGTAGGCGGCTGCTGCGGTTCGACCCCCGACCACATCAAACACATCCGCGAGCACGTCTCCAAATACAAACCCCGCACCCCCACCATCATCGAACCCAAAATGCGCCTCTCCGGCCTCGAACCGTTCGTGGCTGGGTGACAACTTTTCCTCTCCCGGTACGGGAGAGGATGTCACGAAGTACTAGTGAAAGGGCGTGCGATGCAGAACTGCGCAAATTGTGGAAAGCCAAATGGTATTCTGGCAGTTGGGTCACCCAATGGCGGTGCTCTACCCATGTGCATAGATTGTTATGAGCGCCTTCAAGCAATTCAAGCCCAACAAATTTACACGCATCAGTATGAGGCGTGGAGGGCGGAGGAGGAAATGAACGATCATTTTGAGGCTTTCGGTGCACCAGTGCGCAGACGGGCTCCTCCACCAAAACCGAATGCTCCGCGAGGAAGTTTTTCGGTGAACAACATAAGTGTATCGGACAGTCAGATTGGATCTTTGAACACCGGGGCAATTGGAACCTTTGCCGGG
>JANLYB010000191.1:0-7299 GCA_031365425.1 Hyphomicrobiaceae bacterium
TTGATGCGGTGGAACTCTTCGATCACGGTCCTATCTCTCTTATTCAGGCAAGAATATGCGGGCTGGTTGCTGGCGCCCGTTGGGGCACCTTCATGCCGGCACGGTCCGGGTTAGCATACGACGGGCGTGCAGGCGTTCGTCTTACGCTGCTTGAGGCGATTCCGTCCAGTGTGTCCCTCTGACCGGACCAACAACGCCATGATCCGCCGCATCTAGCCACCGCTAGCGCGACTGCTCGATCTGTTTGACGGCTTGGGCTTCGGCTTCGGCCTTTTTCTGCGCCATCTCATCGATGGCCTTTTTTTGTTGGGCTGGGGCCAGCATGCCGTCGGCTTCAGGCCGTTTCAGGTCCGGCAACGGCGTCGGAATCGACTGCGCGCAGCCCGTCAGTGCGGTCACGAGGAGCAAAAAAGCCGGTGCTATGCTAGTCCTTCGTCGGGGGGGGGGCCTAAAGTTCATCTTATGGGCTTGCATAGCAGCGGCTCTATGGAGGAAAAGGGACGGCTGATGAGAAGAAAAATGCAGTTAATCCACCCAACCCGATCCCCCATTGGGTCCCACGTTGATACGGCATGATCGCGAAGAATTGACGGCGACTCCGTCCCAATCATGCCTACATTCGTTTTAGTTTATCCGCAAAGAGAACTTCGATGGCAAAGACCCCACCTCCCGCGTCCGCTCCCACGTCAACGCCCACGCCGCCGTCAACGTCGCTGGCGTTCCCGTATAAGATCGACAACCCGGAAGAGTTTGCCCGAAATATGCTGCGCCTTGTCGAAGAAGGCACGCGGGCGATGACCGACCTCATGGAGCGCAACGACGCCAAGCAGGGACCGTTCACGCCAGCCAAGGAACTGTCTCAGGCAACCGAAATGCTGACTGGCCTGGCGCAGAACTGGATGAGCGATCCAGCCAAGCTCGCGGAAGCGCAGTCCAAGCTGTTCACCGCCTATAGCGAAGTCTGGAGCAACACGATCAAGCGCCTGATGGGTCAGGATGTGAACCCGGTTGCGCAACCAGCAGCCGGCGACAACCGCTTCAAGGATCCCGAGTGGAGTTCCAATCCGTATTTCGATTTCTGGAAGCAGAGCTACCTCGTGACCACCAATTGGGCCGAGGAGCTGATGGAAAACACGCCGGGGCTCGATGAACGCACCCAGCAGAAGGCGCTGTTTTATATGCGTCTTGTGGCGTCGGCGGCTTCCCCGTCCAATATCCCGGCGCTCAATCCCGAAGTAATGCGCGAAACCTTTAAGACCAATGGCGCCAACCTCGTGAAAGGCATGTCGCTGCTGGCTGAGGACATGGAAAAGTCAGGCGATCTGCTGCAGATCAGCCAGACCGACACGACGGCTTTCCGTGTCGGCGAAAACCTTGCCCTGACGCCGGGCAAGGTCGTGTTCCAAAACGCGCTGCTGCAGTTGATCCAGTACACGCCGACGACCCAAGAGGTTCATGAAACGCCGATCATGTTCGTGCCGCCGTGGATCAATAAATTCTACATCATGGATCTGACGCCAGCCAAGAGCTTGATCAAGTACGTGGTCGATCAAGGCTTTACGGTGTTTGTCGTGTCGTGGGTCAATCCCGACGAGACGCTCGCAAACAAGACCTTCGAAGACTACATGATCGAGGGCGTATTGGAGGCGGGCAAAGCGGTCTGCAAGGAAGCCAACGTCAAGACGTGCAACATTCTGGGCTATTGCGTCGGCGGAACGCTGGTCGCGACCACGCTGTCGTATCTGGCGGCAAAAGGTGAGACGCCGTTCAACTCGGTCACGTTCCTCACGACGCAGGTCGATTTCGAAAAAGCGGGCGATCTGCTCGTGTTCATCGATGACAAGCAGCTTGGCGAGATCGACGCAATCATGGCCGACAAGGGTTATCTCGACGGCTCGCGCATGGCCAACGTGTTCAACATGATGCGGCCGAAGGACCTGATCTGGCCCTATATCGTGTCGAACTACATGCTGGGCAAAAAGCCGTTCCCGTTCGACTTGCTGTATTGGAACCAGGATTCGACGCGCATGACGGCGGCAAATCACGCCTTCTATCTGCGCGAATACTATCATCTGAACAAACTGGCCAAGGGCGAAATGACCCTCGGCGGCGTCAAGCTCGATCCGCGCAAGATCAAAATTCCGGTGTTTGAGATTGCAGCTCGCGACGATCACATCGCGCCGGCGGCCTCGGTGTTCAAGGGCGCAAAGCTGTTCTCGGGGCCGGTCGACTTCGTGCTCGCCGGATCGGGTCATATCGCCGGCGTGATCAACCCGCCCGACAAGGTAAAATATCAGCATTGGACCGGCAAGAAACCTGCGGGCGACGAGATGCTCGATAGCTGGATCAAGAGCGCCGTGGAGCATCCAGGCTCGTGGTGGCCACATTGGATCGAATGGCTGGCCGGTCATTCCGGCGATGTGGTGCCGCCCCGCGTTCCAGGGACACGTCTCAAAGTGATCGAAGATGCGCCGGGCAGTTACGTGCGCGTCGTTCACAAGCCGTCGGGCGCGCGGCCGTCGTGCAGCGGGGCGGGGACCTGAAGCAGTTCGCGCGCATGAATCATAAAAAAGGCGGGCAAACTGATCAGGTTGCCCGCCTTTTTCATGTTCCGTCACTCGGCTTCAGCCCAGGTCGCGGCTGTTGAAGGTATCGCACGCGCGGATGTTCCCGCTGGTAATGCCAGCCTTGAACCACTTGACGCGCTGAGCCGAGGTGCCGTGGGTGAAGGCGTCGGGCACGATGCGGCCGGTCATCTTTTTTTGAATGTTGTCGTCGCCAATCTGGCTGGCGGCGTTGAGAGCTTGCTCGATTTCGCCCGTTTCCAATCGGGGTTTGAGCTGCTCGTTGAGGTTAGCCCAGACGCCCGCGAGACAATCGGCCTGCAGTTCCATGCGGACCTGGAGCGCGTTGGTCTGGCGCTCGTCCATGCTTTCTTTCAACTGTTGGACTTTATCGGCAATGCCCAGCAGCGTCTGGACGTGATGGCCGACTTCGTGAGCAACGACGTAGGCTTGGGCGAATTCGCCCGGCGCGTTGAACTGGCGTTTCAACTGCTCATAGAAGGCGAGATCGATATAGACCTTGTGATCGTTGGGGCAATAGAACGGGCCCATCGCGGTCTGGCCTTGGCCGCAGGCCGTGCGCGTTGACCCGCGAAACATCACTAGCGGCGGTTCCTCGTATGTTTTGCCCATAGCCTTGAACACGCGGCCCCAGACATTTTCGGTGTCGGCAAGGACGTGCGACACGAACTTCTTCATGTCGTCGTCGGCTGCCGGCACCTGGGCCTGACCGCCGCCCGGCAATCGGAAGGGATTGTCGCCGCCGCGCGGCCCGGTCTGGCCCTGTTCGGGCATGGGGATGTTGATACCGCCGCCGCCTTGACCCATGTTACGGAGCAGATCGAGCGGGTTCATGCCAAACAGAAGCATCACGGCACCGATGATCAGCATGGTGGTGAAGCTCATGCCGCCGCCGCCAATTGGGATGCGCATGCCGCCGCCCATGCCTGGGAAACCGCCGCCGCCCTGGGCGCGACGATCTTCAACGTTTTTGCTTTCGGGATCTTGATCGTCGTAGCGCATTGATGCGTTCCTGGGTTTCAATCGAAGCCGGAGGCTTTATCTCAGGCAGTGCCTGCCCGCACAAGAGGGCCGACGCAAGGTAAGGTGTGTGATCAAGCAATTCCAGCGCCGCTGATCAATTCATACGAGAGATGCCGCCGGGTAACGGTCCAGGGATCGGCGGCCATGCGGTGTTCGGCGTATTCGGGCAATTCAAGGTGCGCGACGTAGGCTGCCTTGCTGGTGTAGATCTGATAAACCAGGAACGATCCGCCATCCATTTCGTCCTGGCCGACGTCGAACGTCAGGCAGCCAAGCTTTTTTTCCGACAACGCACGGCCGAGCAGTAACAACGTTTGGCGGACCGACGCGCGATGCTCGCGTTCAGCGTCCACAAATTCGACGACCACATACATATTGCGGTTTCCTGCTGCACTTTTCTCTGGCAGATTAACCTATTGTAAACCATTCCGGTATCACTTGTCCGCAGTCTCGCAAGTCCGTTTCCTCTCAACGCCCGGCGTGTCATGACCGACGCCTTCGACCGGCAGCCTTCCCTCAAAGGGCGCATCTTCGGATCGCTCCGGGGACAGCGCGCGACGTCGACCGCCACTCTCAACGATAGCCGCAACGACACGGGCCGCACCGCTTTTTGCGGGCCGACGGTAATTTCGGCGGTGACCGGGTATTCCATCAGCAAGATCGAAGACGTGATCCGCGCCAACCGGAACATGTCGCCCGAGGTCAAGTGCATCGTCGTTGGCACCTATTCCAACGAGGTCGAGGAAGCGCTCGCAGCCTTTGGCTACAAGATGCAGCAGGTCGAGAGCTTCATGCATCTGGAACGCAAGGGCCGCCCAACCGTGTGGCAGTGGATGCAAAAGCCGCGCAACGCCTATGCCCATTACGTACTGGCGATCCACACCAAGAAAGAGGGCCACTGGATCCTTATCAAGGGCGTAAAGATGCTCGACACGTATACCAACGGGACCTGGAAATTCGTCGTCGATGGCCCCCATCGCGGCTGCCGGATCATGGAAGTGTTCGAAGTCCGCAAGTCGGTCGAGGGTTAGACTGGGGCGGTCAGGAGGCCAGCTGGCCTTTGCGCAGGGTACGCGCGCTGGTGATCGCTGCATCGAGGTCGTCGTAGTGATGGATGATGAGGTCGGGGGCGTAGTGGGCAACCGGGGGCTCGCAGTAGCCGAAGCTGACAGCGATCACCGGGATGCTGGCGGCCTTTGCGGTGGCGACGTCGACGTTGCTGTCGCCGATCATGATGGTATGACTGGGCAAGCCGCTTGCCTGTGTGATGGTCTGCAACAAATGGCCAGGGTCGGGCTTGCAGACATCGAACGTGTCGCGACCCGCGATGGCGGCAAATCGTTGAGCCAGCCCTAGGCTATCGAGCAATTGGCGGGCGAGGATTTCACGCTTGTTGGTGCAGACCGCGAGCGTATGACCCGACGCCTGTGCGCGGTCGAGCGCTGCGATCATGCCGGGGTACGGCGCGCTTTCGACGGCGATATTGGCTTGGTAATAGGCGATGAACTGATCAAAGAGGGGATACAACCTGGGTTCGTCCCAGGTGGCCGCTTCGGGGCCAAGGGCAGCGCGAATCATGGCGAGCGCGCCGTGGCTGACGTGCGGGCGCAGAATGCCGCCGGAAACCGCCGCGCGTCCCAGCCCCGCCATCACGTGATTGGTCGCCGCTATGAGGTCGGGCGCGGTATCGAGTAGCGTGCCGTCAAGATCGAACACGAGGGTCAGCGGACTGTTGGATTGAGCGGTCAGGGTCGCTTTCCTTGTTTCTCCAGCGATGCATCGCTGCCATGCGTACCCTTGTGACACGCCCAGCGGAGTCTTATGCATACCGGCAACGGCGCGCAATGCGCCGATTGCTCATACTGGAGGCCCTATGGACCAGCCCGCTATCACGCTCCTGCGCTCGCAGGCCTACATCGATGGATCGTGGGTGGGCGAGCCGTCGATGCCGGTCCTCGACAAGGCGACGGGCGCGCTGATTACCCGCGTACCCGATATGGGGGCGGCCGAGACGACGGCAGCGATCGACGCTGCGGCGCTGGCGTTCAAGACTTGGTCGAAGGTGCTGGCCAAGGATCGGTCGCGGATCCTGCGGCGCTGGTTCGATCTGATTATCGAGCATGGCGATGAGCTGGCGCTGCTGTTGACCAAGGAGCAGGGCAAGCCGCTCGCCGAGGCCAAGGGCGAAGTCGTTTACGGGGCGGGGTTCGTCGAGTTTTTCGCCGAGGAAGCCAAGCGTATCTATGGTGAGACGATCCCGTCGCATAAGGCGGATGCGCGCATCATCGTGCAGCGCGAGCCGATCGGGGTGATCGCGGCTATCACGCCGTGGAATTTCCCCATTGCGATGATTACGCGCAAGGTGACGCCGGCACTGGCTGCCGGGTGTACCGCCGTGGTCAAGCCCGCCGAAGACACGCCGTTATGTGCGTTGGCGCTGGCCGAACTTGCCGAGCGGGCGGGCATCCCCAAAGGCGTGTTCAACGTCGTGACGGCGCGCGATCCTGTGCCGGTGGGCGCGGTCTTGACCTCGGACCCGCGTGTGCGGCTGGTGACCTTTACCGGCTCGACCGAGGTCGGCAAGATTTTGATGCGGCAGTCGGCAGGGACGGTGAAGAAGGTTTCGCTTGAACTGGGCGGGAATGCGCCATTCATTGTGTTCGACGACGCGGACCTGGACCGCGCGGTAGTAGGCGCTATGGCGTCCAAGTTCCGCAATGCCGGGCAGACGTGCGTGTGCGCAAACCGCATCTTGGTGCAGGCCGGCGTCTATAATGCGTTTGCGGCCAAGCTTGCTGTTGAGGTGGCGAAGTTCAAGCTGGGCTCGGGCGTCGAAGCGGGCGTAACCATGGGGCCGCTCATCAGTGCGGCGGCGATTGCCAAGGTCGAGGAGCATGTGGCCGATGCGGTCGCGGGTGGGGCGAAGGTTGTGGCTGGTGGCAAGCGGCATGGGGCAGAGGGCAATTTCTACGAGCCGACGATTTTGACCGGCGTGACGTCTGCGATGAAGGTGGCCCGCGAGGAGACGTTCGGGCCGGTCGCGCCGCTGTTCAAATTCGAAACCGAGGACGAGGCCATCGCGATGGCCAATGACACCCAGTTCGGGCTAGCGGCGTATTTCTTCACGCGCGATCTAGCGCGGACGTTCCGCGTGGGCGAGGCGCTGGAGTTCGGCATCGTCGGCGTCAACGAAGGCCTGACCTCAACCGAACTGGCGCCCTTCGGCGGCGTCAAGGAGAGCGGGCTCGGGCGCGAAGGTTCGCACCACGGAATCGAAGAGTTCCTGGAAATCAAGTATCTGTTGGTGGGGGGATTATAGGGAGCCAGTTGGGCCTCACCAGGGGGTGGCCCGCTTTGCCATCTCATCGGCATCGCGGTCGTAGATTTTGCCGTAGAAGCGCGTTTTGATTGCGCTGACGAGCTTGTCTGCCGAGGCTCTCTTGTCGGCGTAGCCGACATAGCCATGGGCGATTTACCTGAGGCGGTCGCCGCAAGCTTGAGTTGGTCTTCTGGCTTAAGTCCGCTCCAGAATGTCGAAAAATGGGTTAGAAAATCAAACTCCACGTAACGCCCCCGTACTACTAAATTACGTGCATAGCCTCACACATCGCAGTTTGTGCGTCTACACCCTTCTTTGCTGGATTGATGGCTTGGATTGCCGGGCACTTGCCGAGGAGGTTGGCGCATGGTC
>JANLYB010000143.1:0-2516 GCA_031365425.1 Hyphomicrobiaceae bacterium
GCTTTGGCACGAAACGGACCTGCCGAACCTCGCGACGGACGTCGGTTTTCGGGGGAGGCAAGCGGATGTAACGCGGCATCGCCAAACCGTCGCGGTTGACCCGGAACGGACATGAGATCGCGTAGGAGGGCCTTAGCGCTCATCTCTGCTCGCCTGCCTTCAGCGCATCGGCCAAAGGCCTCAAGGCCTGCACCATGTCATCGAGGCGCTTTTGCCATTCGCCGCCAGGCATGAAAGCGAGAACGGGCTCGTCGCCAGGCGAGCTCTTGATGTACTCAGGATCGCGCACGCTTTCGGCAATTGCAGCTTCAAGCTTTTTGACGACGTCGTCGGGAACGCCCTTTGGTACTGCAAAGCCGCGTTCCGCTGTCATAATGATCGGGACGCCGGCTTCCTCTGCCGTTGGAACGTCGGGAAGTGCCGGAGAGCGCTCCTTTGACAATATCGCAATGGCGCGGAG
The DNA here is from genome assembly GCA_031365425.1 of Hyphomicrobiaceae bacterium. Lineage (GTDB taxonomy): Bacteria > Pseudomonadota > Alphaproteobacteria > Rhizobiales > Hyphomicrobiaceae > JANXVY01. The sequence goes on from JANLYB010000143.1 coordinate 461, forward strand.
TGGTCCCTTATTGCCGCCGAGCAGCTCGGGAAGTTCGCTAAGGCTGACCATCCCGACCTCTAAATGGCCGCCTAGAAGATCGGTCCGTTGCGCAGCGGTCCCCCTATAGGAAATCTCGTTGGGCTCGACTTTGGCCGCGCCCGCCAGCAGGCGGATCGCCAAGTGACCGTTCGTACCCGCACCGTTGTGACCGAACGTTACCGAACCTGGCTTGCTACGCAGCGAAGCCAGAACGTCAGCAAGATTTCCAAACTTGCTTTCCGTGCGCACGACCATCACGCTCTGATCGTCAACTACGCGGGCAACCAATCGTATTTCATCCATGCCGTACTGAGTTTTTCTCGTCATCGGAAGGAAGTTGTACCCCGGTACATTGACCACGCCCATCGAGTAGGCGTCAGGCTCGGCCCGAGCAATTGAGGCGAACGCGATCTCTCCACCGGCGCCCGGCTTGTTCAACACCACGAACTTAGCTTTTCCACCGAGACGTTTTTCGACGAAAGGTAGTAGCTTGCGCGCCATGACATCAGTGGCCCCGCCCGGAGCAAAGCCGATCATAACCTCAATCGGTTTGTCGTCAGGCCATGCCGCCGAGGCTGATCCGCAGACTGCGAAAACGAATGCCGCGACTAGTGCGATGACTGTTTTTTGCATGACGACCTTCCCTGATCTTGTTGTTAACCGGTTGCGACGCCTAAGCCGCGCGACCGGCGATTTATGCATTTCTTGTAGCCGCTCAGCTTAGCGAAGCGCAACCGGGGCGATATGATCCCAAATGTTTGGAGAGGACTGCTACCACTCGCAAATTCCCCCGCGCGCGTAATGGACAAGGAACTGTTCTTTTCCGTGTCAGCTAGTGGCACAAAGCGGCGGTTGAAAGGGTGGGCAGAGCATGTCCGCTTTGCTTGGGCACTTCAGACATCAACTTGTTCCGCATCTACCTCGATGTCGAGATGATCCTGCCGTGCCTTCGATTTTGGGTGCGCTGAAATGACCGGGTCAGCGGTTTCTAGCACGGCTACTGGCGGCCTGCGCAGCGGCCGAACCAGGCACGCCACCACAAGCACGAGAGAGTTAGCGCGATCAACAATCCGCCTCCGGCGCCAAGAAAGGCGAAGCGGTAGCCGGCGAGGAAGTCGGCACCGGCTGCGCCATGGGCTTGCAATGCGGTCAAGATTGAAGCGCCGCTGACAATGCCCACGGTCCGGGTCAACAGCGCGAGGCTGCCCGCAACACCGCGGTCCCGTTCGGGCAGCGTGCCGGTCACCAGGTCTGTGTAAGCGACGTTGAGCAATCCTTGCCCCATTCCTTCGAGTACAAGCAGAAACGCCACGATGGGAACGGCAGCTGCGGCGCCCGTGAGCCCAAGCGGTAGGAGGCCCAGGCCCACGAGCACGATACCGGCAAAGGCTGTCGGCCGCCGGCCGAACCAGGGGACCAGTCGCGCCGCCAGAGGCGCCCCTGCGAGCGTGCCCGTGTAGGCGAGCGCCAGCATGAATCCCGTCATAATGGCAGAGAGGTGCAGTACGTTCATGAGGTAGTAAGGCGTTAGCAGCAGGACGGCAAAGCCCGCCAGATTTGCTGACGCGTTCATCACGTTCGGAATGGTGAATGCGGCGTCAGCGAACAACTCTGGGCGGATGATGGGCTCCGCAGAGTTCAGGCTACGCATCACGTAGCGATAAAGGAGCACCAACCCAACGACGAACAGGCTTAGCGCCATCCACCCTGAGGCCGTGGGACGCTGCGACAATACCAGCGCCAACAGTAGCATACCGATGGAAGCCGCGAGCAAGATCGCACCCAATAAGTCGAGGTGCCGTGACTGAGTGTGAGATGATGGCAGCGCGCCGGACAAGGTGAGCGCGAGTAGCGCGATCGGCACGCGCACCCAGAACACCGCTTGCCAATCCCACATGTCGACAAGAATGCCTCCTAAGAACGGCCCCACCGTGGCGGCGAGCGACATGGCCATAGCGTAGCCAGCGAGCGCCTTGACCCGCTGCTCTGGGGGGTAGACGGCTGTCGCTAGCGCTGGCGTGCAGGCCAGCGCTAA
>JANLYB010000275.1:0-5103 GCA_031365425.1 Hyphomicrobiaceae bacterium
GTCTCCAGGATCTGCCCGACGTTCATGCGCAACGGCACGCCCAGCGGGTTCAGCACCACGACGACATGCGTACCATCTTCCAGAAACGGCATATCTTCACACGGCACGATGCGCGAAACGACGCCTTTGTTGCCGTGACGGCCAGCCATCTTATCGCCCGGCTGGATCTTGCGCTTCACGGCGACGAAGACTTTGACCATCTTCATCACGCCGGGAGGCAGTTCGTCGCCGCGTTGCAGCTTGTCGACCTTATCGACGAAGCGGCGTTCGAGGCTCTTCTTGGCGTCTTCGTACAGCTTGCCGATGGCTTCGACAGCGCCCATGGCCTTCTCGTCGGCCAGACCGATTTCCCACCACTGCGAGCGAGGGATGTCGGCCAGGATCGCTTCGTCCACGGAAGTCCCTTTACGAGCGCCCTTCGGACCCTTGGCGACTTCCTGACCCATCAGGGCTTCCTTCAACCGCGCGAACACGTTGCGGTCGAGGATCTGGAGTTCGTCGTCGCGGTCCTTGGCAAGCCGTTCGATTTCCTCGCGCTCGATCGCCATCGCACGTTCGTCTTTTTCGACGCCGTGACGGTTGAACACGCGGACTTCGACAATCGTACCGGCAACGCCCGGCGGCAAGCGCAACGAGGTGTCGCGCACATCGGAGGCCTTTTCGCCGAAGATGGCGCGCAGCAGCTTTTCTTCCGGCGTCATCGGGCTTTCGCCCTTGGGCGTGATCTTACCCACGAGAATGTCGCCCGGATGCACTTCGGCGCCGATGTAGACGATGCCGGCTTCGTCGAGGTTCTTCAGCGCTTCTTCCGAAACGTTCGGGATATCGCGCGTGATTTCTTCAGGTCCGAGCTTCGTGTCGCGAGCCATCACCTCGAATTCCTCGATGTGGATCGAGGTGAAGATGTCGTCGGAAACGATCCGCTCCGACATGAGGATGGAATCTTCGAAGTTGTAGCCCATCCACGGCATGAACGCGACGAGCACGTTCTTGCCGAGCGCCAGATCGCCCAAGTCCGTCGAGGGGCCGTCGGCGATGATTTCGCCGGCCTTCACGCTGTCGCCCACGTTCACCAGCGGACGCTGGTTGATGCAGGTATTCTGGTTCGAGCGCTGGAACTTGCGCAGACGATAGATGTCAACGCCTGGGCGCGACGGATCTTGCTCTTCCGTCGCGCGGATGACGATACGCTGAGCGTCCAGCTGATCAACGATCCCCGTCCGCCGTGCCGCAATCGCAGCGCCTGAGTCACGTGCCACCACTTCTTCCATGCCGGTGCCCACGAGAGGAGCTTCGGCGCGGATGAGCGGCACCGCCTGACGCTGCATGTTCGAACCCATGAGGGCGCGGTTGGCGTCGTCGTTTTCAAGGAACGGGATCAGTGCGGCAGCAACCGAAACGAGCTGCTTTGGCGACACGTCGATGTAGTCCACCTTGTCGATTGGCGCGGGCAGCACGTCGCCGCGATAGCGGCAAATCGTCGACTCGCCGACGAGCTTGCCCTTCGCATCGACTTAAGCGTTGGCCTGAGCGACGTAGTGGCGCTCCTCCTCGGCAGCAGACAAATAGGCAACTTCATTCGTCAGCTTACCATCCACAACCTTGCGGTAGGGGCTCTCGATGAAGCCGTACTTGTTCACGCGGGCAAAGGTCGCCAGCGAGTTGATCAGACCGATGTTGGGACCTTCAGGCGTCTCAATCGGGCAGATGCGGCCATAGTGGGTGGGATGAACGTCGCGGACTTCAAAGCCCGCACGTTCGCGCGTCAGACCACCGGGGCCAAGCGCCGAGAGTCGGCGTTTGTGGGTGATTTCCGACAGGGGGTTGGTCTGGTCCATGAACTGCGACAGCTGCGATGAGCCGAAGAATTCACGCACGGCAGCCGCAGCAGGCTTCGAGTTAATGAGGTCCTGCTGCATCACGATGTCGATATCGACCGAGCTCATCCGCTCCTTGATGGCGCGCTCCATGCGGAGCAGACCGACGCGGTACTGGTTTTCCATCAACTCCCCGACCGAGCGCACACGCCGGTTGCCGAGGTTGTCGATGTCGTCGATTGCGCCACGCCCGTCGCGCAGATCGACCAGCGTCTTGATGACGGCGAGGATGTCTTCGCGGCGGAGCACGCGCACGGTGTCTTCCGCCGTCGTTTCCAGACGCATGTTCATCTTCACGCGGCCGACGGCCGAGAGGTCATAGCGTTCGCTATCAAAGAACAGACCATGGAACAGCGCAGTCGCCGTTTCCAGCGTCGGCGGCTCGCCCGGACGCATGACGCGATAGACGTCCATCAGCGCTTCTTCGCTGTTGGAGTTCTTATCGACGTTGAGCGTATTACGAATGAACGCGCCGATGTTCACGTGGTCGATATCAAGAATGTTGAATTCCTTGATCTTCTGATCCTTGATTTCGGCAAGCAGCTTCTCGTCCAGTTCTTCGCCGGCTTCGGCGTAGATCTGACCGGTCTCGTAGTTGAGAATATCTTGGGCGAGGTACTTACCGGCCAAGTCTTCCGACGAGATCAATACTTCCTTAAGGCCGGCTTCCGCGAGTTCGCGCGCCTTACGTGCCGTAACTTTTTCGCCAGCCTTGGCAATGACTTCGCCTGTCTTGGCGTCTTTCAATTCGAACACAGGCGTAACGCCGCGCATCTTCTCGGCAACGAACGGCAGCTTCCAGCCGTGCTTGCTGTCCTTGACCGGAACCATTCCGTAGAACGTCGACAGGATCTCTTCGTCGTTAAGACCGAGCGCATACAGCAGCGTCGTCACTGGCAACTTGCGGCGGCGGTCGATACGCACGTAAACGACATCCTTGGCATCGAATTCGAAATCGAGCCACGAACCGCGATACGGGATGATGCGGGCCGCAAACAACAGCTTGCCCGACGAATGGGTCTTGCCGCGGTCGTGGTCGAAGAACACGCCAGGCGAGCGGTGCATCTGCGAAACGATCACGCGCTCGGTGCCGTTAATGACGAATGTACCGTTGAGCGTCATGAGCGGCATGTCGCCCATGTAGACGTCCTGCTCCTTGACGTCCTTGATGGACTTGGAGCCGGTCTCTTCGTTGACGTCGAACACGATCAAGCGCAGCTTGACCTTGAGCGGCGCAGCGTAGGTCATGTCGCGCTGCATGCACTCTTCGACGTCGTACTTCGGCGGCTCGAATTCATAGCGCACGAACTCAAGCGTGGCCCGGCCTGAGAAGTCCGAGATCGGGAACACGCCTTTGAACACGGACTGCAGACCATGGTCGTCCTTGCGCCCGCCCGGTGGTTCCTTCACCATCAGGAAGTCATCGTACGAGCTTTTCTGAACCTCGATGAGGTTCGGCATTTTTGCGACTTCCTGGGCCGACCCGAAGGTCTTCCGGATGCGCTTGCGGCCGTAAATTGTGTCAGCCATGTCCGCTCCTTTAAGCGGCGGGTGACGAGCCCGCCGTGGATGTTGCGTCGCGGGCCGCCAAACCCGCGTCTTGCTTATTCCGCCGCTTGAAACGGCTTACCGGAGAACCACACGCAGCTAATTTCCTGCGTTTGGTTCTCCGGGAAACCGTCGTCGCATCCCGCACGAACTGACCTGCAGCAACCAGACCGGGGGCACCGGGTCCGGCTGCTGCAAGCCAACGTGATTACTTGACTTCGACGACCGCACCCTGGTCTTCGAGCTGCTTCTTGATCTTGGCGGCTTCGTCCTTGGAAACGTTTTCCTTGACGGCCTTGCCACCGGCTTCGACGAGGTCCTTGGCTTCCTTGAGGCCAAGACCCGTCAGAGCGCGCACTTCCTTAATGACGTTGATCTTCTTGTCGCCGCCGGACTTCAAGAACACCGTGAATTCGGTCTGGGCTTCGACAGCCGGGCCAGCAGCAGCGGCGGGGCCTGCAGCAGCAACGGCAGCAGCAGCAGAAACGCCCCACTTTTCTTCGAGCATCTTGACGAGGTCGGCAGCCTGAAGAACGGTCAGCTTGGACAGATCTTCAACGATCTTTGCGAGATCAGACATTGAGTGTTTCCTTTACGATTTGAACCATTTGCAACGTTGAGGGTCCCACACGGGTAACGCCTCGGATTTTTCCGCGTGACACCGGTTGCCCGGTGCCGCCCACGGCATGTCTCAACCTTCGGCCGGGGCCGGAGCTTCGGCCGATGCCTTCGCATGAATGACGCGAGCGAGAGCAGCACCGGGTTCCTTGATCGTGCGCGCGAGTTTCGTCGCGGGCGCGTTGAGAAGACCGGCGAGCTTGGCTCGCAGTTCATCGAGTGAGGGCAGATCGGCGAGCGCTTTCACGCCCTTTGCATCAAGGATGGTAGAACCCATCGCGCCACCAATGATGACCAGCTTATCGTTGGTCTTGGCGTATGCGTTGGCCGCTCTCGCTGCAGCGATCGGATCCTTCGAGTAGGCCAACACGGTTGGCCCCTTGAACAGATCGATGATCCCAGCGAATTCGGTGTCCTTCAATGCAAGCTTGGCCAGGTTGTTTTTGACGACTTTCACCTTTCCGCCGGCCTCTTTGACCTTTTTGCGGAATTCGGCTGACTGAGCCGCCACCATGCCGTTATTGTGGGCGACAACGACCAGCCCGGTGTCTTGAAACACCTGGTGCATCGTCGTCACGAGCGCTTGTTTAGCAGCTCTATCCACGCTTGCTTCTCCTGATAAGCCTGATCCAAAGTGGACCAAGCGGGTTGCACCTTGCCGCTTCGTCGCATGTACAAATTGCACGAGCGAAGAAAGCGACGGGTTGTCTGTCCTGCCGCGCGCTTCCTTTAGGAAACGGCACGATGCTGACCCAGAAGGTTCAAACCGTTTCACGAGCCAGCGAACTGGCTCAAAATCCGGTTGTCGTCTTCTGTCTCCTGCGGGCCCCATCTGGGTTTAATCGAACACCTCCACCAGGAAGGCATCCACGACCTGCAATCTCGGACAGTCTGACCGTCTCTACCGTAAGGTTTCCCAACCCAAAGGCTTTGACGTCCAGTAATGACCGCAAGGCGACCCCATCAAATGGGACGCGCCTCGCGGAATTCAAAACGCTTAGCCCTGCGTAGGCTGGGCGACGACGACGGTCGACGCATCGACCTTCACGCCGGGACCCAT
>JANLYB010000148.1:0-2763 GCA_031365425.1 Hyphomicrobiaceae bacterium
CCCGCCCGTTCGCCGAAACGGGCGGGGCGTTTTCGTATCAAAATCGTGCACCGAAGTGACGTCGCCAGATCTGAGCTAAACCACAACCCTTACAGCCCGCGCTAGGATCACCTCGTTCGACACATACCTATCCAACCCGAACGCGGCAAACTCATCCACACCCGCCCCAACAGTACTCACCCCAAGCAACCGCAGCGCCATGTTCACGGGCCGTAACGACCGCTGCCGGTTTTCACACGCCCGCAAAACATTCGGCTTCATCGCCAGTGCGCCATCGATCCAAACCGCCGCGGCCTGCTCGACTGCAGGGCCCGCATGCGCCGTCTCGATCCACGCCAGCGCAGACCCCATCGACGCATGGGCCGCACACGCGACATCGGTCGTCGTCAACAACGGGACCAACGCAGCATCGCCAAACTCGATCCACTCCCCTGTCCCGTTCACCCGGTGCAGCCCCTCGTGCACGTCGTCCGTCAGAGGCAAAGCAAAAATGCTTGCCCCCGGCGTCAATGCAAACACCTCGCCCCCAGCCGCCAACCCGGCGATCACGCGCAAAGCAGCCTTCGTCCCAACGAACAGCCGCACCCGATGCCCCGCCTCGCTCATCGCCCAGCCGCCCTCATCACCACGCGATTTGCTTCTTGTCGCGGAAAAATCCCCCGCTCGGCCCGTCGTCCGGCAACATTGCAAGCCACACCGCCGTCTCCGCGCCCTGCTCGACCGTGCGTGGCGCATCCGCGCCGCCCAAGTCGGTTTTGACCCACCCCGGACACATCGAATTCACTTTGATCGCGCTATCGCCCAGTTCCGCCGCCAGCGTCCGCGTCAAAGCGTTGAGGGCCGCCTTCGACATCCGGTAGGCCGGATGCTCCGCGCCCATCTCGCTGAGCTGCCCCATTCCTGACGAGACATTGACGATCCGGCCATAGCTCTGGTCCCGCATGATCGGGATCACCGCCTGGCTCATCGCCAGCGGCCCAAACACGTTCACGTCAAACGTCGCCCGCACTACACCGGCCTCAACCGTGGACGCCAGAAAATTCGGCGTCCCCGACCGCTCCAGCATAACTCCGGCGTTATTGATCAGAATATCGATCCGCCCGAATAAGCCCATGGTTTCGGCTACCGCCGCCCGAATACTGGCCGGCTCCGTCACATCGAGCGCCACTACCGGCGCGACCAGCCCCTCCGCCGCGAGCGGTTCGGCAGCCGCCTTCCCCTTATCGAGCGAACGCGAGCCCAGCACGGTCATAATTCCGAGCCGCGCCAGTTGCCGCGCGATCTCAAATCCAATCCCGCGATTGGCGCCCGTCACCAGTGCAACGCGTGTTTCCGCCATGGCCAGCCCTCATGCCCTCCCCGAGAAAATAATGCCGGCCCCGATCGCAATAAACGCGAACCCGGCAGCATGCCGCCACGTCAACGCGTCCTGCAGGTAAGTCACCGAGAAAATCGCAAAAACAGTCAGCGTCACAACTTCCTGGATCGTCTTCAGTTCCGCCGCTGAATATATGCTAGACCCAAACCGGTTCGCAGGCACTGCAAAACAATATTCCACAAACGCGATCCCCCACGAGACCAGGATCGCGATCAGTAGCGGACTATCCTTAAATTTCAGATGTCCGTACCAGGCAAACGTCATGAACACATTCGAGCAAACCAGAAGCAGAATAGGCGACACATAAGACCAAATGCCGGTGCCCAAAGGATTGAAAGCCATCGCAACCTCCCCGTTGTCAAAACCCGCGCGAGATGCCGCGCCGCATGGCGATGTTTCGATCAACGCGGCCACGCGCAATGAAAAGCCATAAAAAAACGGGCACCCTGCGAGGGGTACCCGTCCTAATCGGTCAAAGCATGAGCCGTGATTAGTTCTTCTTCGCCGGAGTCGTCGTGGTCCCAGCAGCCTTCGCAGCCTTTTCCGCGTCCGACTTGCACTTTGCGCGGAATTTTTTGCGCTCGGTGCCGTGCAATTTCTTCTCGTCCGCTTCTTTCGAGCACTGAGCCGAAATTTCCGTCTTCGGAACGCCAATCTTGGCCTTGGGAGCGGTCGTGGTCGGCGGCGTCGTCACAGCAGGCTTCGTCGCCGGCGTGGTGCCCGTTGCGGTCTGGGCGACAGCGGCACCCGAGCTGAGCGCGAACGCCATGGCGGCGGCAGCGATAGCGGTTTTGATCATGTTCATCGTCGTATCCTCGCATTTTCAATTCAGGTGCGTTTGCGCGGCTGTGTGCTACCGAGCGGCAGTGTCGTACACGATGCGCGCCGCATGTCGTCTAGAACGATTCGCGGCATTGGGATGCGGCCAAATAGTCCTTATCAGCCCTGCACATGGGCAAAAACCGTCTGTGATGCGGCTTTGGCCGTCTGTGCGAATAAACAGATATGCCGCCACTCGAAGCGGGCGCTTGCCTCGTTCAACACATAACCCGTCAAATCGTTCCGCCGGTCTGCCGGACGCAAACTTGACATCGAAGCCCCACCATACCTATACACGGTGCTTCGCAGGCCAAGGCTGGCGATATGGTATGGCGGGATAGCTCAGTTGGTTAGAGCGGCGGAATCATAATCCGTAGGTCCCCAGTTCAAGTCTGGGTCTCGCTACCATATATTTCAATGACTTAGCTCAAATTAGTTTGTTAACTGCAGATTGCCTAGGTAGCAAATAGGTAGCAGAATTCCGCGATATGTGATGCGGGGTAGTGCGGCCCTATGGTTGTCCTCGATTTTGTAATCTGGCGGTCGGTGGTTCGAGGCCCTTAGGC
>JANLYB010000353.1:0-33796 GCA_031365425.1 Hyphomicrobiaceae bacterium
TGGACAACGTCTTCGTCATCTCGCTCATCTTCACCTACTTCGCGATTCCCCTGCAATATCAACACCGGGTTCTATTCTGGGGCATCCTTGGCGCCGTCGTTCTACGCGCCATCATGATCTTCCTCGGCGCGGCCTTGATCGCGCAATTCCACTGGATCCTTTACGTCTTCGCAGCCTTCCTGATCTTCACCGGCATCAAGATGCTGACCGCCAGCGACGGACCGGCGGAAATCGAATCCAACCCGATCCTGCGCTTTCTCCGCCGCAACCTGTCCATCACAACGCAACTGCGCGAACAGCATTTCTTCGTCCGCGAACCCGCCCCCCAATCCGGCAAAGTCATCACCTGGGTGACGCCCCTATTCATCGCGCTCGTCATGATCGAATTCGTCGATCTCATTTTCGCGGTCGACAGCATCCCGGCGATCTTCGCCATCACGACCGACCCATTCATCGTCTACACGAGCAACATCTTCGCCATCCTCGGCCTGCGCGCGCTCTACTTCGCGCTTGCAGCGGTCGTCGACCGCTTCCAATACCTGAAGCAAGCGCTCGCGTTGGTCCTGATTTTTATTGGCTCGAAGGTCTACGTCAGCGAGTTCCTGGACTGGAAAGTCCCTGCCGCCCTCTCGCTCGCAATCACCGTCGCACTGATCGCCGGCGGCATCATCTATTCGCTCTACCGGACCCGCAAATCGCAACTCCCTTCAACTCACTAAAGCGACGCGCAGCGTCTAGGGGAGCAACGCGTCTCATGCAGCGAGTGCCGCCCGACCGAAGCGTCTTCAGCGCGTGAGGCAAAACTAGCCCGCCAAAGGCTGGAAGGGAGCAACGCGACCCGCGGCGAGCCGCGCGTCATCGCGCAACGATGCTTCGCATCGACGCCGGAGCGCCTTCAGCGCGTGAGGCACTAGACAGGCCGTGGCAGCCCCAGCGTTAGACATGCCACAGCCGCAACTGCCAGCACCCCGAACGTCAGCGCCATCCCAGCCACCCGCATCGGCAAAATGTGCGGCGTCTGCGACAACGCATAGGCATGCAGGACCCGCCCAGCGAGCAATGTCGCTCCCAGCGCATGCAGCATCATCCCCGGCGCCTTCAAGCTTTCCAGCAACCCGATCAGGATCAGCGCATACGGCGTATACTCGACAAAATTCGCATGCACGCGGATCCGCCGCAGCAATTGCTTATCCGCTCCATCACCGATCTCAACCTTGGCCGACTTCCGGACGCCGATCACGCGCACCGACAAATACAGCAACAGCATCGTCAACAGCCCGGCATAAATCGCGGTGACCGGCATAGCGTCTCTCCCCCTGGATAACCCCGCGACGGACCTGCTACGCCTTCTGCACCTTCAACCGCGCGATCAAGCTCGACGTATCCCAGCGCTTGCCACCCATTTTCTGCACGTCGGCATAAAACTGATCGACAGTCGCCGTCACTGGCAGGCTCGCCCCATTGCGGCGCGCTTCATCGAGCACGATACCCAGGTCCTTGCGCATCCAATCGACCGCAAACCCGAAATCGAACTTTTCAGCATCCATCGACTTCCAGCGATTTTCCATCTGCCATGACTGCGCCGCGCCCTTGGAAATCGTGTCCATCACGGCCGCCATATCGAGCCCCGCCGACTTGCCGAAATGCACCGCCTCCGCCAACCCCTGCACAAGCCCGGCAATCGCAATCTGATTGACCATCTTAGTGAGCTGACCAGCACCCGACGGCCCAATCCGGTTTACCATCTTGGCAAAGTGCGCAATCACCGGCTGCGCTTTGGCGAACGCCGCCTCGTCGCCGCCCACCATCACCGTCAACTGGCCGTTCTCAGCGCCCGCCTGCCCACCCGATACCGGTGCATCGAGAAACGCGAACCCGCGCGCCGTGGCCGCCGCCGCCAACTCCCGCGCCACGTCCGCCGAAGCCGTCGTGTTGTCGATAAAAATCGCCCCCGCAGGCATGGCCGAAAATGCACCATCCGCCCCAATCGTCACCGATCGCAAATCATCATCGTTCCCAACACAGCAAAACACGAAATCCGCGCCCTTCGCGGCATCTGCCGGCGTCAGCGCCACGCGCCCGCCGCCATGCGCAATAACCCAGGCCTCGGCCTTAGCCGTCGTGCGATTATAGACGCTGAGCGAATGCCCGCCGCGTTTGGCCAGATGCCCAGCCATGGGATATCCCATGACGCCCAATCCCAAAAAAGCGACGTTGGCCATCTCTGCCTCTTTGCTCTAGGTTCCGAACACTCGATCAAGACCTACGCCATTGCCAACGCTGCGCCAAGCTCTCCAGGATAATTCCCCCGATGCCTCCCCAAACTCCCAGCCAGGCTAAGTCATCCAAAGATCCGAGCAGCCAGCCCTTCCCCGTCACCCTGGCCGACATCGAGCAGGCCCGCAAAACCTTAGGGACCGCCGTCCTCAACACCGACTTCGACCACTCGCGCACCCTGTCTGACATGATCGGTGCGGAGGTCTGGCTGAAGTTCGAGAACCTGCAATTCACAAGCTCCTACAAGGAGCGCGGCGCGCTGAACCGCCTGTCCCACCTGACACCCGAGCAGAAAAAACGCGGCGTCATCGCCATGTCGGCAGGCAACCACGCCCAGGGCGTCGCCTACCACGCCAAGCGGCTCGCCATCCCGGCCACCATCGTCATGCCCGAAGGCACGCCGACCATCAAAATCGAAAACACCCGCCATCACGGCGCGGAAGTGATCGTCACTGGCCGCACGCTGGAAGACTCAGCAACCGCCGCCCGCCAGATCGCAGACGAGCGCGGCCTGTATTTCCTCCACCCCTTCGACGATCCGCTGGTCATCGCAGGCCAAGGCACCATCGCGCTTGAAATGCTGGAAGCCGTGCCCGAACTGGACACGCTCGTCATCCCCATCGGCGGCGGCGGCCTCATCAGCGGCATCGCAACCGCCGCCAAAGCGATCAAGCCCGGCATCCAGATCGTCGGCGTTGAGGCCCAGCTCTACCCCTCGATGTACAATCGCATCAAACATGCAAAGCTTCCCGTTGGCGGTGACACGCTAGCAGAAGGCATCGCCGTCAAAACCCCCGGCGAGATCACGTCATCCATCATTGCCCGCCTCGTCGACGACATCGTCCTCGTCCCCGAAGCAGCGCTCGAACGCGCCGTCGCCCTCCTGATCGGCATCGAAAAAACCGTCGTCGAAGGCGCAGGAGCGGCTGGCCTCGCAGCCGTCCTGTGTAATCCACGCCACTACGCCGGTCGCAAGATCGGGCTCGTCCTGTGCGGCGGCAACATCGACAGCCGCTTGCTCGCGAGCGTCCTGACCCGCGAACAAGCCCGCGAAGGCCGCCTCTCGCGCCTCACCATCGACATCCCCGATCAGCCGGGACAACTCGCGAAAGTCTCAGCCGTTATCGGCAACTGCGGGGCCAACATCATCGAGGTCTACCACCAGCGCGTCTTTACGGATTTACCCGCCAAAGGCACCGAACTCCACCTCGTCATCGAGACGCGGGACCGCACCCACCTCCAGCAGGCCATCGATAATCTGAAGCACGCCGGCTACGCCATCACCCTCAAAGGCGGCCCCGTCGGCGGCAACGAACGGTAGCTAGCAGTATTCCCCTCCCCCTTGCGGGGAGGGGTTAAGGGTGGGGGTAGTCGGGAATTGGGGGCAGAAAGCGGTTGAGTAAAATCGAGGCTTAATCAGCCTCAGATCGGCTGGTTCGGGAACGCGAGCTGTTCGCGCGCCTTCCACTCGTTCGTCACGTAATTAATGATGATCGACTTGCGCACGCCGTCGATCTGGCGCGGCTCGAAGCCGTGATACGTGTTGTTGGACGGCACGAAAATCATCGCCCCGTTCGGCACGAACGGCGAGCGCCCAATATGCTTTTTGTCATTGTCGTAGATGTCGGTCCCAAGAACCGAATGCTGCGGATCAGTCGATAGATACAGCAGCATCGTGAACACCTTGACGCCGAGGTCGGTATGCGGCTCAAGCCAGAACCCGTTGATATCCTGCGCAAATTCGATCCGCAGATACGAACCCTTCAAATTGAGCCCGAACGCCTTCTCAAGCTGAGCCGTCATTGCCCGACTCTGAAATCCGTCAGCCACAGCCTTGCAAACGGGGAAAGCCATGCAATTTTCGGCATCGAAATACTTGCGCGTCGCGTTGTGCAACTCGCGCTTGCCCGAAATCCCCGACAGCGCAGGCGCTTCGAACGGCAAAGCCTGGATCTGTGCAACCGCATCGTCCGGCAGGCACTTGGTCAGGAACCAATGTTTGTAAGGCGTCGCCGCATGCGTCGAGTTGGCAATTGCTTCGCGCATCGAGGCAACAACAGCGTCCGATGTAATGGCCATGTATGACGTCCCTCGAAATTTCTCGTTCGCCTCACTAGCCGCTTCCAGCCCCCCTGACCAGCGGCGCGGCGACGCGGGCAACCCATTTCTCACAGAAGTGATCAGCTACTCAGAACTCCTTAGCCGATAGCGCCCTTGCGCTATCGGAAGCGCCGAAGAGGCGCCGGCGCGAGCGCCGGACTCAAAACATGCGGCCCTTCGGCCGTATGTTTTGAGCACAAGAACGCGCAAACCCTCCGCCGTGAGTCACGGGGAGGGTTTGAACGGATGGCTGTAGTGGTGGCAGTTTTTAACAGTTGATAGAGAATTGAAGAACTAGATACCGCGCTGAAGTGTGAAACCAGGACCGGACGCCTTGGCCGTTGACGGCATCCAGATCGAAAAGATCAGGACGCCCGCCGCAACGGCAAAGCAGATCACCATGCCCACGCGCGGCCAGTATCCCGATGAGTTGTCGATGAACTTGGCTTGATCGAGATCCATGGACGACCTGTCTGACTTGCCGGGAGTGTCTGAGCGGAAGGAGTGTCTGAGTTGCTGCGTCGTTGAGGAATTTATAACCAGTAACGTTTCATTAGTCCATCACAGTAGAAATATAGCGTTAACCGCGATATTCTCGATTTAACATCTTGTTTACTTGTATTGACGCGCCGTTAATATTTGCTTCAACACGACCCATTTTCCGTCATTCTTTGCCGGAAATTGCGCGCTGCGGAGGCCGAATGGGCACACCAAACGGCCCAGCACCTCTAGGCGGGAGGATCACCCGCCGCTATTGTCCCGCCGGGAAAACGCGCAATCCGGCAAGCGCTGTGCGCTTAGGAGTATCAATGACGGGTCTATTCGGTTCCCGCTGCCGCACATCGCAGCAACGGGGATGGGGCATGAGCAAAGGTTGGATCGCCGGGATGATCGCGGCGGCGTTCTGCGCCGCCGGTTTCAGCACCGGGCCGGCCTCTGCTCGCCCTCCCGTCCGAGCCGAAAGACAGCCAACCGTCCAGCAACCGCCCCCCGCCATTGCAGCACCTACCGCGCCGGTAGCTCCCGCACCTTCAAAAGCAGCCCCTCCGGAAAATCCAGCAGTAACGCCTGTCGCGCCGTCAGACGCCGCGACGGCTCCTATTGCACCTGAACAAGCAACCGGCCCCGCAGCAATCGCACCCGTCGAGGCACCGGCCCCAGCCGCCCCTGCCCCCACCACGATCACAGCCCCTGCAGCGCCCACGCAAGGCATACCGCCGCCCGAAGACCCCCGCCTCGCCCAGGTTTACGCCGTTTTCGATGCCAGCTGCGCGCAGTGCCATCAGACCGGCAAACTCACCCAACCAAGCCCCTCCGCCGCTCTCGCCAGCATCCTCGACCTGCCCCAGCTTGCCCGCCAATCCCACCTCGTTCGCGCGGGCCAGCCCGACGCTTCGCTGCTGTATCAAGTCCTCCTTGACCGCCACCGCCCGCTCGAACTTGGTCTCGACACCAAGTGGCCCGGCGCCGACGACATTGCCCGCGTCCGAACCTGGATCGCCGAACTCCCGGCTCTACCCGCCACCTGTTCCCTGAAAAAGCCCATCACCAGCGACGACGTCGCCGCCGCGATAGACGTGGCAGCTGCAGCAGCCGGTGAAGCCGCCGCCCGCGAACTGCGCTTCATCACGCTCGCCCACTTAGCAAATGCCTGCGCGACGCCCACCGAAATGGATGGCTATCGCCAAGCCCTCGCCAAGGTTTTAAACAGCCTGTCCTGGGGCTCACAGCCCGTGGTTCCGGTCGCCGTCGATGAAGCCAAAACCGTCCTGTCCTTCAAGCTCTCCGACATCGGCTGGGTTGACGAACACTGGAACGCACTTGCTCGCGCCGAACCCAAGGCCATCGCCGCCGACCTCACCGCCAAGCTCAAAGCCCCCGCCGCCAACCCTCGCCCCATTCGCGGCGACTGGCTGACGTTTGCCGCCACCCGCCCCCCGCTGTACGCCGAACTCTTAGGCCTGCCGCCAACGCTTGATGAAACCGCCCGCCTCCTAGGTATCAACCGCCGCAGCGATACCCCCGACGGTCGCGGCATGCGCGCCGGTCTGAAAACGAGCCCCATCACCCGCGGCCCCCGCGTTATCGAACGCCATCAGGCCGATACCCGCCGCTTCTGGCTAGCCCACGATTTCGCCGACGGCTTGGGCGAACACGACATCTTCGAACGTCCGCTCGGCGGCGTCCGCGGCGCGACCGACAAAGCGCAATTCCGCGACGACGGCCAGCGCCTGATCTTTTCGCTGCCAAACGGCTTCTTCGCGTTTGCACTCTACGAATCGGACGGGCACCGCATCGACCAGCTCCCCCAACGCCTGGAACTCGATGCGGCCCGCAGCGCAGGAGCGACCCTTGCCGCCCAATCCTGCCTCGGTTGCCATACCGCCGGCCTGAAAGCGTTCACCGATCAAATGCGCAGCCACTTAGGCTCCGACAAATTCACCGGCCCGCGCGACGTCAAGGACCTCGCGCTCGCCCTTTACGACACACAAAACGACTGGGGCCGCGTGTTGGACGAAGACGGCTACCGTTACCGCCGCGCCATGATCCAGGCTGCCATTGACCCTGACATGACGATTGGCGGTCTAGAACCCATAGCCGCACTCGCCAGCCAATACACCCGCAACGTCGATCTCAAAATGGCAGCCGCCGAACTGGGCATGCTGCCCGACGCGCTCGACGCCAAGCTCGCCGACACAACCCTTGCCGAACGCTCGCTGGGCCACCGTCTGCGCCAAGGCCTACTGACCCGAGCCGACGCCAATCGCCTGATCTTCGCCCTGAATGCGCCTGCTGCGCCAACGCCCTCCCCGCAGCCCCAGGCCGTCACCGCGTCCGGCACCAGCATCGCGCTTGCACTCTGGACCAGCCAATCCGTCTACAAGCCCGGCGAGCTAATGACTGTCTACGCACAACCCTCGGCGCCCTGCTACCTGACCCTCATCAGCGTGAACGCAGCCGGAAAAGCCACCGTCCTGTTCCCGAGCGAATTCGATCCTGACAACCTCGTCCGCCCCGACGCTCCCTTCGCGCTCCCCGGTGACAAGGCACCCTATCAGTTCCGCTTGAAAGACCCGGGCACCGAAACCCTGATCGGCCGCTGCCAGACCCAGGCAAAATTCCCCGCCGGCGTCGAACCCGACTACGAGCGCCAGCGCTTCACGGTCCTGGGCAGCTACGAAAACTTCCTGCGCACATCCTACAGCCTCGACACCGACGCCGCCCGCAACCGCGCCGCCGCCAAAGCCGCCATCAAGGATGCCAAACTCGTCCCCGCACCCGAATCCACCGCCCGCGCCGCAGTAAGCATCACGATAAAATAGACACTCAATTCCCCCCACTGGTTTCCCGGACAAGTGCGCCCTCTTGCGCACGCAGATCCGGGATCGTTACTGCTCACATAGAGGTAAAGGCCCCGGATCAGCCGCGCACGCTCACGCGCGCGATGCCGTCCGGGGAAACAGTAGGTGGATTGAAATCAAACCAAACGACCGTGGACCAAGTCCGGCGATGACAACGGTGAAGCCCACGCGCGCAGCGCCCTACCGGCCAACCATTTGCGTTACTTCTTCGCCTTACCCTTGGCAGCCTTCACGGGCGCAGGCTTGGCCGCTGCAGCGCTGGCACCGGCACCCGCCATCCACCACTGATCACTCACCGTGAACCGGCCAGCCGAATCCTCAATGGCCTGCGCAGCCCGCAGCAACGTTCCCTCATCGAACGGCTTACCAATCAACTGCAGGCCAAGCGGTGTGCCCTGGCTCGACAACCCAGCAGGCACCGACAACCCCGGTAAACCGGCCATATTGACAGTCACGGTGAAGATGTCTTCCAGATACATCGCCAGCGGATCGCCGGTCTTTTCACCCAGCGCAAACGCCGGGCTTGGCGTCGTCGGCGTCAAAACCACGTCGACCTTGCTCCAAGCATTGTCGAAATCCTGCTTGATGAGCGTCCGCACCTTCTGCGCCTTGAGATAATACGCATCGTAGTACCCAGCCGACAGCACATACGTGCCGATCAGGATGCGCTTGCGCACTTCCTTGCCGAAGCCTGCCGCGCGCGTATTCTCATACGTCTCAATCAGATCCTTGCCCGGGACCCGCAGCCCGTAGCGCACGCCGTCATACCGCGCGAGGTTCGACGAACACTCGGCCGGCGCCACGATGTAATACGCAGGCAGTGCGTACTTCGTATGCGGCAGCGAAATCTCGTGAATGGTCGCCCCGGCAGTCTTCAGCCAGGCAATTCCCTGCTGCCAAAGGTCTTCGATCTCCTTCGACATCCCATCGACCCGGTATTCCTTCGGCACGCCGACGCGCAGGCCCTTGACGCCTTTGCCGAGCATCGCTTCGTAATCGGGCACCGGCGCATCGACGCTGGTCGTATCCTTGGGATCGTGCCCCGCCATGCTCTTGAGCATGATCGCCGTATCGCGCACCGTCTTGGCAATCGGCCCCGCCTGATCGAGCGACGACGCGAACGCAACGATCCCCCAGCGCGAACACCGGCCATACGTCGGCTTGATCCCGACCGTTCCCGTCAACGCCGCCGGTTGCCGGATTGACCCGCCCGTATCGGTTGCAGTCGCCGCCAGACACAACCCACCGGCAACAGCAGCCGACGATCCACCCGACGACCCGCCCGGCACCAGTTTATCTGGCAAAGTCTTGCCGTCCTTGCCCACGCGCCGCCAGGGATTGACGACGTTACCGAACGCGCTCGTCTCGTTCGACGAGCCCATCGCAAACTCGTCATTGTTGAGCTTGCCGAGCATCACCGCGCCCGCATTCCAAAGGTTCGCGCCAACCGTCGACTCATACGGAGGCTTGAAATCGTCCAGAATCTTGGAGCACGCCGTCGTGCGGATCCCCTTCGTGCAGAACAGATCCTTATTCCCCAGCGGCAATCCTTCCAGATCGCGCGCTTTGCCAGCCGCGATCCGCTTATCGCTCTCGGCTGCCTGCGCCAGCGCATGCTCGGCCGTCACCAGCACATAAGCGTTGAGTCCCGCGTTGCCCGCCTCGATCGCCTTGAGATACGACCCCGTCAACTCAGTCGCCGTAAACGTCTTTTTCTTCAAGCCGTCGCGTGCTTCGGCGAGCGTCAGTTTGGTCAGATCAGTCACGGTCGTCTCACCCTCTTGCCTTGGAATCGCAGCGCAGATAGCGCGTCGTCTTGCCCTTTACGGTCACGTCGATCGCCCCATCGGCGCGACGCGCAAATTTATAGGTATCGGTCCAGATCTCGGGCCCTTCGCCGCAACTCATCTTGGCAACGAACGCGTCGCCCCCATTTCTGTTGACCGGCGAGGCCTTGATCGAAGCAAACGAACACCAGTTTTCCCAGCCCAAGAACCCACCTGAAGTCAATAATTCCGGCGCCGTCGCAACGTTCTTCGGCCCACCTGCCTCGACCGCGCGCAACTTCTTGCACTCGTGGTCGGTCGCGTACGTCCCTTGAATGAACGCTGCCTTGACGCCCGTCTTGGCCATAACTGGCCACGCGACCAACATGGCAACCAGCGCCGTCATCCCCCTGGGAACCTTCATTCCATCACACTCGGCACGACGAAGAAGTTGTCTTCGCTCATCGGCGCATTGGCGGTGACCGCCTCGGCCATCTCGCCATCGTTGACCACATCGGCGCGCTTCTTCATGTCCTGTGCGACGACCCGCGTCATCGGTTCGACGCCATCGGTGTTGACCTCGTCCAATTGTTTGACCCAATCGAGAATGCCCGACAGCTCCTTTTCGAGCCCCTTAGCTTCGTCCTCGGTGACTTTGATCCGCGCCAGACGCGCGATGCGCCGGACGGTCGCGGTATCGACCTGCATGGGTCCCTCGCTTTTGGTGTATGGAAATCAGACCCGCACTCTTAACGGCGTCGCCTGCGGCGCGCAACCATGTGCCCGAGGCGCGCAACATGTGTCCCCCGCGCGCAACAAGGCCATCAACCATCCATGACACAGCCCGATCCAGATCCCCCCGTGCGCCCCCTGCCGCTAACCACGGCGGAAATCGTCCCGTTCACAACGGCGCTCCCCCCCACTGGCCGCTTAATCGGTATCGACGGCGGCACAACGACCCTCGGCCTCGCCCTCTCCGACGTTTCCCGCACCATCGCCTCGCCCCTGGAAACCATCGAGCGCACCAAATTCAAAGCCGACGCCGCCCGTCTGCTCGCCCTTATCGCTGAGCACAACGTCTGCGGCCTCGTCCTCGGCCTGCCCACCAACATGGACGGTACTCTTGGCCCTCGCGTGCAGGCGACCCGCGCCCTCGCCCGCAACCTCAACGGTCTCACTCCGATCCCAATTCTTCTTTGGGATGAGCGCCTAACCACTGCGGCAGCCGAACGCATGCTGATCGCCGCTGACGCCTCGCGAAAACGCCGCAGCGAAGTCATCGACAAATTAGCCGCCACGCTGATCTTGCAAGGCGCACTCGATCGTATACGGAACGCACGATTTTAGTTGGGCAAATCGCCAAACTGCTCGCGTTCCAAGCGGCTTAGAAAAATTTTCACTGCATCCAGACGGTTTTAAGGAACCAAAACCATCAGTGACGACTTCTGCTGAGTAATTCCGCAGGCACCTCGCGTCGAACGAGCACGACCCAATAAGACGGGAACAAACAATTGGTCTGCAGTTGAACTACTGGCAACGCTCACCATTTCAACAGCAGGCTTCGTCCTATTCTCCCAAGGATTGTACACCATGCCCAAGTCCATAACCCCAGAACATACGGCAGCGACCGGCGTAGTATCGTCCGCTGTCCACCTGCTCCATCGCGCCGGCCAATGCGCCGACGAGGTCTTTTCCGGCAACCTCACCGACAGCTCCATGACGCCGCGTCAATACGCCGTGCTCAAGGCCGTCGAGGTGACGACCGAACCGAGCCAGACAACGCTCGTCGACATCACCGGCATCGACCGCTCGACGATCGCAGACATCGTCCGCAGGCTGGTCGAACGCGGCTTCATGGCGCGCCGCCGCACCCGTCGCGACGCTCGCATGTACGCGTTGCGCCTGACGCCCAAAGGTCAGACCGCGCTGCGGAACGCCGAACCGGCTGCCCTCTCGACCGATGAACGGCTCCTGGCAGCCCTCGCGCCCTCCGAGCGGACGGCGTTCCTCGACGCACTCACCCGCATCGTGGACACCATCGGCCCGATCAGCAGCGCTCGCGTCGGTCGCGAACCTGTCAAAGGTTAATGTACCGGCCCGTCTAAGTGAGGATATTGACCACCTGGCCGGCCAGCGGGTTGCGCTCCCGGCGCATCTCACTTATACCCCTCGTTTTAATGGCTGCATCCTCATCATCGACTACAATTCCGGGCTTTTCCCGTCGTCACCTCCTCACGTGCGAGGGCTTGACGGCGCAGGAAATTACGTGGCTTCTCGACCTCGCCGATAAGGCAGCCGACACCAACCGGCAGGTCCACAAAAAAAGCGACGTTTTAAGCGGCCGGACCCTCATCAACCTGTTCTTTGAAGCCTCGACCCGCACCCAGTCCTCGTTCGAGCTGGCCGGCAAGCGCCTCGGCGCCGACGTCATGAACATGAACGTCTCGGCATCCTCCGTGCAAAAGGGCGAGACCCTGATCGATACGGCGATGACGCTGAACGCCATGCGCCCCGACATCATCGTCGTCCGCCACCACGCCGCAGGTGCCGTCGAATTGCTCTCGCAAAAGGTCGATTGCTGCGTCGTCAACGCCGGCGACGGCGCGCATCAGCACCCGACCCAAGCCCTGCTCGACGCACTCACCATCCGCCGCGCCAAAGGCCGCGTCGCAGGCCTCATCGTCGCCATCTGCGGCGACATCCTCCATTCCCGGGTCGCCCGTTCCAACATCGACGTGCTGAACGCCCTCGGCGCACGCGTGCGCATCATCGCGCCATCGACCCTGCTGCCACCCAACGCCTCCCGTTTCGGCGAAGTCTTCACCGACATGTGGGCCGGCATCGAAGGCGCCGACATCGTCATGATGTTGCGCCTCCAGAACGAACGTATGCAAGGCAGCTACATTCCCTCAAGCCGCGAGTTCTTCCACTTCTTCGGCCTCGACCAGGAAAAGCTCGATCTCGCCAAGCCCGACGCCCTCATCATGCACCCCGGCCCGATGAACCGGGGCGTCGAAATCGCCTCCACGATCGCCGACCATTCCCGCAGCGTCATTCGCGAGCAAGTCGAGATGGGCGTCGCCGTCCGCATGGCCGTCCTCCAGGCCCTCGCCCGCAACCTGCCAAACCGATGACCCAGCCCAAAACCGCCAGATCCGCCACCAAGTCCGCCGCCGACCCCAAGCGCCGCGCGCCGGGTCCTGCTGGCGGCACGGTCTTCATCAACGCCCGCCTGCTCGACCCCGCGACCGGCCTGGATACGCCCGGCGGCGTCCTGGTCCGCGACGGACTGATCGCCGACGCCGGCCCTCATCTGCGGCGAAACGCGCCCGCCGACACCGAAGTCATCGACTGCAAAGGCAACCTGCTCGCCCCCGGCCTCGTCGATTGCCAGGTCTTCACCGGCGAACCCGGCCAGGAGCACCGCGAAACCCTCAAGACCGCAAGCTATGCCGCTGCCGCCGGCGGCGTCACCACCATCGTCGTCATGCCCGACACCAAGCCCGTCATCGATCAGGTCGCCCTCGTCGACTTCATCCAGCGCCGCGCCCGCGACAATGCCCTCGTCCACGTCGCGACCATGGCCGCCATGACCCGCAACCTTGAAGGCAGCGAAATCACCGAATTCGGCCTGCTTCAGCGTGCCGGCGCGGTTGCCTTCACCAACGGCAAAACGTCCATCGCCGACACCCGCGTCATGCGCAACGCGCTGCTCTACGCCAAGGACTTCGATGCCCTTATCGTCCACCACACCGAAGACCCCTACCTCTCCAAAACCGCCTCGATGAACTCAGGCGAAGTCTCGGCTCGCTTGGGCCTGCCCGGCGTCAACAAGGTCGCCGAAACCATCGTGCTTGAGCGCGACATCCGCCTGCTCGAAGTCACCGGCGGCCGCTACCACGCCGCTACCATCACCTGCCGCGAAAGCCTCGACGTCATCCGCGCCGCCAAAATGCGCGGACTGCGCGTCACCTGCGGCGTCTCGATCAACCACCTGACGTTGAACGAACTCGACATCGGCTCCTATCGCACCTTCTTTAAGGTCCGCCCGCCGCTGCGCACCGAAGACGACCGCGTCGCAATGGTCGAAGGCGTCGCGGATGGCACCATCGACGTCATCGTCTCCAGCCACGACCCGCAGGACGCCGACGTCAAGCGCCGCCCGTTTGCCGAAGCCGCCGACGGTGCAGTCGGCCTCGAAACGCTGCTGGCGGCAGCCCTCCGCCTCCATTACGGCAACGAGGAAGTCCCTCTCCTGACCTTGTGGAAGGCCCTCTCCACCAACCCAGCCAATCTGCTTGGCCTCAAGGGTGGCCGCCTCGCCAAAGGCGAACCCGCCGACCTCGTCCTCGTCGATCTCGGCGAACCCTGGGTCGTCAACAAAGAACTGTTGCGCTCGCGCTCCAAAAACACCCCCTTCGACGACAGCAAGATGCAAGGCCGCGTCCTGCGCACCGTCGTTGCCGGCGAAACCGTCTTTCCCTTCCCAACCGGTTGACCGATAGGCGACTCTAATGGATGCGTTGAGCTCGTTCGTAATCCTTATGGTCGGCAACATGTGGCCCTGGCTGATCTACGGCCTGATCATCGGCTACCTGTTCGGCTCAATCCCCTTCGGCCTCGTGCTCTCGCAAGCGGCTGGCCTCGGCGATATCCGCAATATCGGCTCCGGCAACATCGGCGCCACCAACGTCCTGCGCACCGGCAACAAAGGCCTCGCCGCAGCCACCCTCCTGCTCGACGGCCTGAAAGCCACCGCCGCCGTCCTGCTCGTCAACCACTGGTACGGCCAAGTCCCCGCCCACATGGCAGCGCTCGGCGCATTCCTTGGCCACGTCTATCCTGTCTGGCTCCGCTTCAAAGGCGGCAAAGGCGTCGCAACCTTCGTCGGCGGCCTGTTCGGCCTGTGCTGGCAGGCCGGCCTCGCCTTCTGCGCCATCTGGCTGTTCATGGCTTACGCCGTGCGGTTCTCATCCCTTGCCGCCATCGCCGCCAGCATCGCGACGCCCTTCGTTCTCCTCCTGATGGGTCGCCCCGTCACCGCAGCCCTGTTCGTGATCCTGACGCTGCTTTTGCTCTGGAAACACCGCGAAAACATTGTCCGCCTGCGCCGCGGCGCCGAACCCCGCATCGGCGAAAAGAGCAACGCAGCGGTGCCGAATGAAGCCGCCTGACACCGCCGCGCAACAGACCGGCTTATTCCCAGCGCCAGCACTCCCGATTGCCGCCCTCGATGATGCGAGCCGTCTAGCCTGCCTGCGCCTGATCCGCTCTGAAAACGTCGGCCCGGTCACCTTCCGTGAGTTGATCAACCACTTCGGCGGCGCTCAGCCCGCCCTCGACGCGCTCCCAGAAATGTCCCGCCGCGCCAGACGCGGCAAGCCTTTCAAACTCTGCCCGGTAGCCACCGCCGAACGCGAACTCGAAGCAGCCAGCAAAGCGCGCTGCGTTCCCATCTTCACCATCGAGCCCGGCTACCCTACGGCCCTCGCCCGGATCGACCATCCCCCGCCGATGATCTACGCCCGCGGCAACCCCGGCCTGCTCGCCAACGACATGGTTGCCATCGTCGGCTCACGCTTGGCCTCTGCCGCCGGACTGAAGCTCACTCGCCAGTTCGCCGCCGAACTCGGTCAGGCCCAGTTCGTCATCGCCTCCGGCCTTGCCCGTGGCATCGATGGCGCGGCCCATGAAATAGCGCTCGCGACCGGCACCGTCGCCGTCGTCGCCGGCGGGGTCGACATCATCTACCCGCCCGAGCACGAAAAGCTCTATGACGCCATCACCGAACGCGGCTGCATTATCACCGAAATGCCGTCCGGCTATCAGCCCCGCGCCCAGGATTTCCCGCGCCGCAACCGCATCATCTCCGGCGTCTCGCGCGGCGTCGTCATCATCGAAGCCGCCAAACGCTCCGGCACCCTCGTCACCGCCCGCTACGCTGCCGAACAAGGCCGCGAGGTCTTTGCCGTTCCCGGCCATCCGCTCGACCCGCGCGCCGAAGGCACCAACGGCCTTCTTAAAAACGGCGCGACGCTGACCACCTGCACCGCCGACATCCTAGACGTCCTCGGCCCTATCACCGGACGCCATCCCGTGCAACTCGCCGAACCGGCGGCAACCTTCCCCACCCTCCCGCCGTCCCCGCCGCCACGCCTCACCGACAGCGACCTCGATGCCGTCATCACAAGCCTCGGCCCCCACCCCATCGACATCGACGCCATCGTCCGCGCAACCGGCTTGCCCATCCGCGCCATCCACATCGCCCTCATGGAACTCGACCTCTCAGGCCGCATCGAACGCCACGGCAGCCAACTCGTCTCTCTCCGCCTGTAGCCGCATTTGCCGCCCCTTACTTCACCGCCATCTTCATCGCCGCTGCCAGCACCTCTTGCGTCGGCCAGCAGCCTGGCTTTCTGCCGGCGGCGGTTTCGAAGATGCCGATTTGGCGCCGCGTGTTGGAGCCGATTTTGCCGTCGATTTTGTCCATGGGGTAGCCCAGCGCTTTGAGGCGGGTCTGGAGGTCGGCAACGAGCTTGGTAGCGGGCTGGGCGACAGTCCCCCAGGGCGTATCGAAATTGCCGCCGCCTGCGATGCGGTCGGACAGGTTGCCGACGAACAAGGCATAGAGGTCGGACGTGTTGTAGCGGCGGATGACCTGGAAGTTTTCCAACGCGAGGAACGCAGGGCCATGTGTGCCGGCCGGCATCATCAGGTACGCATCGTGATCCAGATCGGCGGGCCGGAACATTTTAACCCCGGTGCGCTTGAAGCCCATCGCGATCCACTCGCTCAGCTTGCGGATGCCCGGCGGTCCTTCCAGCGCGCAGCTTGCCGAAGCAGGCACGACGACTTCGTAGCCCCACGGCTGGCCTAACACCCAGCCCTTTTCCTTCAATTGCCGCGCCGCCGACGCCAGCGCATCGGGTACGGAATGAACAAGGTCGATCTTGCCGTTGCCGTCGAAATCGATGCCGTTCTTGAAGAACTCCGTCGGCATAAACTGGGTCAGGCCCACCGCGCCCGCCCACGACGATTTCATATCCGCGCGCGGCACGCCTGCAGCCAGCATCCGCAAACCAGCGATGAACTCGGCACGGAACATGTCCTTGCGCTTGCCGATATACGCCTGCGTCGCCAGCACGCGGATCGCGTCGTTGGGCAGCTTGTAGGTGCCAAACGCCGTCTCACGGCCCCAGATCGCCAGCAGGCCATATCTATCGACGCCGATCTCACGCTCGATCCGTTCGAACGTCACTTTATGCTGGGCCAGCAGCGCGCGGCCCTGGCTCGCCAAGCTTGCCAGCGTATCGGGGCGAATATAATTCTGTGCCGGTTGGGTGAATTCGGCCTGTCCGCGTTCGGAAACTTGTTCCTTGCCGGGGATCACAAGGTCGGGCAGCGACATGTCGGGAGTGAGGCCGGCGATAGCCTCGTCAAACACTTTGCGCGGAACGCCCGCCTCCTTCGCCTCCGGCCACACGCCATCCAGGAACGCCGCGAACGTCTCCGCCCGAGCCGGTACCGCCATGCTGAGCGCCGCGATCATCAGCGCAACCGATGCCGCGCGTGTGCAATTCCGTTTCGTCAGAGTCACTCGCCGTTCTCCGCTCGTCGCTATTCAGCGCGCTTGTACCTGATTTGACCGGACACCGTCAGTCGCGAGCCGGGCGGATTTGGGGCGCTGGCGAATAACTGTCGTGAGGGCGCTTGAGCTTACTCAGTACGGCCCTGTCGCCGGCAGCTTGGGTGCCCCTGGCTCTTGACTCTTACTGACTGACTGGTAAGTTATGCTAACTGACTGGTCAGAAATATAGTTAATACTCGTGCCCAAGGTCTCCTCCAAGTCCCAGCGTCGTCCAGATGATCGTCCCGGCGAGATTATCTCCGCCGCTCTGGAGCTGTTTTCGCAGCGTGGGTTTTCGGCAACGCGGCTTGAAGACGTCGCGGCTCGGGCGGGCCTGAGCAAGGCGGCGATCTATCTCTATTTCGACGACAAGACCGCGCTGCTCCGCGCGGTCATCGTGGAAACCGCAGGGACCAACGTCGAGGCAGCGGCAGCGATGATCCAGAGCCACCAGGGGCCGGTCGCGCCGCTGCTCGTGCGTTTCCTCGGCTTCATGGGCGCACGCTTGGCGCATTCGGCGATCCCCAACCTTATCAAACTCGTCATCTCCGAATCCCGGGCGCATCCCGAGATCGGCAAGCTCTATCTCGACACCGTCATCGGGCGCGCCTTGCCGCTGCTGCAGTCGCTTATCGAACGCGGCATCGCGAGCGGGGAGTTCCGTGCGATCGATGCCAAGCTCGCGGTCAAGTCCCTCGTCGGGCCGATGGTGCTTGCAGCCGTCTGGCGGAGTGTATTCGAACCGCTCGGGGCCGACAGCCTCGACATCGAAGCGCTCGCCAGCCAGCACGCCGGCATCATCGTGCGCGGGCTGTCGGCCCACCCTATCGCGGAAGCAGCACCATGAAGCGCCTCGTCCCACTCATCGTGCTTGCGTTGGTCGTTGGCGGGTTCGCCGCGAAACGGCTATGGTGGCCAGGCGCGTCAACGCCTGCGCATTTCCTTGGCTACGTCGAAGGCGAGACGACGCTGATCTCACCGCCTGTCGCGGGCCGCCTTGTGTCGCGGGCAGTTTCGCGCGGGGACACCGTAGTGCGCGGGGCATCCTTGTTTGCCATCGACCCCGCGGCTGCCGACGCCCAAGTAGCGCGCTTTTCCGCAGCCGTCGCAGAAGCGAACGCCCAGCTTGAAAACATTATGACCGGCAAGCGCGACGTTGAACTGGAAGTCATCCGCCAGCAACGGGCGGAAGCCGAAGCGAGCTTGAGTTTCGCGGAGGACGATCTTAAGCGCGCCAGCGAACTCGTCGTGCGTGGCAACGCGACCCGCGTCCGCGTCGATCAGGCCAAGTCGCAGGTCGCGCAATTGCAGGCCCGCGTGGCTCAACTGAAAGCGCAGGAGGCCGCCAGCGATCTTCCCGGCCGCACCAACGAATTGCGCGCCGCCCAATCCCGCGTCACCCAGGCCAAGGCGAACCTCGCCGAAGCGATGAGCCATCAGTCAGACCTCGCGCCCGTCGCGCCGCTGGACGCCCAGGTAGACGACACGTTCTTCGATGTGGGCGAGTGGGTCGGCGCGGGGCAACCGGTGGTTTCTCTGCTGGCGACCGATAAGATCAAGCTGCGGTTTTTCGTGCCTGAAGCAGCCATCGGGCAGGTGCGGATCGGGTCGGCTGTGACGTTCACATGGGATGGTGGTCCGCCTGCGCAGAAGGCGACGGTGAGCTTTGTGGCTCCCCGCGCGGAGTTCACCCCTCCTGTGATCTACTCCGACAGCGCACGGCAGAAGCTGGTGTTTCTGGTCGAGGCAAAGCCTGCCCCCAGTACGCCGCCGATCCGCCCCGGATTGCCAGTCGAAGTGGCGCTCACACCATGAGCACGGCACCCGCCATCGACGTTCACGGCCTCGTCAAGAAATACGGCAACCGCACGGTTGTGGACAATGTCGATCTGACGCTCGCGCCTGGTCGCATCTGTGGCTTTCTCGGCCCCAACGGTTCGGGCAAGACCACCACGCTCCGGCTCATCTGCGGACTGCTCACGCCGAACTCGGGTTCGGGCACCTGCCTGGGCTTCGACCTGCTCACGCAGGCCGATGAGATCAAGCGGCAGACCGGCTACATGACGCAGAAGTTCGGGTTGTATGAGGACCTGACGATCCGCGAAAATCTCGATTTCGTTGCGCGTATCTATGGCCTCGACCGCATCCCCGAGCGTGTGGACCGTGCGCTCGAACGGCTCGAACTCGCAACCCGCCAGAACCAATTGACCGGTGCGCTGTCGGGCGGATGGAAGCAAAGACTGGCACTCGCTGCGTGCATACTGCATGAGCCACGGCTACTGCTGCTCGATGAGCCGACCGCAGGCGTCGATCCCAAAGCGCGGCGTGCGTTCTGGGATGAAATCCACGCGCTCGCCGCTACCGGAATCACGGTGCTCGTCTCAACGCACTACATGGACGAAGCCGAACGCTGTCACGAGATCGCCTACATCGCCTACGGCAAACTGATGGCGCGCGGCACAGCAGACGCCATCATCGCCGAGTCGGGGTTACATGCGTTAATCGCCACCGGCCCCGGCGCCGACCGGCTCGCACTGCGGCTGCGTCACGCGCCCGGCGTGACCGCAGCCGCAGCCTTTGGCGCAACGCTGCATGTGTGCGGACCGGACTTGGCTGCATTGCAAACCGCCATCAAACCATTGCGCGCCGAGAGCGGTATCGTATGGCACGAGGCGGAACCGACGCTGGAGGATGTGTTCATCCATCTCATGAGCACTGCCACCGACAACGCACCAGGAGCTGGAGTCTGACATGAAATTCAGCGCTCGGCTTATGGCGATGATCCGCAAGGAGACGCTCCAACTCAGGCGCGACCGGCTCACGTTTGCGATGATGTTTGGGATGCCGATCATGCAGCTTTTGTTGTTTGGCTATGCCATCAACAACGACCCCAAGGGACTGCCCACCGCGATCCTTTCCGCCGACCAGAGCGCCATCACGCGGTCCATTGTCGCCGCGCTTGGCAACACCGGCTACTTCAAATTGGTCGACAACGCGACGTCTGAAGCCGAGGCCAACGAACTGCTGCAGAGCGGCGACGTGCAGTTCGTGATTACGATCCCGACCGATGTGACGCGACGGCTCATCCGGCGCGAAAAAGCGCAGATCGCGGTCGAGGCGGACGCGACCGACCCGGCCACAACCGGCAATGCGCTCGCCGCCGTCGAGCAAGCCGTCACGCAAGCGCTCAGCCACGATCTGACCGGACCGCTGGCGAACCTTGCAGGGCGTCCCAACCCCGTCGAAGTGATCGTGCACCGGCGCTACAATCCCGAAGGCATCACGCGCTATAACGTGGTGCCGGGTCTGCTCGGCGTGATCCTCACCATGACAATGGTGATGATGACCTCACTGGCCGTCACCCGCGAGCGCGAGCGGGGCACGATGGAGAACCTGCTCGCTATGCCGATCAAGCCCGTCGAGGTCATGATCGGCAAGATCGCACCCTATGTGCTGATCGGCTTCGTCCAGGTCGTCGTCATCATTGCAGTCGCCAAGCTGCTGTTCAACGTGCCCATCGTCGGCAGCCTGCCTATGCTCGCGGTGGCGACGCTGTTGTTTATAACCGTCAATCTGGCGGTCGGATTTACGTTTTCGACAATTGCGGAGAACCAGCTTCAGGCGATGCAGATGTCGTTCTTCTTCCTGCTGCCGTCGATCCTGCTGTCGGGGTTTGCGTTTCCGTTTCGCGGCATGCCGGTCTGGGCGCAATACATCGGCGAGGCGCTGCCCAACACGCATTTCCTGCGCATCGTCCGCGGCGTGATGTTGAAAGGCGCGACGGTTTCGGAGATCGCAACGGAAATGGCGGCCCTCGTGGTGCTGCTGATGATGGTGTCTGCTGTGGCGCTTAGCCGGTACAAGGTGACGCTGGATTGAAGGGTATCGGCCCGGCGCTGTACATGCCATCGTCCGCCGAATTCATGAGGAGATGGCATGACGCTCGCGGCGTTAGGGTGGAATGAGACTTGGAAAGATAAGTTTGGGCGGCTGAAGCTTGAAGCCCCAGAGACGAAGGGTCTCGTCCCGGGGCGTGTGGTCGGCGAACACCGCACGCACTATCAGGTCGCAACCGATGATGCCGAGGTCTCGGCTGAGTTGACGGGGCGTTTGCGTAACGCGGCCGGTCAACGTTCGGACTTGCCGGGTGTTGGCGATTACGTGGCGCTGCGGCTCTCTATTGGGGACGGACCGGCGAGCATCGAGGCCGTGTTGCCGCGCGCGACCGAACTCATTCGCAAGGCGGCGGGCGAAACGCGGCCACAGCTCATCGCAGCGAATGTCGATACGATCTTTATCGTCACCGGCTTGGATGGCGATTTCAATATTCAGCGCATCCAGCGGTATGTCGCGCTTGTCCGCAGCGGTCACAGCGAGCCGGTGATTGTCGTCAACAAGGTCGATCTGTCGAAGGATGTGGCAGGCGCCATTGCGCAGATCGAGGCCGTGGAGCCCGGTATTACCATCCATGCGATCAGCGCGCGCGATAAGGCGAGTGCGGCCGTGCTGGAAGCATATTTCGACGGCGGCAAAACGATTGCCCTGATCGGGTCGTCAGGGGTGGGTAAATCGACGTTGACCAACGCCTTGCTCGGGCGGGACGCGCAGGCGACGCAAGAGGTTCGCTCCTACGACAGCCGGGGCCGTCACACGACGACCCATCGCCAATTATTCATGCGCGCTCAGGGCGGCACACTCATCGATACGCCCGGCATGCGAGGGCTAGAATTGTGGACCGAAACGGCGGTCGAGCAGCCGAACTTTGAAGACATCGAAGCGTTGGCACTCGAATGCAAGTTCCGCAATTGTGCGCACCAGACCGAGCCCGGTTGCGCCGTGCTGGCCGCCATCGCGCTCGGCGACATGGAGGCCGGGCATTTGGCGGCGTATGCGAAGGCGGGGGGAGGACGGCATTAGCGGGGCCTAACCGGGGACGAACCAGCGCCACAGCAACGGCAGCATGACGGCCGTCGCCAGCGCGTTGATCCCCATGGCGAGGCCGGAAAATGCGCCCGCGACTTCATTCACTTGCAGGGCCCGAGCCGTTCCGATTCCATGACTTGCCGTGCCCATGGCGAGCCCACGGGCCGCCCAGTCCTTAATGCCTAGCGCATTGAGGATGTGCGTGCCCATCATGGCACCCAGAATGCCCGTCAGGATAACGAGAACTGCGGTGAGCGACGGAAGTCCTCCGAGACGTTCGGTAATGCCCATGGCAACCGGCGCTGTCACCGATTTTGGCGCGAGCGAAATGAGGGAATCCCGCGACCCGCCAAGCAACCAGCCTACGGCCACCGCAGAAACCATCGCGGTCAGTGAGCCCACCAGAATACTGGTGAGAACGGCAATCGCCGAACTGCGCACTCTTTCAAACTGCCGGTACAGCGGAATGGCGAGCGCGACAGTGGCGGGGCCAAGAAGGAAATGAACGAACTGCGCGCCGTTGAAATAGGTCTCGTAACGCACGCCAGTGGTGACGAGCACAGTGACGATCAAAACAACTGATAGCAAAACGGGGTTGAGGAGCGGATTGAGATTGGCACGGCGGTAGATTGCAAGGCCGATTTGGTAAGCCACAAGCGTCAGAGTCAAATGCAGCAAAGGGCTTGCGCTGAGATACGTCCAGATATCGCGAAGATCCCGCATCATTGTCCTCCCGCCGATTGATCAGGCTCGATGGGGGGCGGCGTCAACCACGACATGATGAGTGCAGTCACAGCGATAGTCAGACCTGTGCTCACGACAAGGGCGGCCGATATCGGCCACCAGTCGCGGGCGAGTAGCTGGGCGTGCAGCATGACGCCCACTCCAGCCGGAATGAACAACAATGAGAGATTGTCGAGTAGGGCAGAGCCGGTTGCGGCCAGCTCGGAGGGGATCGAACCGTGCACCAGCAAGCCTGCAAACAGCAGGGCCATGCCGCACACCGGTCCAGGAACCGGCAGCCCCGCAGCCGTCGTGAGGAGTTCGCCGAGAACTTGGCAGCCAAAAATCAAGGTCAAATAGGCGAGCATGCGCGCTCCATGTGATGGAAGAGAAACAATGATGAGGTGAGGCTGTTTTGCGATGGCATGCAACGACGATTACGGCGCATGAAGGCGAATGCAAGTTCCGCAATTGCGCGCGGCGGCACGGAGGCCGGGCATCTGGCGGCGTATGTGAAGGCGGGCAGCCAGAACCGGTAATGCCGGATTGGGCTAGATGCGCCAGCCCACCTGACACCTGACGTAAAACCACCAGCGGGTCCATGCCGCTGGATATGCGAGTGCCGTCATGCGGACGCGCTGTTCAATCCACTAAGGCATGCCCGGGCGCGGATCGATACCATGGCCTCGGGGTGCGCTCTGACAAAGAGACCCAGCGTCGAGCGGACGGCCTCGGCGTGCAGCACATCCCCGCGCTGAAGCGCCCAGCTCACATCATCGGCCATCATAGCGCCAATCCGCCGGCAGCCTTCGGGTTGAGACAGCAGATGTTCCGCCAGAGCCGCAGCAATAATTTCGGGAATATGTTCATGCTCGGCGACCGCCAGCACCTCTGGCTCATTCAGGCTGCACAGTCCCATGCAATCGTATAGCGAGATCATGGCTTTCTCCTTCCAGTCTCGAAAACAACCCCAACCCTCCCTTCGTGCACGCGACTATACGCCTGTAAGGCGGCAATGACATGCGGTCGCCGTGCGATGCAAAATAATGCATCAAAGGCTGCTGACCGCTGTCGCCGGGATGGAAAACGTTGTAGTATTAAGCAATGGATGAGCACGTGACCAGCGAGTTCGCCAGCGCAGCATTGCTCGACGAAAAGTGGTCACGGGCGCCTTGGATCGAATAGGAGGCCCTTATGAAACACCTTCGATGGGTCGTCGTTGCAAACGTCGGCCAGTCTGTAGCAGCCAAGCGGACGGACAGCTGTGGCGACATGGAGCAGCTTGAATTGATGGACTTGATCGTCGTGTCCGAGCACGAGACTAAAACGGTGGCAGATCAGGAGGCGCAGGCACGCAGCGCACTCCACGATGACTGGGCTTACGGCGTCATGTCCCGGTACGACTACGACACGCGGCAACTGCGAGGCGGCAGGCGCGCCGCCTAGTCCTGCGAACGCGGTGATCAACCCACCGGAACGCCCGTCATCTCCACGAACTCTTCCCGTGTGACGCCGGGGGCGAGTTCGAGCAGCTTCAAGCCGTCTTTGCCGACCTCCATGACGCCGAGGTCGGTGATGATCATGCTGACGACGCCGACGCCGGTGAGGGGCAGCGTGCACGCGGGCAGGATCTTCTTGTCGATCGTGCCGTCCTTCTTTTTCGCCGTGTGTTCCATCAAGACGATGACGCGCTCGACGCCCGCGACCAAGTCCATCGCGCCGCCCATTCCCTTGACCATCTTGCCGGGGATCATCCAGTTGGCGAGGTCGCCGTGGTCCGTGACCTGCATCGCGCCCAGAATTGCCAAGTCGATGTGGCCGCCGCGGATCATGCCGAAGCTGTCAGCGGAGGAGAAAAAGCTCGAACCCGGCAACGTGGTGACGGTCTGCTTGCCCGCGTTGATGAGGTCGGCGTCGACCTCATTGTCTTTGGGGAACGGGCCGATGCCGAGCAGACCGTTTTCGGACTGCAGCATGACGGTCATGCCGTCAGGGATGTAGTTCGCAACCAGCGTCGGCATACCGATGCCGAGGTTCACATAGTAACCGTCGCGCAATTCCTTCGCGGCGCGTGCCGCCATTTCTTCACGGGTCCAGGCCATTGGAATGTGCTCTTCTGGTTCGATTTAAGCTTTGGTGATGGTGCGCTGTTCGATGCGCTTTTCGGGGTGCGCATTGAGAACGAT
Source organism: Hyphomicrobiaceae bacterium (assembly GCA_031365425.1). Lineage (GTDB taxonomy): Bacteria > Pseudomonadota > Alphaproteobacteria > Rhizobiales > Hyphomicrobiaceae > JANXVY01. Next base: position 24,965 of record JANLYB010000353.1, read on the forward strand.
GCGCTTCACGAAGATGCTGGGGGTATGGATCTGGTCGGGATCGAGTTCGCCCACTTCGACCAGCTCTTCGACCTCCGCGATGGTGATCTTACCGGCGGTCGCGACCATCGGATTGAAGTTGCGCGCCGTCATGCGGTAGATCAGGTTGCCCTGCTTATCGCCCTTCCAGGCCTTGACGAGGGAGACGTCGGCCTTGATCCCGCGCTCCTGGATATATTTCTGGCCGTCGAACTCCGACACGACCTTGCCCTCGGCGACGAGGGTGCCGTAGCCGGTCTTCGTGAAAAAGGCGGGGATGCCCGCGCCACCCGCGCGCAAACGCTCTGCGAGCGTGCCTTGCGGGGTGAATTCGAGTTCGAGTTCACCTGCCAGATACTGGCGCTCGAACTCTTTGTTTTCGCCGACGTAGGACGAGATCATCTTTTTGATCTGACGGGTCTGCAACAACATGCCAAGCCCGAAACCATCGACGCCGGCGTTGTTGGAAACAGCCGTCAAATTCTGCACGCCTGAATCACGCAGGGCCGCGATCAGCGCTTCGGGGATGCCGCACAGGCCAAAGCCGCCGACCGCGATGGTCTGACCGTCCTTGACGACGCCTGCCAGTGCGGACTTCGCGTCCGGGTAAACTTTATTCATGTGTAGATCGCCATGCCGCTTTTTGAGGTGAGCCGTCTTAGGTCGAGTGTTATTGCGCTGTCCAGCCCCCGTCGACGCTGATGGATGCGCCGCGGATCTGGTTGGCGGCGTCCGACGCCAGGAACACGGCAATGCCGCCAATGTCTTCGGGCGTTGCGAAGGCAAGCGAGGGTTGCTTTTCGGCCAGCAACTTGGACTGCGCCTCGGCGACCGTGATCTTGTCTTTGGCAGCGATCGCGTCGATTTGCTTTTGCACGAGCGGGGTCAGAACCCAGCCTGGGCAGATGGCGTTGCAGGTGATTCCGGTGGTGGCGGTTTCCAGCGCTACGGATTTGGTCAGGCCGATGATGCCGTGTTTGGAGGCGACATAGGCCGACTTCTGCGCTGAGGCGACGAGGCCGTGAGCCGACGCGATGTTGATGATGCGGCCCCAGCCGCGCTGGCGCATGCCCGGAAGAGCGGCGCGAATGGCGTGGAAGGCGGACGACAGGTTGATGGCGATGATGGCGTCCCACTTCTCGACCGGGAATTCCTCAACCGGGGCGACGTGCTGGATGCCGGCGTTATTGACGAGGATATCGACTCCGCCGAGTTCGGATTGGGCGGCAGCGATGAGATTTGCGACCTCGGTGCCTTTCGACATATCGGCGCCGTTGTAGGCGGCTTTGACGCCGTGTTTGCTCGCCATGCCGGCGCGAATGGCCTCGATTTCCACGGCGTCGCCAAAGCCGTTGAGCATGACGGACACACCTTGGGCGGCGAGTGCGTGAGCAATGCCCAATCCAATCCCGCTCGTTGATCCGGTGACGACGGCGGTCTTGCCTTTAAGCAGCATGGTAAAAGTGTCCTCGTCAGAATGGGTCAAAAGGGCTTCACGCCACGGCACCTTGGTCGCTTCGCACATTTTGGGCAGTTCAGTCGGCTGAGCCTAGTATACCTTAGTTGCGCACTGCAACAATCGTTGCGGCGTTGCAGCTACTTTTTCGACGCGAAGGCAGCGACTGAATGAGCGGAGAAGGGATCGTGCCTGAGGTCTGGGATACGATCATCGTAGGTCAGGGGCTGACCGGAACGACGCTGGCTTGGCATTTGAAGACCGCAGGGCAGCGGGTGCTGCTGCTTGATGCCTGCGAAGCCGTCACGTCGTCCAAGATAGCGGCCGGCTTGATCACGCCGATTACCGGGCAGCGCCTCGTGTTGACGGCAAACTGCGACGCGCTACTGGCTAAGGCGCGGAGGTTTTATGGCGCGATTGAGGATCTGACGGCGCGTAAGTTCTTCCATGAGCGGAAGGCTGTGCGGGTGTTTCAAACCGGGGCGGAGCGCGTGGCGTGGGCGCCACGGAGCCAGCGGCAAGAATACCAGAGCTATGTTGTATCCCCAGCGCCAGATCCGTTGCTTGATCCGGATTTGGGTGATGCAAGCGAGGGCGGGTTTGTCATGCGCGCGGCGCAACTCGATGTGGCGGGATATCTGGAGGCGTCGCGTGCAGTTTTGCCGTGGGTTGAACTTGCCCTCGATTGGGAACGGGATGTCGTGCTGGGAGCGGACGAGGTCGTGGTTGGTGGGCATCGCGCCCAGCAGGTTATATCATGCGAAGGCTATGCCGCTGCCCGCAATCCGTATTTCTTGTGGGTGCCTTTCAACGCGGCAAAGGGCGATATCCTGACGGTGCGGTTTGAGCGAAACGTGCCGCCACAGTGCTTTCATCGCGGCATCTGGATTGCGCCGACTGCCGAGGCGGACGTTTTTCGCGTGGGGGCCTCGTATGATTGGGCAAGGTTGGATCAGGTGCCCGATGAGGAGGCGCGGGCGGAGATCGAGCGCAAACTGCAGACCTTCTGGCGGGTGCCCTATACGGTGTTGAATCATGAGGCGGCGGTACGGCCAATCATTGTGGAGAGCAAGCCGGTGATGGGCGTGCATCCCGCGCATCCTCAGCTAGCGTATTTCAACGGCCTGGGATCGAAGGGCTCACTGCATGCGCCGTGGTTTACGGAGGTGTTTGCGCGGCATCTGGTCGACGGCGCGGCATTGCCTGCCGATGTCGATTTGCGAAAGTTTTACCGGTGATGCGCGCGACGGAGCTTGCACATGTGCTGTTGGGACAGTCGCTCAAGGCGGGCCACTGGACCGTCGATGCGACCGTGGGCAATGGGCACGATACGCTTTGGCTTGCACGCAGGGTGGGGCCATCGGGACGGGTGTTCGGGTTCGACGTGCAGGCAGCGGCGCTGGCGGTGGCCGCTGAACGAGTGCGGGGATTGGAGCAGGTGACCCTCATTCATGCAGGGCACGAGCGAATGGCCGAGTGCTTGCCTGCCGAGGCGAAGGGGCGGCTGGCGGCAGTGATGTTCAATCTGGGGTATCTGCCGGGGGCCCCAAAGGAGATCATCACGCACACGGAAACGACGTTGGCAGCGCTTGGCCAAACGGTCGATTGGCTTGCAATCGGAGGATGCGCGACAGTCGTATCGTATCCAGGACATGCCGGTGGAGCGGCGGAGGCCGATGCGGTGCAGGCGTTTGCCCTAGCGCTGCCTGCCCGCTTTGCAGTCAGCCGTCATCAGCGGATCAACTCGGTTGGGCCCGCACCGCAGCTGATTGTGATTGAGAGGGTGAGTTAGCCTGGTTTTCTGAATTGCTGGACGCCCCAGGCGAGGCAACCGGCTTGCCCAGCGCGAACCCAATGGTCGAGGCCGGCAAGGGCGTTGGCAATGAAGGGTTGCGAGACTTTGCCTTCGAGCGTGGCGGCGTTGGCAATCAGTTCTTCACGGATGCGGGCGTAGTGGCGGATGAGGTGGGGCGTCAGATCGCGGGCCTGGATAGTTTCGAAACCCAGGGCGTGCGCGGAGCGGCCGTAGCTGGCAAACGAGCCCATGGAGTCCAAGTGAATGCGGGCGAGAACGGGGGACAATTGCGCGCTCGAACAGACGCCGCTTTCCATGGGGTCGGTGAAGATGAGCTGGCCACCGGGGCGCAGGACGCGGTGGGCTTCCGCCAGAACATGGTCGCGCCTGCCGGAGTGGAGGAGCGCGTCGATTGACCAGACGGCGTCGAAGGTTGCGGCTTCAAACGGCATGGCTTCGAACGAGCCGTCCACCACATCGATAAGGAGAGACAGGCCGGCTTGCGCGGTTGCTTGCCGGTTGCGGACGTTTTCGCGCTCCGACAGGTTGAGCGCAGTGACGCGGCAGCCGAAGTGACGGGCCAGAGTGCGGGCCGAGCCACCATAACCCGATCCGATGTCAAGGATACGGGCCGTCGTGGGGAGCGGGCCCAACGCATCGGCAAGCAGCGCGGTGGTACGGCGGCTGGCGACGGCGACATGGTCATCCGGCTTGTCATAAATGCCGATATGGATGTCTTCGCCGCCCCAGATGTGAAAATAAAAGTTATCGGCGTCTTCGCTGTTGTAATAATCGCGCGCAATACGGGCGGCGTCGGAATACGAATTCGTCATTTACGTCTTGCCATTCATTTTTGATTTTTCCGCAACGTGAATATAGAAATCGGGCTGCGTTCCCCGGACCGTTTCCTTGAAATCGCCATATGTGGCGATGGCCTGAAAACCAGTTTCTCGAATGAGCTGCTGCACATAAGCCCTTCTCAGCGGGAACATTTCCAGGTGAAAGGCAGCGCCATCGGAAAACTCGTAGCGAAAACGCGCCTTTGTGTCGTCGACGTGAATGGCGCGGGCGCACACGTCCTTGCCGCAGTAATAGAACTTGCGGCTGGGCTGCGCAGTCTTATCGAGCAGCGCGTCGTAATTGCGCTGATCGAGAATGAGCACCCCGCCGGGATTAAGGAGGGCGTAAAAATGAGCCAATGCCTGACGGCGGTCAGCGTCCGCGAACAGGTGCGTGAAGGAATTGCCCAGGCAAATGATGGCGTCAAAGCTGCCCGATACATGGTCGCAGAGCCAGCGCCAATCGGCATGGACAGTCGTCAATGTCTGCCCGCGGCGCAGGCCGTTTTCTGACGCCTTGCGCAACATCAGTTCGCTGCCGTCGGCGCTCGTAACATCAAAGCCCGCCTGCTTGAGCATGACGGAATGAAAGCCGGTGCCGGTGGCTGCGTCGAGCACGGTTCTGACGCCGCGGGAGGCGAGCACGTCCACGAAGAAATCGTCTTCGGCGGCCGCGCGGCGGTCCCAGTCGATCAACTGGTCCCATTTTTCGACGAAGGAAAAGACGTATTCTTCCTTGTAGCGATCAGTTCCCCTTGGGGAAAACAAATCATCCACAAGAAATTGCGCCGTGTTTGCAGCCATGACCCACCATGAAAAATATGACGTTTACTGCTAGGAAAGGAAATTCCTCGCAGTTCATTACACGAACGGCACCCGCCAATCCTTGAGTGCTCAGCAATCACATCCGCAGCGATTGAAGTCTGACAACGTAATGATCGGCAAAGCGCGACTATAGCCGCGCAACTCGATGGTGCAAGTTGGCATAGCCGCTAACTTGACGGCTCTGGCTATAGTGTGCTTTTGGAGTTTTTTCTTGAAGCCTGTCCGGGGCGAATTTCTGTCATGTCCCAGCCAAGCTCATCGTGGATTTTGCGCGGACCGCCGAGAGATAGCGCGCGCGTCCGCCTCGTGTGCTTTCCGCACGGCGGCGGCGGACCACAGGCCTACCGCACCTGGGCTGATGCCGTGCCAGACTGGATCGACATCGTCAGCGTGAACCCGCCTGGACGTGGCACCCGGCTGCGTGATGAGCCGATCGATGACATGGGCGTGACGGTCGCGGCCATAAAGGACACCCTCAAGCCATATCTCGACATGCCGGTTGTGCTGTTCGGGCATAGCGTGGGCGCAATGGTCGCGTTCGAAGTCGCGCGGGCGTTGGAGCGTGAGGGGCTGGCAAGGCCGTTGCGGGTGATGGTGTCGGGGTTGCCGGCACCCGAGATTGCCGCGCGGTCGGCCAAATTGCACGACGCGAGCGACGACACGCTGCTGGCGGCGATTGCAGAGCTGGGACTGCTGCCTGCGGACAGTTTGCAAAACCCCGAATTGCGCAAGCTGTTGCTGGGGCCGTTGCGGGCCGACTTTGCGTTGTGCGAACGGCATCACACGGCGCTGGATGCGATGGTTTCATGCCCCTTGACCGCGTTAGGCGGGCGTGAGGATGAACTTGCGGGCGAAGCTGACCTGGCAGCGTGGCGGGAACGGACGCGGAGTGAGTTTGCAGTTCGGATGTTCGAGGGCGGGCACTTCTACACGCAATCGGCGCGGGACGAGCTACTGGCCTACATCACGCAGACTGCACAGGCCGATCTTGAGGCGTTGCCGCATTCGGTGGTGATTGGGGATGCGGAGGACTATCCGCACGACGTTTGCCTGCACGAGTTGTTTCGCCGGCAAGCGGCCCGGACGCCGGATGCGCTCGCGCTTGAAGGGATCGACGGCGCGCTCACGTTCGCGAAACTCGACCAGGACAGCGATTTGCTGGCGCGGAGGTTGCTTGCGTCGGGCATGCGCGTCGATGGGATGGCGGCGATCTTCCTGGAAACGAGCATCGACTACGTTGTCGCCTATCTTGCTGCGTTGAAAGCGGGAGGAGCGTATCTGCCGGTCCCGCTGGCGACGCCAGACAAGATGGTGGCCGAGATCCTCGACAGCGTGGGGCCGTGCGCGATCATCACGCGGCGGGGTTTGCGTGAGCGGCTGCCGCAAGCGTGGCGGTCGAGCAAGCGCTGTATCGTAATGGAGACCGGCTGGCAGGAGGAACTTACGGGCGCAGCATTGCCGTCGCTGGAGGATATGGCCGGGCAGCCAGGGCCCGATAGCCTTGCCTATTGCGTGATGACGTCGGGGACGACCGGCAAGCCCAAGGGGATTGTATGTCCGCATCGGGGGGCAGTGAATTCCTATTGGTGGCGGTTCGTGCATCTGCCGTATGTGGCGAGCGAGCGGGAAGCCTGCAACGTATTCTTCGTTTGGGAAGTGTTGCGGCCGCTGCTGAAGGGGCTGCCTGCATATGTCATTCCCGACGCAGTGATTTTCGATCCACGGCAGTTGATCGCCTATCTTGATGAGCATGCCATAACGCGCGTGCTGCTGACCCCGTCGCTGTTCGAACGGGTATTGAATGCGCTGAGCGGGAACGCCTCGCTACCGCATCTGAAAATAGTGATCCTCAACGGCGAGGTGGTGAGCGTTGCCTTGCGCGACCGGGCGCGATTGCAACTGGCCCATGTGGCGCTGGTCAACGACTATTCGATTTCGGAATGCCACGACGTGACCACGAGCGACGTCAGCGAGGCAAGCCGCGCTGTTTCTTCGCGGTATGTGCCCGCCGGGCGTGTGATGGCGAACGTGCGGATCTATGTTCTGGATGACGCCTTTCAGCCGGTGCCGTGGGGTGTCACGGGCGAGATTTATGTGGCGGGGCCGAACCTGGCTCGCGGCTATCTCGATCTGCCGGAGATGACGGCAGAGCGCTTCCTGCCCGACCCGTTCCAAGGCGGCGGCAAGCGCATGTTCCGCACCGGCGACGTGGGTCGATTGCTGGACGATGGGCAACTGGAGGTCAAGGGCCGGTCGAAGTTCATGGTCAAGCTGCGCGGCTATTCGGTCGTGCTCAGCGCGGTTGAGGCCGCGATCACGGCGCACCCCGAGATCGGCGCGGCGGCTGTCGTAACAGTAGATGATGCAGCGACGGGACAGCCGGACCATCTGGTGGCTTATGTCGTGGGGCGGGACGGCCTGCCAACTGAAGCATTGCTCGCGCGGGTGCGGGAGCACCTCAAGGATTTGCTGCCGGCTTATTCCATCCCATCAGTGCTGGTGCCGCTGTCGGAGATGCCTATTGCGCCGTCGACGGGCAAGATTGACAGGAAGCGGTTGCCGGTTGCGAAGGTTCCGGTGAATGCCGTTGCGCCTGTTGCAGCGGGGCGCGTGATGGGTCGGATGCGGGCGGTCTGGCGGGAGGTGCTGGGGCGCGAACCGGCGCAGGGCAGCGACAACTTCTTCGACATGGGCGGGCATTCCCTGCTCGCAATTGAGCTCGCTTTGGCGGCGGAAACGGCGTTTGGCGTGCGGCTTGATGTGATCGACGTTTTTGATCATCCCACACTGGAGGCCCTGTCGCGGCACGTAGAGCGCGGGATGGCGTCGACCCCGGCTCCGGCTCGCGAGAGGGCTAAGGTTGCGCGTAGTGGCGCAGTCGATGTCGCCGTGATCGGGATGGCGTGCCGGTTTCCTGGTGCCGACGATCCCGAAACGTTGTGGCGCAATCTCGTTGCCGGGGTCTCGTCGATCCGCAGGTTTAGCGATGCCGAACTTGCGGCGTTCGGGGTGCCTGCCGATTTGATTGCGCATCCAGACTTCGTCAAGGCGGGGGCGGTCCTTGACGGGGTCTCCCACTTCGATCCACGCTTCTTTGGGTTGAGCGATCGGGAAGCGACGCTGATGGACCCGCAACAGCGGCTGTTCGTCGAATGCTGTTGGCAAGCGATGGAACGAGCGGGGCATGCGCCGGGCAATCGTTCCGAGCGCGTGGGCGTTTTCGCGGGCTGCTATCTGCCATCGTATCTCGTGCATCATCTGGGGGCGGCGCGTCACCTCGATCCCGGCGACCCGACGTCGTTTCATCTGACGGAACTTGGCAACGACAAGGATTACCTTGCCTCGCGCGCAGCGTATCTGCTCGACCTAGATGGACCAGCGATTGCGGTTCAGACGTCGTGCTCGACGGGCCTCGTTGCGATTGCTCAGGCCTCGCAGGCGATCCAGGCCGGGCAGTTTGATATGGCGCTGGCGGGGGCGTCCAGCATCACGTTTCCGCAAGGCGGCTACCTGCACGTGGATGGGCACATTGCGGCGCGCGACGGTGTGTGCCGGACGTTCGATGCACGCGCCAGCGGGACCATTCTGGGCGACGGCGTGGGGGTCGTCGTGTTGCGAAGGCTGGACGATGCGCTCGCGGATGGCGACAACGTGCTGGCGGTCATCAAGGGGTTCGCTGTCAACAACGATGGGGCGCGCAAGGCTGGGTATTCGGCGCCGAGCGTGCAGGGTCAGGCCGATGTGGTGCGGGCGGCGCTCACCGCTGCAGGCGTCGAGGCTGGGAGTATTGGATACGTCGAAGCGCACGGCACAGCGACGCCGATTGGGGATCCGATCGAGGTGCGGGCGCTGACGCAGGCGTTCCAGCGGGACACGCAGGAGACAGGGTTTTGCGCGCT
>JANLYB010000359.1:0-4134 GCA_031365425.1 Hyphomicrobiaceae bacterium
ATACCAACCGACGTGACACGGACAGCAACGATTGCCCGCAAGACCAAGGAAACCGACATCACCGCGTCAATCGCGCTCGATGGACCCGGGACCTACGACATCAAGACCGGCATCGGCTTCCTGGATCACATGCTGGAACAGGTGGCCCGCCACGCACTGATCGACATCAAACTGGTGGCCAAGGGCGATCTACACATCGATTTTCACCACACCGCCGAAGATAGCGGCATCGTGTTGGGGCAAGCGCTTGCCAAAGCGCTGGGCGACCGCGCGGGCATTACCCGTTATGCCGACGTGCACTTGCCAATGGACGAAACCCTGACCCGCGTCGCCATCGACGTGTCGGGCCGTCCCTACCTGATCTGGGATGTGAAGTTCAGCCGCGACAAACTCGGCGAAATGGACACCGAACTGTTCAAGGAGTGGTTCCAGGCCTTCGCCCAGAACGCCGGCATCACGCTGCACATCGCCAACATCTACGGCGACAACAACCACCACATCGCCGAGACCTGCTTTAAGGGCCTCGCCCGCGCGCTCCGCACCGCGATCACCGTGGACCCGCGCCAAGCCGGGCGCGTCCCCTCAACCAAAGGGACCCTGTCGGTATGAAGGTCTTTACGGTTCACGAGCCGGAAAATCCCGCCGCCGACCGCCTCGATCGGGCCGAACATCTGACCTTCGTGTCCGATGGCTTCCACTGGTCGGCAGCCCTGTTCGCTCCGGTCATGCTGGCTGGCGCTCAACTGTGGGTCGGTCTCGCCACCTATGTGGTCGCGTTGGCTGCCGCTTGCGCGCTGCTGTCCGCAATTGGGGCTTCACCTGCGTGGATCACGCTCGTCGTCATCGCGCTTCACGTCATCGTTGGCTTCGAATACAGCGAACTTGAGCGTGCCTCGCTCGACGCCAAAGGCTGGTCGACCGTCGGCACCGTCGTAGGCCGCACCCGCAACGAATGCGAACGCCGCTTCTTCGAAAACTGGCTCCCAAGCCAGCCGATGATCTCCGGCCTGCGCACATCCCACCAAGCAGCCCCGCAAAGTACAGACCTCCCCGCCGTCGCTGCCCCCACGCCCGTCAAATCGCGCTGGCGGCCTTGGTAGATCTGAGTTTTAAGATATTTCGCTAACGCAAGCGGGCTACCGCCCTGATCCGTTTGGGGGAAAGTCTTCCCCCAAACTCCCTTCTTTCTTCGGCCCAAAAAGAGGGGAGTTCGACGGGGCATCCCCTCGAATGGGTTGTAGGGCGATAGCCCTACGCGCGACGCGCACGAGGAACACCAATATGCAAACCGTCGCCATTATCGATTACGGCTCAGGCAACCTCCACTCGGCGGTTAAGGCCTTCGAGCGCGCTGACCGTGAGGCGGGCACAAACCGCAAAATCCTGCTGACGTCGAACGCCGCCGATGTCGCCAATGCGGATCGTATCGTGCTGCCGGGCGTCGGTGCATTTGCCGACTGCAAGGCGGGCCTGATGGCGGTGCCGGGCCTGCGCGAAACGCTGGAAGATGCCGTCATCACCCGCGCGCGCCCGTTTCTAGGCATCTGCGTCGGCATGCAGCTGCTAGCCACCCGCGGCCTGGAATTTACCACTACTGAGGGATTCGGCTGGATCCCGGGCGAGGTCAGGGCGATCACGCCGTCCGACCCCGCCCTGAAAATCCCGCACATGGGCTGGAACACGCTCAACGCAACGAACACGACGAACGCAATAACGACACACGCGCCAAACGCGCCAAACGCGGCACAAAACGCAACAACGACACATCCGCTACTGACCGGCATCGCAACGGGCGACAACGGCCTGCACGCTTACTTCGTCCACTCCTACCAACTCTACGCAACCGATCCCGCGATGGTCGTCGCCACAACCGACTACGGCGGTACAATCACCGCCCTCGTTGCACGCGGCAACATTGCCGGGACTCAATTCCATCCGGAGAAGAGCCAGACCTTAGGCCTCCGGCTCATCTCGAATTTTCTGTCGTGGCAGCCGTAGATCTACGACCACGGCACCAACTTCCAACCGGCGTACTCAGGCCGCGGCGCTGTCGTTCATGTCGTCGAGCGGCAGCTCGGCTTGAGCGGGCGGCGTGGAAACGAGCGGGAACCCAATGACGTTGGTCGTCTCGGCGGTACCGGTGTCGGCGCGGCGCTGACGGAACCAGCGGATCTGCGCGTTCGACAGAACGGCATCTTCGCTGACGGCCTGGATCAGCATGCCGTCGTCGGAATCGAGCAATGCTGCGAGCTTGGCTTCGACTTCGATTTCGTCGCGCTCGGTCGAGACGTACCAGGTCTGCTCAAGCGGGCGCGCCCAGCGAGTACCCAGGCCCATGATTTCCTGCGCCAGGATGTGCTTGTTGCGGTGGGGCTTGGCGAGATCGTAGGAGATGAGAAGGGTGCGCATGGGGAGCCTCACAGGTTGGGGGGCGTTCTTTGATCGGGGCAGAACATACGCATCACGCGGCTTTTTTGAGTCGTTAACTTCCGGGAAGGTTTACGGCCAGTTCCCTAAGTTCTGAACACAACAGGAACATCGCACGAGTCGCTCCAGAAGTCTAGTCTATGGATGCGTTTTGTTCTTTTTTTGATCTCAATTCCAGAACGCCCTGGAACATCAGTCGAATAGCCGCATTTGGTCCGGGTGAGGGGTCTTTGCAATGCGGCGATGCGCGCCCGGGTCTATCCGCTCAAGCAGACAGGGATGTCTTTTCGCGAGTCGCTCGAGCGCTTTCGCGCGGCTGCCGGGGAAGTGAGTCTATTCCCAGATTTCATACAGCCGGCGTGGGTCGCAGGCGTAGCGGCGCAGGAGTTCTTTGCGCGGCACGCGCATCCAGCGCGCGACCCAGATATCGACCGCGTCTTCTTCGGTCAGCGGCCGGCGGGCAACTTTCGTAGGTGGTGTATCGAGGAACACGACGGGCATGAGACACTCGGGGGTTGACGCTGGACGGCTGCCGTTGTTCATCGCGCAACATCATAGCAAAGTGATGGCGCGGACGCTTTTTGTTCTCATCGCGCGCCCATCCACTCAATCGTGAAAGCTCTCCGTGATCCTCTTCCCCGCCATCGACTTGAAAGACGGCCAGTGCGTTCGCTTGAAGCTCGGCGAAATGGATCAGGCGACGGTATTCAACGACGACCCGGCGGCTCAGGCTCTGACGTTCGAACGCCAGGGCTTCAAATATCTCCACATCGTCGATCTCAACGGCGCTTTCGAGGGCAAGCCGGTCAACAGCGCAGCGGTCGAAGCGATCCTGAAGGCGATCACGATCCCGGCCCAGCTCGGCGGCGGCATCCGCGATCTCGCAACCATCGAGCATTGGCTTGGTAAGGGCCTGCGCCGCGTCATCCTCGGCACGGTTGCCGTCCGCGATCCGGCCCTCGTCCGCGCCGCCTGCAAAGCCTTCCCAGGCCGCGTCGCAGTCGGCATCGATGCCAAGGGAGGAAAAGTCGCCGTCGAGGGCTGGGCCGAAACCAGCACGCTGACCGCCATCGACCTCGCCCGCCGCTTTGAAGACGCCGGTGTCTCGGCCATCATCTATACCGACATCGACCGCGACGGCATCCTGGCGGGCCTGAACCTTACGTCGACCGCCGAACTCGCCCGCTCCACCAAAATCCCGGTCATCGCCTCAGGCGGCCTCGCCTCCATGGATGACATCGAAGCTCTGACCCGCCCCGAATACGCCATGCTCGAAGGGGCCATCTCCGGCCGCGCCCTCTACGACGGCCGCATCGACCCCAAGGCGGCGCTGGATATGCTGGCTCGCAAGAAAGCCTAGCTGGACGCGAACGCTGCGCCGGGATACTCAAGTCCATGCTCAAAACCCGCATCATTCCCTGCCTCGACGTGAAGGACGGCCGCGTCGTGAAGGGGATCAACTTCGTCAATCTGATCGACGCAGGCGATCCCGTCGAGGCCGCCGCCGCCTATGACGCTGCCGGTGCCGACGAACTCTGCTTCCTCGACATCACGGCAACCCATGAAAACCGCGACACGATCTTCCACATCGTCGAGCAGACAGCCGAGCGATGCTTCATGCCGCTGACGGTCGGCGGCGGTGTGCGTGCCGTGGAGGATATCCGCAAGCTGCTGGAGGCGGGTGCCGATAAGGTGTCGATCAACTCT
>JANLYB010000163.1:0-9576 GCA_031365425.1 Hyphomicrobiaceae bacterium
TCGGTCATCCATCAGCGACCCGGATTGCATTGCAGTAGTTCAGTCTACGACGTCCGGACGCGGATCAGTTGGACGGCTTTGCGGTCACCGCATTTATTCGCGGGAGAGGTGTGCTGGGCTTGTTCCTTCGGGGCTCGTGCAGCAACGGCCTCAGATCCCCATACTAACAAAACGGCGGGGCCGCCGGGCGGTAAGAACAGCATTCAACCGTCCATGGACCTCTCCCGCGCACCCTCACTATGATAGCTCCGAGCCCAGTGGGTTGCGGAGAGATTGGTGCTTGGCAATTGGGGGAAGGCAAGGGAAATTGTCGGGGCTTGCAAGTGCGCAGCCCGCTCTACAGGGCTTCACGTCCTAGCGTGCGTGGCGGCTTATAGCGGAGGGGTCGGGGCTGACGCTCGTCAGCCTATCGTCGGGTTTTGTCAACGACCAGAACAGCTGCATCAAAGCAGCAGCCGTCAACGCCACTGCAACGCCGATCTCGCGTGAGGAGAGCCGGACGCGGCGGGGAATGTCGTTGACCTCGCCGGGGTTGGGTAGGTCACGATGGGCTGGATTGCCGGTTGTGTTTTCACGTTGGATCATCACTGTACTTTAGTAATGCAAAGCCCGCCGGGACCAGATTGCGCCATGCCGCGCGACAGAATTGCGCAGCGTTTTTGGATGCAGCGCAGCAATTCGGCAATTAAGTGCAGGGCCCGTTTTTCGATCGATCCGGACAGCCTTTTTTGGTGGATCTGGCATACCAACTACCGGCCGAATGTACGCAGCATTTTGAGCGTTCCGTGCAGCGCCGAACCTGCCGGGTTGCGCTAATAAGACTGGCGCGTGCATGGTCGGCACTTCGCCCTCACGCTGGATCTAACCACATGGCTTTTTCCGCTGCCGGTTCTCAGACCACGATGTTTGACGCCCTGTTGGCCGCGCGCCGTACGCATGGTGGACGCAAAGTGATTTTGCAGGACGCGGAAGGCGCGGCGATGTCCTACGACGACTTAATTCTGGCGAGCCTCGTGCTGGGCCGGAAGCTGACGGCGATGATGCCTGGGAACGCGCCGGTGGCGCTGATGCTGCCCAATGTGCCCGGGCTCGTCGTGGCGTTGCTGGGGCTGAATGCGTTTGGGCGAACGGTGTCGGTTCTGAACTACACGGCGGGACCGCGCAACCTGGCGTCGGCCCTCAAAACCGGGATGATCCAGAAGATCGTGACGTCGCGGCGGTTCATCGAGAAAGCAAACCTCCAGGAGGTCGTCGACGCGCTGGCCAATGTCGAGTCAAAGCCTGGCAAGAAGGTCGAATTCATCTACCTTGAGGATGTGCGGGCCGCGGTGAACTGGCGCAATAAGCTGGCTGGCGTGGTGGCTGCGCGATTTGCACGCAGCGTTCATCGCCGTCATGGCGCGAGGCCAAATGCACCGGCGGTGTTGCTGTTCACATCGGGGACGGAGGGACTGCCCAAAGGGGTGGCGCTGACGAACGCGAATATCGTTGCCAATGCGAGCCAGATCTTTGCCTGCGCCGCTGGACACTTCACGCCGGCGGATACGGTGTTGAACCCGCTGCCAATGTTTCATTCGTTCGGGCTGACGGCCGCAACGCTGATGCCGCTGTTCAACGGCATGCCGGTGATTTTGTATCCAAGCCCGCTGCACTATCGCGAGATCCCCAGATTGATCGCGACCAAGAAGCCAACGGTACTGTTTGCAACCGACACGTTTCTGGCCGGGTGGGCGCGGGCCGCAAAGCCGGGCGATTTCGCTAGTCTGCGGTTCGTGGTGGCGGGCGCTGAGCGGGTCAAGGATACGACGCGAGAACTTTGGACGGGAACGAAGGCCGTCATCCTGGAAGGCTATGGCGCAACCGAATGTTCGCCGGTGATCGCGGTCAATGTGCCGGGCGCGACGCGGGCCGGATCGGTGGGCTGCGCGCTCCCGGGGGTGGAGACGCAACTCGTGCCGGTCGAAGGCATCCACGAAGGTGGCCGGTTGATGGTGCGCGGGCCGAATGTGATGGCGGGCTACATCACGGGCGATGCGCCTGGAATCGTAAGGCCGCCGCAGGATGGCTGGCATGATACGGGCGACATCGTCACGATTGACGACGGGTTCATTACCATCCGCGGGCGGGCCAAGCGATTTGCCAAGATCGCGGGTGAAATGGTGTCGATGGCAGCGGTCGAGAGCTTGGCGTCGAGCGTGTGGCCGGACGCCAATCATGTGGTCGTGTCGCTGCCCGACCCCAAGAAGGGCGAGCAGTTGATTCTGGTGACCGATAAGCCCGATGCTGAGAAGGCTGTGCTGTTGGCGCATGCCCAGAGCAACGGTTTTCCAGAATTGTGGGTGCCGCGAGCGATTCTCGTGGTTGCATCCATCCCCGTACTTGGATCGGGCAAAACAGACTTTACGGCAACCAATGAAATGGTGCGCCAGACCCGGGCTATGCTGTAGTTTAGCGCGCTGGATCCAACGCTTTCGCCGGGCTGAACGGTGTGAACCGTTGCGTTCGAGACACGGGGTCAGCGTCTGCCGTAAGGAAGCCGCATGAGCGTCTTGACCCTGCCCAGGTTCGACGGCACCTGTTGCCAGCGACGGGCGGATGGAACGATTTGCTAACCATATGGTTACAAATTGCGCAGACGCTGAAATCGGCAGTCAGGATTGTTTTGCGTTTCGTTCACGCCCCATTTTTTTGAGCGGCCAGGATAACTATGACGACTTCGCAATTAGAACCCGTGACGATTCGACCTGAGGCTGTTTCTCCGTCGTGGGGATGGGCGATGCGGCGCGCCGCGCTCGGGCTTGTGCTCATGGTTGTCATGACGACGTTTGCCGCCTATCTGGCGAATGCGTCGATCGAACTGTCGAGCGATCCGGCGCCAGCCAGCATTTCGATCGGGACGCCCGCGGCGGCATTACTGAAAAGATAACCGGCACGCAAGAGGCGACGGCGGCAGCGCCACATTTTCGCTTGAGGCGCACTGCACCATTTTGGGGGAATTTATCGAAGCGGTGCTGAGCCGGCTGAACGGCAGCTGGCACAGGCATCGCATCCCTTTATGGAGCGTGTGAGTCCGTTGCGAACCTACAGTCCACAAATTGGCTCAACGCTGCGGATATTATCTCGCTTCTTCGCGCTGAGCGCTGCGGGCGTGATTTACTTTCTGTTGGCAGCCAACGGGGCGCAAGCTGATCCGCGGACGCAAGCTCGGGCCGAGACTGCTGTGCCCCCTATCGTGGCGCCGCCAAAGGCGATCACGCCGCCCGCGCCCCAACAAGCCAAGCGGCCACCGGCGGCATCCAAGATTGCGGCAGAGGCAGCGCGGACGGCGCGGCTGAGCCGGATCAGTGCGGTGCGCAGCTGGGGCTATCAGTTGGCATCGCTGTCGATCGCGGCGGCCCAGTCGTCGCCCTATGGGATGCTCGTCGTCGATGCAACGACCGGGCTCGATACCGGCAAGCCGTTCACCCGCGACGAAGTCGAGCGCTTGAAGCGCGCGCCGGACGGTAGCCGGCGGCTGGTGATTTCGTATCTGTCGATTGGCGAGTCGGAGGACTACCGGGCCTACTACGCCAAGGAATACGAGGAAGAGGAAGCGCCCGACTGGCTGATGAAGGAAAACCCGCAGTGGAAGGGCAACAGGCTCATCCGCTTCTGCGAGAAGGGCTGGCAGCAAACCATTCTGGGCGATGAGAACGGCCGCAATC
Source organism: Hyphomicrobiaceae bacterium (assembly GCA_031365425.1). Lineage (GTDB taxonomy): Bacteria > Pseudomonadota > Alphaproteobacteria > Rhizobiales > Hyphomicrobiaceae > JANXVY01. Next base: position 3,705 of record JANLYB010000163.1, read on the forward strand.
TTTACTCCGGCGATGAGCCGTCGCCGCTGTACCGCTTGCTAGAGCTTGGCTTCGACGGCGTTTATCTGGACCGGGTCGACGTCTATGCGGAGATTGCCAAGGAGTGCCCGGACGGGGCAAACAAGATGGTGGAGTTCGTGTCGCGGCTGTCGGAGCATGCGCGCAAACGCGATCCGGAGTTCATCGTGATTCTGCAGAATGCCGAAGAACTACTGGTGCATCCCAAGATGATTGACGCCATTGACGGCGTCGCCAAGGAGAGTCTGTTTTACGGCAGTGACATGGGCCAGACTAAAAATTCGCCCGCTCAGGTGCAGGCGGTGCTTGCCAACCTGCGATTAGCCAAGACGGCGGGGAGGGCGGTGTTCGTTGTCGATTATGTGAACGATCGCGCACGGAACGCAGATGCGGTCTCGCGCATTAGAGGCGAGGGCTTTGTGCCCTATATCGGGCCACGTAAGCTAGACCGCCTTTGGCTCCCGGGGGTTCAATTCTGACATGCCTGCCATCGGTCGTTCGTCATATTCATTGAGTCTCTCGGCGGCATTGCTCGCCGGATTTATCGGCGCCGCATCCGCAAACGCAGTACCAACCGGCGACGTTGCGGCAGACGAAGATGGCCGAACGATCCGCCAGTTCCTGATGGATCCAGTAAAATCCTGGGGCTACCAGCTCCAGCGGCTCGACGTTGCAGCCCTGGCGGCGTCTCCGTTCGATCTGCTTGTCATTGATCATGCGCCGGACCGCGTCGAAAGCGTGGAGTTGCTCTTTCGGCACAACGAGATCGAGCCGCTCAAGGTCAAGCCCGATGGCGGCCGCCGCGTCGTGTTGGCGTATATGTCCATAGGAGAGGCCGAGCGCTATCGTTTCTATTGGGACGATAAATGGCTTGAAAAAGGGACGTGTCCGGCCTGGCTGGGGCCGGTCAACCCGCAGTGGATAGGAAACTATCCGGTGCAGTACTGGGAGCCGCAGTGGCAGTCGCTGATGTTTGGCAACAGCGACAGTTATGTCGACCGCGTGCTTGATGCCGGGTTTGACGGAATTTATCTCGATCGCGCCGACGTCTACGAGCAGTTCAAATCGCGCCCGGCGGCACAGTCCGACATGGTGGCGTTCATGACGAAGTTGATTGATCACGCGCGGTCAATCAATCCGGCGGCGCTGGTCGTGCTTCAAAACGCCGAGGAGTTGTTGCGCAATAAGGAGATCCGCACGAGACTCGATGGCGCCGCCAAGGAAAGCCTGTATTTCAATGCCGACAAAGCCGGCGAGCCAATGCCGCTGGACGAACAGCAAGCGGCCGCAAGCGATCTGCGCCTGCTGAAGAGGGCTGGAGGCAAGGTGATGGTCGTCGAGTACCTCGACCGTGCGGAGCAGGCTGAAATCGCCCGCAAGCAGGCACAACAGGACGGCTTTCTCGTTCATTTCACGGAGCGCACCCTCGCCACCCTGAACCTGCGCGGGCCGGACGAGCCCCCCGCGATGGCAAGCTTGCCGGCTCCGCTGATCCCCGCGAAATCCGTGCCCGGCGACCCACAGTTCGTTCGTACAAGCCCTTGCGGTTAGCACCGAACCGCGTCAAAGCTGACATCAACCAAGCAGCATAAGGACTGACAGGAGCCAGCCCTTAGGTATGTCACGCGCTGTCACGCGGCCACCCATGCGCACTTATCCCCGCACAGGGTCGCAGAAGCTACGCTTCTTGAGCTTGTCTTTAATGAACGGCGGTTTCAATGAATGGCTTAGGACGATGCGCTGATGGAAACTTTCCTGCTGGTTGTGATTGTGGTGGCAGCAGTCGCGCTGGAAATCGTCCGGCGCAACAAGGCTGCCGGCGGTGATGGGGCGCGCATACCACAGGCCCCCGTCCCAGCCCCCGTCTCGGAATGGCCCGCGCCCGTTAATGGTTCCCCCCAGAGGATGCTGCCGTGAGCAAACCCCGAAAATCGAAGTCGAAATTGCAGGCCTCGCCCGACGTTAAAGCCGTGCCTGAGGAACAAGCAGCACCGGCTCCGGTGCAGACCGAGGCCTCAGGCGGCGGCATCACGCGGTCAGCTGCCGGGACCGGTTCATTCGAAGGCGTGCAGACCTGGGGTTACCAGCTGCAAAAGGTCAATATGAAGGACGTCGCCGCGTCGGCGTTCGATCTGATGGTGATCGACTATTCCAAGGACGGCTCCGACGAGCAGGCGTTCACGCCCGGCGACATTGCGCGGATGAAGGTTAAGCCGGACGGCAGCCGCCGCCATGTGCTGGCGTATATGTCGATCGGGGAAGCCGAAAGCTACCGCTATTACTGGGATCCGGCGTGGAGCGCGCAGAAGCCCTCGTGGCTGCTGGATGAAAATCCCGATTGGAAGGAAAACTTCTCGGTTTGCTATTGGGATTCCGGCTGGCAGGGCCAGTTCTGCGGCAACCCGACGGCCTATCTCGATAAGATCATGGCGGCAGGCTTCGATGGCGTCTATCTCGACAAGTGCGACGTGTTCGAAGACCTCCAGGCCCGCAACACGAAGGTCGCGCAGTCACGGTCCGATCTTGAAGGCGACATGGTGAACTTCATTTTGCGGCTGTCGCAGTACGCCAAGGCGCGCAAACCGGCGTTCACCATCGTGATGCAGAACGCGGAAGTTTTGCTGGAGCATGAGCACTTGCGCGAGGCCATCGACGGAGTCGCCAAGGAGGCGCTGCTGTTTGGGCTGTCGGGTCCCGAAAAGCCCAACCCTAAGGACGAGATCACGTTCGCCCGCCGGGCGCTCGATCTGGCGCGGAGCGCGGGCCGGACGGTGTTCGTGGTCGAGTATCTCAACGATGCCGGCAAGATCCATACGGCGACCCAGACGCTCGATGGGTATGGGTTCATCTCCACCGTGTCGCCCAAAACCCGCAAACTCAATCATCTCAACAATGATCCGGCGACGGTCTAGGTCATCGCGCATGCCCAGGCGGCTAATGTGGAAAGCGAAGTAGAGGGTCCGCCCGCGTGAATGCGTTATGAGCCAAGTCCTGCAGTCGTCCGATGTCTGGATTTGGCTGACTGTTGGAGCCTCGCTGCTGCAGGCGATCCGGACGGCTGGACAAAAGGAGCTCACATCGAAGGTCAGCGTGCTGGTTGGCACTTATGTGCGCGCGCTGCTCGGGCTGCCGGTCATGCTGGTGTATCTGGGGCTCGTTAAAGTCATTTCGGGCGCGCCTTGGCCAGGGCTGAGCGCCAAGTTTTTCGCCTACGCCCTGATCACGGGACTGACCCAGATCGCGGCGACGATTGCGCTTCTGTCGCTGTACCGGCTGCGCAATTTTGCAGTGGCCAATCAGCTCGGCAAGTCGGACATGATTTTTACCGCGGTGCTGGGCTCGCTGTTTTTTGGCCAGATGTTGAGCGTTGCGGCGTGGCTAGCGCTGTTCGTGACGGGGTGTGGCGTCGCGGCTATTATGATGGCGAAGACGGCAACGGCACGTGAGGCGTCGGCCGCCTGGCACGTCATGTTCAGCGAACAATCGGTTAGGATCGGACTGTTCGTCGGGTTGATGTTCGGACTATGCAACTTGGCTTTGCGCGAGGCGGCGTTGTCGCTGGCCCCATCCACGGGCTTCATGGCTGGCGCCGTGACGGTAACGGCGGTCACGGCTCTGCAGGCCGTCATCATGTGCGTGTTTCTCGCCAAGCGGGAGCCGGGGGCATTGAAGGCGATCGGGTCGGCGTTTCCGTTGGCAAGTTTTGTGGGCGTGACAAGTGCGCTTGGATCCATCGGATGGTTCACGGCGTTCGCGATGACGGCGGCGGCGCATGTTCGCATTGTCGGCCAGATCGAGGTGATTTTCACGCTGCTGATTTCGGCATTCTATTTTCGCGAGCGCATCACGCGGATGGAGGCGGGCGGGATTGCGCTCACGATAGCGGGGATTGTGCTGCTGCAGCTTGTGGTGTGATCAGGATTATCCCGTCCTCAGCCAGGATACGGCCTTGGTGATCCAGTCTTCGGCTTGACCGCCTGCGGGTTCGAAGGGGTCGGCGTAGAACGTGGCGTGGGCGGCGGTGGCTGTTTCAGCGACGGCGTCGACCATCGCAGGGGCACCGGCGGCGTAGACGATATCGCTCGGCCGGAGCCGAGGTAGGTGGTCACTGGGAAGGCCCAAACGGATGCTGGGATCAATATCCTGCTGGGTTTCCGTCGTGGTGATGGTGGTGACGTTTGGAAACTTTCGCGCGAGTTCAAGCGCCGGACGCATGTAGAGCTGGTCGATGTGGCGCGTGCCCGCGATAAAGACGATCTCCCGCCAGGGGTGTTCGCGTAGTGCCGCGTCGCCGACTGCCCATATCGGCGCAAAGCCGGTGCCGCCCGCCACAAGAACGAGACGGTTGGCTTGGCGCGGTCTGAGGAAGGCGTGGCCGAACGGGCCGTGAATGGTCAATGGATGACCAGGCTTGATTTTGCCGCCGAGGTTGGTCGAGACGCGGCCATTGCGGACGCGCTTGATGTTGAGGCGGAAGTTTTGGCCGGTTTCTTCGCCGTCGAGCGGGGCAGTCGGGCTGAAGGCGCGTTCGGGAAAACCGCGAAAAGCGAACCGGCAGTATTGACCCGGCCACAGTTGGAGCCGTGTGGCCGGTGCGATCTCGAGTTCGACGACGTCGGGACCCACGTCCACGAGTGAGACGACACGGGCCTGGACTTGGCTGACGGCGGGCAGGGCTTCGACCGACAGCTCAAGGTCGGAGAACACGCGAGCCTGACACGCGTGGACCATGCCGCGCTGGAGGGTCTCGCCGCCTAATGTCAGGCCTTTGGTGACCCGGGTGATGCATGTGCCGCAGCGGCCAGCGCGGCAGTCATGCGGGATATCGGTTCCCGCCACCAAGGCCGCGTCGAGCAGGACTTGGCCGGACCGGGCTTGAAACGTTTGATCGTTCAAAGTCACGCGATGATGCTTTGCCATTACTCTACCTCTAAACTCAGGGGACGCAGATGCCGGGTGTGCCGGCTTTCGGAATGATCGAACGCTGCGACCCACATCAAAGTGCCGGTCTTTATCGGTACGTCGTAGCTGCTGCCGGTATAGAGCCTGCGGGCAACCTCGAGCGTCCACCGGCCAGCGGCCCAGTGGGCGGCGCCGCGGATCGTGTCGCCGGTGCCTTCGTCGGCTCCGGTCATGATGACATTCGGGATGACGGTGCCGGCCGGGATTTTGTCGTCGGCAGCCTTTGAATAGGCAATAGTGTCGGCCTCGGTCGTCCACCAGCGCGCATCGTTGGAGTCGCTTTGGTCTGTGGTGTCGCTGACCCGTCCCAGTGCGCGGCTGGTCGCACCTGGATCACGCGGCAAACGTGACGGTTGGACTGCGGACCCGGTGTCGCTGGGAAGCCGGGCTGCCATATTTTGGCGGTAAGCGAGAGGGCCAGGGTCGAGAGCAAAACCAGCCGTGTAGCGCTTGCGGCCCACGGATTCGTCTTCGTTAGGCTCGCGAGCACCGCCGAAGTGGGCATTGTCGACGTGGCCATTGGGGCCGCCGTGAGAGGCGCGCCAGACCCACACGTCGGCGATGCTGCCGTCGGGGGTGTAGTGCATGCCGCGTCCGGTGCCGCTGGGAGGCCGGTCCTTGCGGGGGGCTGCAGACAAATGGATGGCCGCGCCGATCAACGGGAGCGTGCTGCGGGCGAGGAGCAGCGAGAACTTGTCCTCGTAGAATTGACCGCCGTCGGCGTCGTCATGGGGGTTTGTGGCAAGCTGCCAGCCGCTGGCCGTTTTGACCAAGGGGAGATGTTTCAATGAGCGCGTTGGGTCGGTCCAGGTAAAGGCGAAGTAAGCGAAGATGCCGTCGTGGACGGCGCGGACTTCGACTTGCGACTGGCCGGTGCCGCCGAAGTCGCCGC
>JANLYB010000020.1:0-5692 GCA_031365425.1 Hyphomicrobiaceae bacterium
GAACTGGGTCAGTTTGGCTGGTTGCGTACGAGCGAAGTATTCATTTTTCTTTGCGCGTGACCGCCCCACCAACCCCACGCGGATTCCGAACCCAATAAGTAAGAATTCGGTTCGGTATGGCCGTCAGCTGGCCCGAATCGCATTGCAGTGGTTGAGTCCACAACGTCCGGAAACGGATCAACTGGACGGGGTCGATGCCCCGCATCGCCAGCGATGACGTGGTCACCGCGCTCGATCGCGGGAGAGGTGTGCCGGGCTTGTCCGCAAGGGCTCGCAAGGCAACGGCCTCAGATCCCCATGATTAAATTCGGCGGGGCCGCCGGGTGGTAAGAACATCATTCAACCATCCGCGGACCTCTCCCGCAGACCCTCGTTTTTATAACTCCGAGCCCGGTGGGTTGCGGAGGGATTGGCGCTTTCCCGCGACGTATCACCCCCACCTAGACTGTTTCCGTTTTGGATTGAAGCACCTCATCCGCTTCATGGCCGCCGTCTCGGCCAAGGGCCCAGCTACGCTCGGCGGAGGCGGCCATCCAGGGCAACAAACTCAGGCCCATCCGTGCGGCTCCTTGATGGCCGGGTCACGCCCGGCCATCAAGGAGCTGGGGGGAGGCTTTGATTCAATCGAAGCTTGAAAGACCCTAGCAGCGCCTAATGAGCTGAACGGCACAATCGTGCGGGTCGTTGGGACTGCGATGCGCCGCTCACTCAAGAGCGCGCCGTCCTCTCCCGTTGAAGTGGGAGGGAAGTGAGGGGGGCGGGGTTAGGGCGGAGGGAGGGGAGCTTGGGCGCAAAAAAAACGCCGCGCGGGGCGCGGCGTTGGGATGGGGAAGAACGAGTGGCCCTGGTCCCGGATCTGCGCTGCGCTTCGCCCGGGATGACAAGTGGCGATCAGTTCAGCTTTGTCTTGAGGTCGGCGATGCTGGCGTCGATGAGGGATGAGGCGGTGGCACCGGAGGCTTTGCCAGCGAGGATCTTGGCGGAGGCTGCGAGTGCGCTGTCGACCGCGAGGCTGCGGACCTCGGCGATGGCCTGGGCTTCGGCGCGGGCGATCTTTTCTTCGGCGAGTTTGGTGCGGCGCTCGAGCTGCTCGGCCATCGACTTGCGGGTTTCGGCGGCCAGGCTTTCGGCTTCGCGCTTGGCGTTGTCGATGATGGCCTTTGCTTCGGTTTCGGCTTCGCGCTGCTTCTTCTGGTAGTCGGCGAGCAGGGCTTGAGCTTCTTCACGCAGGCGGCGGGCTTCGTCCAGTTCGTTGCGGATCGTTTCGGCGCGGCCATCGAGGGCCTTGCCGATCTGGCTGGGGACGCCGGCTTTCCAGATCATGGCGCAGAAGATCAGAAAAGCGACCAGCACCCAGTATTCGGGGTTGTGAATCCAATCCATGGCCTATTCCCCCGCTGCCGGCGCAAGTGCGCGCTTGATTTCTTCGGCTGTCGCGTCCTGGCCGATCAGGCGGCTGACGATGGCGGACGCGGTACTCGCTGCGATGTCGGTCACGCTCGCGAGCGCCTTGTTCTTGGTGGCCGTGATGCGGGCTTCGGCGTCCGCGATCTTGGCGTTCATTTTGGCGTCGATGGCAGCTTTGTCTTTGTCGACTTCGGCCGTCAGCTTGGCGCGGGTCTCTTTAGCGATGGAGTTGGCGTTGCCTTTGGCGTCAGCGAGGGCCTGTTCGTAGGTCGCGAGCGCTTTGTCGGTCTCGCCCTTGAGGCGTTCGGCGGCGTCGAGGTCCCGCTTGATGCGATTGGCGCGTTCTTCAAGAACGTCGGCGATGCGCGGCAAGGCTTTGCGCGACATGATGAGGTAAAGCGCGGTGAAGGTCAGCGCCAGCCAGACAAGCTGGGGCGCGAAGGTTGCGGGGTTGAAGGGCGGGAAGTTGCCGCCCGCTTCGCCGCCATGGGCTTGCGTTCCTGTCGTTGTTTCTGGATTGCCAGCCATCGGCTAACCTCGTTTGAGCGCAAATGAAAATTGAAACGAGCGCGAGGTGTTTCGACCCCAAGGATCAAAACACCCCACGAAAGTGGCGAACGCGAAATCAGACCGCGAACAGGAGCAGAAGCGCGATCAGCAGCGAGAAGATGCCGAGAGCTTCCGTGAGGGCGAAGCCGAGAAGCAGGGTGCCGCGCTGGCCGTCAGCAGCCGAAGGATTGCGAAGCGCGCCCGAAAGGAACTGGCCGAACAGGTTGCCGAGGCCGATGCCAGCGCCAGCCTTGCCGAGGCAGGCGATGCCAGCGCCGATGTACTTTGCAGCAACAGCGGTCTGCTTGGCAACGTCGAGGGAAGTGGGGTCAGCCATAGTCGTCTCCTTGGGGTTGATTTCTGAGTGTTTGAAAGGGCGGGTTGAAAGCGGTCAGTGCGCGCCGTGGACGGCGTCGTTGAGGTAGATGCAGGTCAGGACCGCGAACACGTAGGCTTGCAGAACGGCGACCAGAACTTCGAGGGCGGTCAGGGCGATGGTCAGCGCCATCGGCAGGGGTGAGAGCAGGCCCCAGACACCAGCGGCGAGAAGCGTGCCGACGAAGCCGGCGAAGATTTTGAGAGCGATGTGGCCTGCCAGCATGTTGGCGAAGAGACGAACCGAGAGGCTGATCGGGCGCGAAATGAACGAGATGATTTCGATCGGGACCAGGATCAGCAGCATGTACCAGGGCACGCCCGAGGGTACGAACAGCATGAAGAAGTGGAGGCCGTGTGCATAGAGCCCGTAAGCGATGACAATGCCGATCACGAGAAGGGCTAAGGCCGCGGTGACGGCCAAGCTCGACGTAACGGTGAAGGTGACGCCCGGGATCGGGATCATGCCGAGGACGTTCAGCACCAGCACGAAAATGAACAGCGAGAACACGAGGGGGAAGAACTTCATGCCCTCATCGCCGACGTTCTCTCGAACAGTGTCGGCCACGAATTTGTAAACGAGTTCGGCAATCGACTGCATGCGGCCGGGAACGAGCGAACCGGTGCGCATGGCCGAGATCAGGAACGTGCTGATGATGCCGAGCGCAAGAACCATGTAGAGCGACGAGTTCGTGAACGAGGCGTCGATACCAAACAGCTTGAGCGGAATCAGCTGGTTGATTTCGAACTGATGGATTGGGCTATGCCCTTCGTGAGCGGCTGCCACCGTTCGTCCCCCTTAAGGTTTCGTCGTCTTGGTTTCGGCGTCGTTCGTCCGGCGTCGTCTGTCGTCTTGTTCGTTTTCGTCGCAAAATTCTACTTAGATATTAGTCGTCACCACTCTCAATCGTCTTCGTCGTCGCGAACGGCAGGTCCAGCTTTCGGATTGCTTGGACCCGTCTTCATCGACGTGCCAGCCCGAACAATGTTGACCATACCGGCGGCTGCGCCAAGCAAAAATAGTACGATGAAGAACGCAGGCCACGTTCCCAACGCTTTATCAATCAACCAGCCAAGCCCGGCTCCGACAATTACTCCACCGACCAATTCGGTGGAAATGCGCAAGGCTTTACCCATCGCGTTGCCGTTTTCCGCGCTACCGGCGGTGGACGGGGCCGCTTTGGGAAGAGACGTGCTGTGGCTTTTGGCTGAATCCAGCCGCTTGCCGAGCGCGTCTGCCCGCTGTTTGAAGGCTTCCCGCTCTTCAGGGGTAAGATCGCCGCGTCCTGCGCCCGATTCACCCCCGTTGGGTGGTGTTTGCGAAGCGGCCATGGCGTTTAACCCCTAGTCCGGAATGGGATGGGTGGTTCAAAGAGTTGGCGTTTCATAGTCAGCACCTGCGGGGGTGTCAAGAAACGCGCCGCAGACGACCGGCTTGCCGGGTATGGCGAAACCGCGCAGGGGATGGTTTGGAGGGGGTAAACCTTGCCGGATTTCTGACTTCCTTGGATCCCAGCCTTCGCTGGGATAACGGGGAGGGGCTGTTCCATGCATCATGAATTGCCGAAAGGGTGGCATGGGCTTACAGTTGCGGCTTCGAAGCGCAACCCTTCAGGAACACATGTACGAAGCTGTTACGCGCGGGATCCGGGTTCGCGTTACGCCGACCTATCTCGAGGACCGTTCGACCCCGGCCGACAGTTATTTTTTCTGGGCCTATACGGTCGATATTTTCAATGAGGGCGGCGAGCCGGTGCAGTTGCGCTCGCGGGTGTGGAAAATTGTGGACGGCGCCGGGCATATGGAAGAAGTGCGGGGGCCGGGCGTTGTTGGACAGACTCCGCTGATCGGACCGGGCGAGAGTTTCAACTACACCTCGGGATGTCCGCTGAAAACGCCGTCGGGGATCATGTCGGGCAGCTATCAGATGGCGAATTCTTCTGGATCCATGTTCGACATCGCAATCCCGGCCTTTTCACTTGATAGCCCTTACGCTATCCGCAGTTTAAATTAAGCAGAACAGATCCTATGCAGCCACCGGTCTATTCGACGCTTGAATTGTTGGACCGCCTCGTGGCGTTCGATACGACGAGCCACAAGAGCAACTTGGCGCTGATCCGGTTCGTCGAGGATTATCTTGCTCATTGCAAGGTTTCGAGCCGGCTGGTGATGTCGCCGGACGGGGAAAAGGCAAACTTGTTTGCGACGATCGGGCCCGCCGGGATGCCCGGTGTTGCGCTGTCGGGGCATACGGACGTGGTGCCGGTCGATGGACAGGCGTGGGATAGCGATCCGTTCCGGCTGAAGGATCTGGGCGATCGGGTGGCGGGGCGCGGCACGACGGACATGAAGGGGTTTTTGGCCTGCGTGCTGGCGGCGGTGCCGGAATTCAAAGCGCGGACGCTCAAGACGCCGATCCACATTGCGTTTTCGTATGACGAGGAGATCGGGTGCCTGGGTGTGCGGCCGATGATTGCCGAGTTTGGGCATTCGTTGGTCAAGCCGCGCATGGTGATCGTGGGTGAGCCGACGAATATGTCGATCGTGGACGCCCACAAGGGGCCGGTGCGGTGGCATGTGGAGGTCAATGGCCGGGCGTCGCATTCGAGCATGGCGCATTTGGGCGTGAATGCGATTTCCTATGCGGGGCGGCTGATCGGGGAGTTGGGCCGGATCGAGGAGGGGTTAAAGGTGGCGGTCGATCCGCGGTTCGATCCGCCGTATGCCTCGTTGCAGATTACGCGGATGGAAGGCGGGACGGCGTCGAATATTGTGCCGGTGTCGGCGTGGTTCGGGTTTGAGGTGCGGGCGCTGCCATCGACGGATACCGGTAAGATCGAGCGGGATCTGCGGCGGTTTGCCGAGAAGAAGTGCTTGCCGGAGATGCGCAAGGTCGCGCCGGAAGCGTCGATTTCGATTTCGCAGACCAATCAGGTGGCGCCGTTCGTAGCGGAGGCAGATTCCGCGTTGACGGCGCTAGCGCTGAAGCTTGCCGGGCAGAACGAGACGTTTGCGGTGTCGTATGCGACGGAGGCCGGGTTGTTTCAGGAGGCTGGGAGTGCGGCGATCATCTGCGGGCCGGGCGATATTGCGCAGGCGCATACGGCGAATGAGTGGGTGTCGAAGGCCGAGCTTGAGACGTGCAGCGCATTTTTGAGCCGGTTGGGGGAATGGTGCGAGGGGGCGTAGGTTGGGTTGAGCCTGTTTGCGAAACCCAACGCTGGGGCCGGAATGAAGTTGTCGGGTTTCGCCAAAGGCTCAACCCGACCTACAGATGTGACTAGGACTTATCCCCGGTGCAGACGGGAAGGGATAGATTGGCGGCGTGCATAATTGCCGGGACGAGGCCTGGGAATTTTCC
>JANLYB010000062.1:0-3368 GCA_031365425.1 Hyphomicrobiaceae bacterium
ATCCGCTCGGAGACCTCCGTCATGATCTCTTTCCACTCGGCAAGGCCGGAGAAAGCGATGGCCTTGACGACGATGACCTGATGTTCGGGCGGCAGCGGGAAAAATCGTCCGATGAGGTCGCGCGCGACGCCCGGGTTGTCACCCAGGACGCCAGCGACGAAGCCTACATAGACGCCTGCCTGATCGAGGTCGTTGAGAGCACCGGAGGCGATCATGGCGTGCACTGCTTCCGGCAACCGCTGCGGTTCGGGCTTGGCGCGGTAGCCGCCGATCCAGGCCATGACGCTCTCGGCGGACGTGAAAGGGGCGGGCGGGGGTTGTTTGCGGGCGGCATTCGGTTTCGTTCCCGCCGCGGCCAGCATGGGGGTAACGAGGAGGATCGCGGTTAGGCGTGCGAGCAGTCCAATACGCATGGCATTCCTCGTGCAAAAGCAAATTCAATAGCCAACGAGACCGAAGCTCAGGGGCTGGACCTTGTCGAAGGACTGTTTGGCGACCGGGACGGCGTAGTTGACGCCCAGCGCGCCGAGCGGACTATCCCAGATCAATCCTGCGCCGACGCTTGCGCGCATGGCGGCGGATCCGCCGGCTACTCCGGGCAATCCAGCCGCCGTTTTGTTGACGCCGAATAGCGAACCGGCATCGGTGAAGACGGCGCCCTTCAGGCCGATATTGTCGGGGACGAACGGCAGCGAGAAGCGGGCTTCGGCGGAAGCTGCGACATAACTCGTGCCGCCGAGCGCGTCCTGATTGGCGCTTGCCAGATCGCGGGGACCGATGCCGCCTTGTGCAAAGCCGCGGACTGTTTCGCCACCTTTGTTGAACAGGTCGAGCAATCGCACATCCTGGCCGCCCCAGCCGGTGATGTTGCCGGCCACCGCACGGCCCACAAGAGTGACATTGTCGCTGAGGGGATAGTACAGGCGCCCCTCTGCGGTGTTGCGAATGAAGCGCGCGTCGCCGCCTGCACCGGCGAAATCCTGCGCGGTGGTGAAGTAGCTGCCCGAGGTGGGTAGGCTGCGTTTGTTGCGGTCGTCGTAGGTCATGCTCGTACCGATGGACGACGTATAATACGTGCCGGTCGTGGTACCGGGGCTGAGCGCTTCCTTGATGGCGGCGGAGGCTGCGGGACCTACGTCGTAGATCTGGTTACGGACGAGGGTGTAGTTGACGCCGACAGACAGATTGTCGGTCACGGCTGTGCCCAAGCGTAGATCGCCGCCAATCCTGGTGTTTTTGTAGGACGCAGCCTTGGTGTTATCGACGTCCTTATAAAGCAGGTCGAAACCGCCGGCGTATTGGCTATCGAAGAGGCTCGGCTCGGTGAATCCGATGTCGGCTTGGAAGCGGGTCTGACTGCCCGAAAGTTTCAGGCGCAAATTCTGGCCGTTGCCGAACAGGTTGCTGTCGGCAATCGAGATGTCGCCGATGACGCCTTCCGAGGAGGAGTAGCCTGCTCCGTAGGACAGCTCGGTAGTGTCTTGCTCAACGACATCGACCTCAAGGACGGCCTTATCGGGGGACGAACCAGGACTTGCGCGAACCGTCACGGTTTTGAACAGGCCGAGCTTTTGGAGCCGCTGCTTGTCGCGGTCGGCGAGGACCTGGTTCAAGGGATCGCCTTCGGACTGCTTGATAGCGCGGCGGATGACGAAATCCTTGGTCTTGGCGTTGCCTTTGATGTTGATGCGCTCGATGGCGACGTGCTTGCCCTCTTGAATGCGATAGACCGGAGCGAGGGTATGCTGGACATTGTCTCGGCGGAACGTGGACGTGACATGGGCTGAGCGCTCCCCAGCATCTACGAGGGCGACGGAGAGGCGTTGCACCGAGCGCTCGACGAGTTCGGCGTTGTAGGGCTGACCGGGTGCGGTCACGATGAACTTTTCGAGTGAGGCGGAATCGACGCCCTGAAGGCTGGTTTCAATCCGGCCTGCCGCAAAGTTGTAGCGATCGCCTTCATCAATGGCGAAGGCGACATCGTAGCCAGTATAAGCGGCGTTTTCCTTGGGTTCGGCGAGGGTCACTTTGACGTCGGGGTAGCCGTTCTTGCGGTAGTGGATCAGGACCAGTTCGCGGTCGAGTTCGAGGCGGGTGGCGTCATACGTTGAACTGGTTTTCAAGATGTCGAACCAGCTCGACTCGCTGCTGGCGGTCACGTCGCGCAATTGTTTGGCGGTGAAGGCTTGATTGCCGGTGAAGCCGATGGAGGCAACTTTCATTTCCGCGCCTTCGACAATGTGAAAGACGAGGTTCACGCGGTTTTGCGAGAGCGGCTCGAGCTTGGGCTCGACGGTGGTCGAGATGCGGCCCTTGCTACGGTAGAGGTCGCGGATACGAAGCGCGGCGGCATGGGCTTTGGCGGCAGTTACGGCATCAGCGACGCGCAGTTTGACCTCGGCTTCGATGAGTGTTTTTTCGACCGCGGAATTGCCCTGGAACGAGATTGCGGCGAGCGTGGAGTTTTCGGCGACCGTGACGACGACATCTTGGCCGCGGCGCTCAAACCGGACATCGCGGAACTGGCCGGTAGCGTTGAGTGCCTGAAGGGACGCTTCGGCAAGGGCTGCGCTGTACGGTTTGCCTTCTTCAAGCTTGATGCGCGCGCGGATGCTATCGGGATCGAGGCGCACGCTGCCCTCGACTTGGATATGCCCTACGAAATCGGCGGCCGCATAAGCGAACGGTGCCATCGGCATCAGCAGTGCGACGGCCATGAGGGACGCTTGCAGCCATGGAAACGCGCATTTGTACGAAAGGGGCAAGGCATCTCTCCGCTTTGCAGAGGGATGGTTATCCTCTCCTGCGCGTCGTTTTCCCAGCCAAGGTGATGCCTAGACCCGGAATGGGGCCGGAATGGGAATATAGCCAGCAGCTTCAGGGAGCCAAACCGCGCAACCTTCCAAAAGCTCAGGTGCACTGCGAAATATTGGTCCTGCCCCCTGCAGCACGTAGAGGCTAACCGGCTTTTTTACGCCAATCTGCCGATTGGCGACGTTGCTTCGTTCGCAGCCGCGAGACTGGCCCGTAGATGGCGGGCCGTTCTCACTGTAGTAATAGACCATGGTCTATTGTCTATGTGCGTATTGTATTGCGTCGGACTGTGGGTACAGGAGGACGAGTATGAAGTGTCAAACCATTGAATTGAACGGCAAAAGGATAATTCTTCTGACCGGCGCTCAACGGGACAAGGCAACGGGCAAAAAGTTAGAGATTGAAGCGCTCGACAAACTCGTCTCCGCTGCCCAGCAAAACCCCGATGCAGTGGCGTTTGGTTATACGGCGAGCCGGTGGGTTGCGGCTGCATAATTTAGGTCCCTCCACGTGCCGGTGTGAGCAACGTAGATGAACGTTCGCCGCACTGGCTG
>JANLYB010000063.1:0-10912 GCA_031365425.1 Hyphomicrobiaceae bacterium
ATGTGCCGCGCATTCCACCCCATCGCCTCGGCGGAGGGTTGTTTTACCGGGATGCCTCTTGGCTCGCCCGTGTGAACCTGCTGCACGCCTTTGCTCACGATCAGATTGCACCGGAAGAAACGGTCACGTCTGGCTACAATCTGCTCAACGCCGAAATCAGCACGCGCTTGAGACTGCCAGACTCATCGCCATCACTGGTTCCAGAATTGACCATCGGCCTCAAAGGCGAGAACCTGCTCAACGACGACATCCGCAACAGCGTCTCGTTCAAGAAGGACGAAGTCTTGCAGCCAGGAATGAGCGTTCGCCTGTTCGGCAGCGTCAGGCTGAACTAACCATTGCAACGCATAGTCGGCATGTCCGCGCCTAGCCCATGGTAAAACCCTGACGGCCGGTGCGCCCTGAAAGCCGACATTCAAGCAACGTCGCAATTGGCCCGTCGCGACAGGAACCCCACTGGCCAATTCGTCGGTCCAGCGAAATTCGCCGGCTGAGGCTGACCCTTCGATCACGAACGTCTATGTCCGCTTGTTGAGGTGGTGCAGACGCGGCTCGGAAAAGGTGAGGCCAGTATCGACCAGCACATCGCGATGTCCGCAAACTCCGCAAAGACGACATCAGTCATGCGCCCCCTAGTCACGGCGCGAGACGAGATGCAGTGTGCGTTGTTGAACTCGAGGGCGGCTCTCGACGTCCCTTTGGCGGGCTGCGCGACCAGCGCTATCGCCGGTTTCTTTGATGAGGATGATCGATTACATAGTTCTTGCCCCGGTCCCGCCTCAACTCGCCATCCGGAGGAAGTAGGCTCACGTAGCGTTCGGCGATCAGTTCGAACAGCACGGTGGTTGCGGCCTGATCTTCGCGGACGTAGCCGAGATCGTGGAGGATCAGGTAATCGAACTTACCGAGCCCGACCAGGGTCGCCTGCAGGATCAGTTCGAGTTGACCGCGGCCTGCAGCTTTGCACCAGATCGGTGGTGAGGGAAAACGCTGTCGAACCGCTCCAACATCTTCGAAACGAATCGCGGCGCTAGGGCGGAAGTTAGGGCTGATCCTATAAATATGCAAATAAACCAATGGAATCAGTATCGATTTGGCGGAGAGGGTGGGATTCGAACCCACGAGACGCTTTCACGTCCACACGCGTTCCAGGCGTGCGCCTTCAGCCACTCGGCCACCTCTCCATCACAACAGCGCAGGCAGGGCCGGCGCCGTTCGAGCGCGCACTTATAGTCTGAACGACGCGCTGTGCAAGTCATACCGGCCGGTAGAGAACTTATATCTGTTTGCCCGGCTTCTATGCTTTGCGGGGCCGCTGCCCGTGCTTCATGAGCAAGCTGGCCGACGGCCAATCGCCGAGCGCGAATCTTGTGATATTGTCGGCGTGGATCAAAGGTGAATTGGGCGAGGTTTGATTTGACGGTTAGACATAGGAATTCGCCGCAATGAGATCGTCCTTGGCTTGGCTTGTGACCACGATGGGCAGCATTGCGCACGTTCTCGTCGTTCCGCTGTTGCGCGGGATCGGCGGCATTCTGGCCACGATTTCCATCCCCGTGCTGCGGGGCTTGGCTGGTGTTTGTCTGATTATAGCGGCGGTGGCACTGGCCTCCGACATGGGTACGGCGACGATGGGCGGTCAAAAGCAGATTGAGCCAACCTCCGTCGTGCGGCATTGGCAGACGTTCGCGGCGAGTTCGCTGGAGCAGACGCGGTCGTTCTTGAACAAACGGACGCGGCCTTGGGTGTGGGAAGCGTTTTCGACGCCGCTTCGCTTGCCGACGTTTGTGTTCTTTACGCTGCTCGGGCTGGCTTTGGGGTATCTCGGGCGGCGGCGGCAGCGGGTGAATATTTTCGTGAATTAACTCCGGCAGTGCTTACTTCTTCTTGGCCTTCTGAACGCCTTCGATGACGGCGGACGACGAGCTTGGCGGGTTGATCACGTCGAGCGTCAGACCGATGACGACAAGGGCCAGCATGGCCACGACGAGCCCCAAAATGAAGCGGCTATGATCGGCGTTGAGTTTGGCGATTTCTGCATCATCGACAGGAGCAGCGTTGGCGGGGGCCATGACACCCATCATTTTGGATGTAGTCGAGCGGCGGACGTGGCCCTGGTCGATGACCGGGAGGCCTGCGCGCTTGGCGATGGCGTGGGCGATTTCCACGTAGGGGAAGGCCTGATCGGTGTTGGCTTGCGCGTCGTAGCCGAGCTTGATGATCGTGCCGTCTTTTTTGACGATGCGTGCGCCTTCCATCATCACAGGGGCGATGGCGCCGCCGTACAGTTCCTTGCGGGTCTCGACCGCGGCGATGTCGGTATAGTGCAATTCATGGGTGCGGTAGCGCAGCATGGGCGTGGGGCCGCGCCCCGAGGGCAGGGTGAGGCGCACGTCTTTCTCGCCGAGCTGGACGCGGGCGCGCAGCGAAAACATCAAAATGATGAGGAGCCAGAACATCAAGGCGGTGAAGGCGATCGCGAGCACGCCGAGACCGGCGGCATCAATGACGAGGCCGTGCATGAGCCGCATCCCGATCATCGGGGCCAGCGAAACAAAGAACGGCAGCAACAGGAGAAAAATAAAGCATATCATCGTCTTGCGCAGGCCGCTTGCGGCGTAGAGCGTGCGTTCGTTGGCCGGATGGGCTGGGGCGGATGGAACATCGCTGGGGCTGGTCGCTGCGGTTGTCATGGCGTTTAGTCCCGTTTTTTCGCGTTTCCCGTCGTCGCTGTTCTTGTTTACCGCATTCGCTTTTCTTGTTTTCCGCATTCGCGACGTTGAAACAATCCGGCTGCGGTTTGCGTAGTGTGGAGAGTCGGCGTTCTGATCCCAAGGATTGAGCGTATATATAACAAAATGCGACGATTGTGCCATCGGTTGGCACTGCTGATGCGAAGGAGTACCCCCATGCTGTTTTCGAGAAAAAAGACCGAGATGCCGACGGCTGCGACGGCGCTGCCAGGGCGCGCCGAAGGCATTGCGACGGCGGACGAGCATTATCTGCTGTCGCGCCCGCTGACCGGGCCGTATCCAGCCGATACGGAAACCGTTTACTTCGGGATGGGGTGCTTTTGGGGAGCTGAGCGCAAGTTCTGGCAACAGGGCAGCGGCATCTGGATTACCGCCGTTGGCTATGCCGCCGGGCTGACGCCCAACCCGACGTACGAGGAAGTCTGCTCCGGCAGGACCGGGCATAACGAGGTGGTACTCGTCGCGTACCGCCCGGCGGAGCTTTCGTTTGCAACCTTGCTCAAGACGTTCTGGGAAAGCCATGATCCGACGCAGGGAATGGCGCAGGGCAACGACGTGGGGACGCAATACCGGTCGGGGATCTACACCACGACGCCCGAACAACAGACGGCGGCGCTCGCATCAGGCGACGCCTATAACAAAGCTTTGGCCGCGCGCGGATTTAAGCCCATCACGACCGAGATCATGCCGGCACCCGCGTTCTATTTTGCCGAGGCTTACCATCAGCAATATCTGGCGAAGGTGCCCCATGGATATTGCGGGCTAGGTGGTACCGGGGTGTCATGCCCGACGCCGACAGGCGTTGGCGCGTGACGCGCATTGCCTCCCGCCCGATAGGCGGCGGGAGGTTTTGCTCATTTCACTCAAGAATAGCGAAATTGAACGCTGGAATGGTGCGCCTAGCCATTGGCACATTCGCGTTGTAGGGTGCGTTGAATGAACGCATCTATGACCGGGTAGCGGCATGAGCTTACGCGTTGGATTGTCTGTGTTTTTTGCAACTGCATTCGTTTCGGCTGCGGTGGGTGAGCCTGTCGTCAAAGACGCTGCGGCGGCGCGGCCTTCGTTGACCACCGTCAAGACAGCACCGGCGCCACCGGTCTCAATGAAGGTTATGCTCGTCACCAGCGCGGCAGAGGGATGCCAGCCCGATTGCCCGGAGTGGATTGCCGCGCAAGGGATGATCGACAGCGACACACTTCCACAGTTCAAGAAAGTCTTGCGCGCGATCGGATCGAAGAAGGTGCCGATCCTGATCGATTCCGGCGGCGGCGTCGTGGATGACAGCCTGGCCATTGGCCGGCTCATCCGGGCCAAGGGGCTCGATATCGTGGTGTCCAAGACGACGTTCCTGAAGTGTGAGGATGGTGCGCCGGGTTGTAAGGGCGGCAAGTCGCACGGTCAGTTGGCTGGGGGGCCGGTGATCGGGACGCCGGTCGCGCGGCTCGCCAAGTGCGCCTCATCTTGTGCATTTATTCTGGCGGCCGGTCAGGAGCGCATCGTCGGGCCGACGGCGTTCGTCGGTGTGCATCAGGTGAAAACCTTGCGGACGACGGCGCAGATCCAGCAGAAATTCCGCATCGAAAAGCAGACCGTGTGGGGCATTCCGACCGAGACACGGCGGATCCTGATTTCGGAAAAGCTCGTCAACCAGCGCACGACGGAGGCCAAAACGCCCGACAGCGCGTATGCAAAAATCGCCAAATATTTCGAGGAGATGGGGGTTCACGAGCAAATCATGCCGATCCTCAAGTCGACACCGAACAGCTCGATTCATTGGCTGACGCGAAGCGAACTCAAGACGACCGCGATGGCGACGGACGGCGAGGGTCAAGCTGCTGGCGGAGGCGAGCGTCCGCGCGACGCCGCTGGCTCGGTCGAGGCGTTCAAGACGATGGGCGCAAGCGACGCAGCGTTGCCGCCCGCTCCGACGCCCAAGCATTGAGGGCGAGCGGCCAGATCGTCGGGCAAAGCGTTTGATTAACTTACGCCGCCGTCAGGTTCTTGAGAACTTCGTCGGAGATTTCGAAGTTGGCGAAGACGTTTTGGACGTCGTCGTCGTCTTCGAGCATGGCGATCAGCTTCATGATGGATTCGGCGTGTTCCTGGCTGACTTCGCTCGACAGGTTGGGTTTCCAGACCGCTTTGACGCTTTGGGCTTCGCCGAGTTTTTCTTCCAACAGGTGTGCGACGGTGCCGAGGCTATCGAAGCCGCAGACGATGACGTGTCCGTTTTCATCCGACATGACGTCGTCGGCGCCGCAATCGATGGCGGCTTCCATCATAGCGTCTGACGACCCGGCGGCGAGCTTGTAGGTGATCTCGCCGACGTGGGCGAACTGGTGGGAGACGGAGCCGGTGGAGCCGAGGTTGCCGCCGTGTTTGGCGAAGGCTGCGCGCACGACGGGGGCGGTGCGGTTGGCGTTGTCGGTCAGGGCTTCGACGATGATGGCGACGCCGCCGGGGCCGTAGCCTTCATAGCGGACGCCCTTGAAGGCTTCCGTGTCGGCGCTCGTCGCCTTCTTGATGGCGCGGTCGATGTTGTCCTTGGGCATGTTTTCGGCGCGCGCATCTTTAAGCGCTAAGCGCAGGCGCGGGTTCATGTCCGGGTCGGGGCCGCCGAGTTTGGCTGCGACCGAGATTTCACGGCCGATCTTCGTGAAGACCTTGGCACGGACCGCATCCTTGCGGCCCTTCTTGTGCATGATGTTTTTATACGCGCTATGGCCAGCCATGGTGGTTCTCTTGAACGTGCGGTTTTTCCAGATCGGGACCGCTTTGCCCCTTTGTGTCCGCTTCCCCCCATTTTGGTCAAGAGCCGTTATTTGGGCTGCGCGGGGTCAGCGGGCAGCACTGGTTGCGGGGGCAGGGCCGGAGGCAGGCTCAGGCCACGCCCCGCAAAGACGCCGACGTAGCCGAGCAGCCGCCACTCGGCGTGGACCTTGCGCTTGAGATCCTCGTCCATCAGGTATTCGACGACAAAGACGGGGCGCCCATCAGCTTTGGCACGGTTGAGCTGAGCGATGGTTTGGCGGACGTCCGTGGGGATGTTGGCGATCGCGTCGCCTGTTTCACCGTAGAACAGATCCTCCTTGCCGACGCCGTCGATGGCGCGGCGATAGCGGGGTTCGGTCAGCAGCGCTTCGCCGTTCTGCGGCACGATGAGGAAACCGGGGCGGCGCTTTTTGGCATAGGCGGAGATCGTCTCGACGAAGGCGATCATATCGGCGGTTGCGGATGCACGGGTTTCCAGGGCTTTTTCATAGGCGTCGATGCGGTCGAGATAGACGCCGTCAAAGCCGGCTTCGAGGATGTGGTCGAGATAGGGCTGGGCTTGCGGGACCAGCGCCAGCATGAGGCGGTTCCAAGTGGAAAGCGCGGCGCGGGTGGGGTCGACGACGAGACGCTGCCACTCTGGATGCCAGTAGTTGACGGCGTAGTTGCCTTTCCAGGCCGGGTTTTCGGGTCCGAGCCAAGCGGGCGGGGCCATTGACCAGCGGCGGCGCCAATAGGCGCGGTAGTTTTCGGCTTCGCCTATGGAAAGGTAGCAGAGCACGATGCGCTTGGCGCCGCCGGGCTTGGTGCGCAGCGTCTCGATGTCGTGGGGCGTGAGCGCGCGATCAGCCGTGCCGTCGCGGGAATAGTCGACGACCAAAAGGTCGATTTCGTCGGGAATCAGGCGGGCGTTAATACTTTGGAGCTGGTAGCCCCAGGCTTTGACACTACCGAGGTCGGGACCCGTGCGGGGGGAGAGGGGTGCGGCCGGGTCGGGCAACCGGTCGAGCGCGGCGAGGCCGGCCCAGGCGGTGGCCAGCAACAGTGCAAGCGTGATGAGGAAGGCGCGCATCGAGGTGGTGTCATCCGGGGGGGAGGATTTGATCTTTTGAGAATAACGCCTTAGCCGCCGCAATCCTTCGGTTATTGCTGAGTGTTTGGGCAATTGGACTGTGGACCAAGTGGCGCACGGCTGTTGTGGACGGCCCCGGCTACGTCTGCTAGAGCGCGGGTCGATGAATAATGCCAGCAAATAAGGGCTTCAAATGACGATCAAGCGCTATGAGAGCAACGCGGTCTACTCCAAGGCCGTGGAGGCGAACGGGTTCGTCAACACTGCCGGGATCATACCCGGCGACCTGTCGAAGGACGTGAAAGGGCAGACCGCCGACGTGCTGGCCGAGATCGACCGGCTGCTCGCACTGGCAGGAACGTCGAAGGCAAAGGTCATTTCGGCGACGATCTGGCTCAATGATATCCGCCATCGCGAAGCGATGAACGAATCCTGGATCGCTTGGGTCGGCGGGGAAGCTAACGCGCCGACGCGGGCTTGCGTCGAGGCCAAACTGGTCGATCCGCGCATGCTGGTCGAGATTGCGGTCGTCGCCGTGAAGTGAAAGTTGTTTACGCGGGTGTGCCGGAATTGCCGCAAGGGTAATATTTTTGCACACGATTGACCTGTAAGCGTCGAGTATCACACCTGAATCTGACATCTTCCGCGCCGGATGAAGGTGATTTTTTGAGGAACCTCGATGAAGCTTGAAAAGATTTTGACGACCGTTTTTGCGTGCGCGTCGCTTGCGGGTGCCAGTTCGGCTGCGGTTGCCGACGACACTGGGTTTGCTCAGATTCACAGCATGGTCCGAGTTGGCGGCAAAACATGCTTTGCCGATCATTCGCACAGCGGATCGGGTGCCGGCGCGAACCGCAAGATCGCCGAAATGCAGGCCATCAACAGCTGGTACGGCTTCACCGCTGGCGAATACGGTTCGGACTGGGCCAACCTGAACAAGGCCGTTAAGAAGTCGATGAAGTGCAGCGGTTCGGGCGCCAACTGGAGCTGCGATCTGGAAGCGACGCCCTGCAAGTGAAGCCCTGCACGTAAGGGGCCGGAGACCACGTCTTCCGGCCCTTTTTTTGTGCGGATTTAGCGGCCAGTCAGAAGCCGGCGGAGGATGCCGCTGACGAGGCCCCATCCCCAGCGCAGGACGATGAGGCGGATGATCCAGCCGATAATGCCGGTGCTTGGGAAGCCAAGTGTCGAGCCGACTTGGCCGCGCACGACATCGCCCACCGAGCGGCCATCAACGGATGTACCGCCGCGGCGGATGACATCGGGCAAGTTGCCGTAGGGGCTCTCGTTCGGAGCATTGACACCGGGGATGCGGTCGCCGGGAATCGGGAGCGGTGAACCGCCGCCAAAGCCGGTATCACCGGTTGGCTGCGGGATTTGCTGGGGTTGGGGGGGATGGGACGTGTGGCCAGGGACCTGCATGGGCGCGCCGGTCTGCTGATTGCCAGGGAAACCGGGGATTTTCGACAGGATATCGCCAAGGCCGCCCAGATCGGGGTTTTGCGAGCCCTGCTCTGATGGATTGGGCTGGGGCCAATTGGGTTCGGCGTCGGTTTCTGGTTCAGGCTGACGGCGGCGCGAGGGGCTGGACGGCTGGGGCATTCCGCCACCGCCGCCACCCATAATGTCGGGAAGCTTTTTTAAGATGTCGCCCAGGCCACCCTGGGTATTCTTGGCGAGGGCGGCCATGACCATAGAGGCGATAATGGGCAGCAGTTTTTGGATAATGGCCTGCCCGATGCCGGACGACATGGCGGCTTGGGCCGCGATGTTGCGGCTGGTGGCCTTGGACCCGAAGATGGTGTCGAGCGCTTGGTTTCCGGCGTCGATGGCGGCTGGTGAGGTTGCGAAATTGGGGTCGGTCAGCGCCCTTATGTGGTCGGGGCGGGCAAACTCGGCGACGAGATCGGACAGGCCGCCGCGCGATAAGGTGTTGCGCTCGATGCGATTGGAGAGAGCCGGGACGACCTTCCCGACGACGGCATCCAGCTGATCGGGTGTAATGCCATATGACTTCGCGAGCGCCTGCAAAGCCGCATCTGCGCCGGCCGAGCCTAGAATGTCGGTGTTCAAAGTGATCCCCTGTGCTTGGAGCGCCTTAGAGTTTGTTGTTCATAGCCCGGCTTTCAATTCGCGTTGGGAAAAATTTCGGCTTTCTGGAAAATTCTGCCGGGCGGGGGAAACCAGCTGCTGGGCGCTTGCGTTTCGGTTAATAGTGGCGTTAAGATGTTGTTGTTGTTGTGAACTTCTGGTCTGACGACGTCGCTTGTTGGGCTGGATAAGTCTGAAAGGAGACGCTCATGCGAACTCTAATCGCGTCACTGGCGACCGCCCTGGGTCTGGCGTGCCTTGCGGCAGGACCAGCTAACGCTGGGACCATCCCGGCCGCGCCCAAGGCGCATTTTACGATTGCGGCGAACGGAGCACTCGACCAAGTCCATTGGCGTTATCATCGCCGGCATTACGCCTATTACCCGCGCTACCGGTACTACGATGACTACTACAGCTATCCGCGATACCGCTCGTATGGGTATTATGGTGGTTTGCCAGGCTTTGGCCTGTACATCGGACCAAGGCATTGGCGCCATCACCGCAATTGGTGGTGATACAGCGTAGATCACGCGGAAGTTGCACAAAATCGAGAGGCCGTTGTTGACGTAACGCGGTAACCGGCCTCATACTTTTTAACGAAATTGGGGCACGGGCCACGTTTTTGCATGGTCCGGGTCCGACTCTTGTTCTAAACACCGGAGCACGCGGGTTTTGGATCGCTTTGAACAAAGGCGGTCAAAGCCCCGGTTTGCGTTTCGTGCTTCTCGCTTAGAAATTCCGTTCAAATATTTCTGGCACATGTTTCTGGGAGGCACTTCATGCCGCTGAATCCGTTCGGCGGCATCTCTTTGTATGTCATCTGAAGACGCCATCAAGGCGTTAAAAATATCAGGAAGGGGACTGGTCGAATGGATCAACTAATGTGGGGGATCATCGGGTGTGCGGCTCTTGCCGTGCTCTACGCGCTGATCACCGGCCGCGCCGTTATGGCCGCGGACGCGGGCAATGCTCGCATGCAGGAAATCGCAGGTGCCATCCGTGAAGGCGCGTCTGCTTATCTCAACCGGCAGTACACCACGATCGGCGCGGTCGGCGCCGTCATCTTCGTTCTCGCTTATGTGTTACTTGGCGGCAAGGTCGCGTTCGGTTTTGCTATCGGCGCAATCCTCTCGGCGCTCGCTGGCTATATCGGCATGAACGTCTCGGTGCGCGCCAACGTGCGTACAGCACAGGCGGCCTCGAAGTCGCTTGCGGGCGGTCTCAAAATGGCGTTCGAAGCTGGCGCCGTCACCGGCATGCTGGTGGCTGGTCTCGCGCTGCTCGGCGTCTCGATCTATTACTTCGTGCTCACCGGACCGATGAAACTTGCGCCCAACTCGCGCGAAGTCATCGACTCGCTTGTCGCGCTCGGTTTCGGCGCCTCGCTGATCTCGATCTTTGCCCGTCTCGGCGGCGGCATCTTCACCAAAGGCGCTGACGTCGGCGGCGATCTCGTCGGTAAAGTCGAAGCCGGCATTCCCGAAGACGATCCGCGCAACCCGGCGACGATTGCCGACAACGTGGGCGACAACGTCGGCGACTGCGCCGGTATGGCTGCCGACTTGTTCGAAACGTATGCCGTGACCGTGGTTGCGACCATGGTTCTGGCGTCGATCTTCTTTGGCGACCAGCTCGCCGTCCTCCCGAAAATGATGGTCTACCCGCTCGCGATCTGCGCGGTCTGCACCGTCACTTCGATTATCGGCACCTACTTCGTGCGGCTCGGCAAGAACGGCTCGATCATGGGCGCGCTATACAAGGGCATCATCGCAGCAGGCCTATTGTCGATCCCCGCAATCTACTTTGCCACGCAGACGGTTCTGGGCGGCTTTGGCACGGTTGGCACCGCCAACGGCTTGCCGATCACCGGTATGAACCTGTTCTACTGCGCTCTTGTCGGTCTGGCCGTCACGGGTCTCATTGTCTGGATCACGGAATACTATACGGGGATCGGCTTCCGTCCTGTCCGTTCGATCAGCCAAGCGTCGGTCACCGGCCACGGCACGAACGTGATTCAGGGTCTTGCCGTATCGCTCGAGTCGACTGCGCTGCCGACCCTCGTCATCGTGTTCGGCATTCTCTCGACCTATAACCTCGCCGGCCTGTTTGGCACCGCGATCGCCACGACGACCATGATCGGCCTTGCCGGCATGGTGGTTGCGCTCGACGCGTTCGGCCCGGTCACGGACAATGCGGGCGGCATCGCCGAAATGGCAGGCCT
>JANLYB010000068.1:0-2302 GCA_031365425.1 Hyphomicrobiaceae bacterium
AGATGTCGCGCGGTTCGCCGTGAAAAACCGCACCAATCAAAAGGAGCGCGGGTTATGACTCGGGCAGCAGAGGGGTGCAAGGTCAACCCTCTTTCTCTAAAGCTCTGCATCCGCATCCGGTTTCTTCGCCCCCCGCTTGCGCCGCAAGCCCTTGAGCTGCGATAGCGTGAAAATCCCCGTGCCGAACACGAACACCGCGTAGCTCGCCAATCCCGCAGCTACCAGCGCGCCGAGCGCCCCGACCCGGACCGGCAGCACGTTAGACCGCGCGAGCCACGGCTCCAGCGCCCCCGACAGGTAATACAACACCGCCCCCATCAATGCGCTCGACAGTATGATCATGGGCAGCGTCCGCAGCAGGCGCGAATCGACGATAAATTCGCCCCGCTTGCGCAGCGTCCACCACAGTTGCAGCGCGTTGATCCACCCCGCCGTCGTGGTCGCAACGGCAATCCCCAGATGCGGCATCCAGCCCTGCGCTTTGAAATAGAAGAACAATCCAATCGACAGCACGACGTTCACGATCATATTGACCGTGGCGTAGTACATCGGCGTGCGGGTGTCCTCGCGCGCGAAATACGCGGGCGACAACACCTTCGCCAATACGAACGCGGGCAATCCAACCGCAAACGCCGACAGCGCCCATGCCGTCGGCACGGTGTCGGATGGAGCAAACGCCCCGCGCTCGAACAGCACCGAAATGATCGGCGTCGGCACCACCGCGAGTGCCACCGCGGCCGGCAGTGTCAGCAGCAGCGCAAACTCCGTCGAGCGGTTCTGGCTCTCGGCGACCGCCTCGAGGTTGCCCGCCTTCAATTGCCGCGCAACGTCGGGCAACAGCACGACCCCAATGGCAATCCCCACGATGCCAAGTGGCAACTGATACAGCCGGTCCGCATAATAAAGGAACGACACCGCGCCATCCGCTAGCGAGGCAATCGACGTCCCGACCGCGATGTTGATCTGCGTGACCCCGCCCGCAATCAACGCCGGTACGCCGAGCTGCACGAGCCGCTTCAATTCGGGCGTATAAACCGGCCAACGCGGCTTGAGCACCATGCCCGACCGGGCCGCATCGCGCGCAATCATGTAAAGCTGTACGACGCCCGCAACCGTCACCGCAATCGCCAGCACCAGCCCCGCATCAGGCGTCCTGCTGAGCCCCATCATATAAGCAACGCCGATGGCGAAGGTCAGCACGACGTTGAGCAGGATCTGCGCCGCCGAGGCGGCCGCAAAATTCCCGATCGCCGACAATACGCCCGCATAGAGCGCCATCAGCGACATACACAGAAGATACGGAAACGCGATCCGCGCAAACAGCACCGACATGTCGAACTTGGCGGGAATATCGAGATAGCCCGGCGCAAGCGCCATCATCAGCCACGGCATGCCCCCGATCGCGACCGCCGAAAACAACACCAGGACATAGGTCAGCCCCGCCAGCGCATCCTCGGCGAACCGTTTGGCGGCTGGCCGCCCCTCGCCTTCAAGCGTCTTGGCAAACAGCGGCACGAACGCTGAGTTGAATGCCCCTTCCGCGAACAGCCGCCGGAACAGGTTCGGCAGCCGGAATGCAACGAAGAATGCGTCCGCGACGACCCCGGTGCCGAGCACGGCGGCAATGAGGATGTCACGGGCGAAACCGAGCACGCGGCTGACCATGGTCAGCCCGCCGACGGTGGCAAACGAGCGGTAAAGGTTCATGCACGCGAGGTAGCCGACGGCGGTCGGCAGGGCAAGCGCCCGGACCCGCGATTGGGCAAATTGCAGTGTGGCGGTGCACTAAAAAATGCACTGCACATCGAATTGCCATCGCCGCAGGTTGAAACAATTCGGTCTGCCATCCGTAACTAAACATTGAAAGCGGGCAGCGGTTTGCCCCTGGACTTAAGTTGAGATGTCAAGAGAGGGTTTGCATCGTAATATACGAGCCAGGTTGACGAATTACTGTTTGGTAACTAACGTGTCTCGAACAAAAAGCTGAGATTCCACTTTAAGATCAAGTGTGTGCTGTTTTGTCCAACCTCAAGACCCTAGCGCAGCGGCTTCTGATTGCCTAAGTGGACAGTTACCGTGATTTATGCTGCACTGCAGCAAGGAATACGTAACACAGCTCAATTAGCTTGTTGGCACGATGACTGCACCACACTGCACCACGACGGCGTCCGGAGACGAGTTTCAGGATGTGCCGGTCGCAAGGGCAGTCACGTTGAGAACTATAGACGAGGGGCGGGGATCCACCCTGCCGGTTGCGAGCGTTACTTGATGCTTGATTGATATCAAGTCGCAAGATAGGTCT
>JANLYB010000076.1:0-34926 GCA_031365425.1 Hyphomicrobiaceae bacterium
TCAACGGCTTTTAACGTGCTTCAACCCTGTTGGTTCCATCGCCTTGCAACTTTTTTACGCACTGTTTCCCAGATTTTTTTGCCCCCGCAAAAGCTTGCCGCCTTGCAGAGCCCGGCGCAGGCTCCGCGCCGCGCCCCAGGCAAGACTGATCAAGCGCGCCGTATGAGGCCTGCTACGAGCGAAACGGCGAACAGCACAATGGCAACCCAGAACAGAATGCGAGCGCCATCCATCGCCGTACCCGCGACGCCCCCAAAACCCAAAAAGGCCGCCACGAGGGCGACAATCAGAAATACGACCGCATAATGCAGAAGGTTGCCCATAACCGTTTCTCCCAAAGATTGTTCTCAGCCATACGCGATATACCGACCAGTCACGCCTGCGCGGACCCATGCGGGGATAATGACCAGACGCGCAGGAAGTTCCTCGGGAGTTCATTATTTTTAGTCTGCTATCTGAGAACGAATCTATTCCTGCCATTCCTCTCGAATTTAACAGTGAGACTTATCTATATTTCACGTTGACTGTATGGCGGGACACATCAGCAGATCGGACGTTGATGACAAAATTGGCTCGTGCGCTAACTCCAAAGCGCCTCAATCAATCGAGATTATCACGTTGAGCAAGGAACTTATCTGCATGCGCGCAGTTTTAGCCGCATACAGTTCAGTTAAATGGCTGGAGTTAAGTCGTGAGTCAAAGTTCGCGCGTTAGGGAGAGCAAACTGCAAACGTCGAACGATGATGAGACGCCGTTCAGGCTCATGTTAGCCTTGCTAGCACTCTCGACATTCACCACGTGCGTGGGCGTATTTCTGGCTTCCGTTGTTCACATCTGACGTAGCCTCCAAATGTTTGCCGGAGTTTCCGAATGGCGTTAGCTTTTTCACCCGATCATTTCCGCGATCAAGGCCGCCGCTTTTGGTCAATGCGCCATTTTTGGCCGGCGATTGCCAGTGGTCTGTTGATATTTCCGGCGGCACTCGTGCTCTACGACCAGATTCAGCCCAGTATTGTCAAAGCTGGACCATCCAATGCCTTATCCATTGAGCATCAAAGCTGGGGACGGGCTGGCGTGCCTCAAGACATCGAGGTGCGCGTCGAGCGGTCGAAGGGTCTTCCGGTGAAATTGTATTTGGACAAGACCTTTGCCGAAAGCTTTGCGTTAGAGCGCTCCTTGCCGTTGCCGAAGACGATAGCGGCGGGGGACGGCGGGCAGATTTTGACGTTCGACGCGCCTGCCGATTCAAATTTGACTGTCACCCTTACGCTGCGGCCGCTCACGTGGGGGCGCAGCGAGGTTCAACTCCGGTCGGATGTTCCTGGTGTCATGATGGCCAATTTAACGTTGAGCGAGATGATCCTGCCGTAAGACCGAGCGTCGTACGAGTTGCCGTAGTTGTGGGGTGCGCGGAACTCCCGCGCTGGTTCCGCGTTACTGTGTGACGTTTACGTTGCGGGACGGCAGAACGAGCGGTCACATAAAAATTGACGACTCCACCCTTAAGCAAGGCGGAATCTCCGGCCCGCCTCATGCAGCGCTCGGCGCTTGAAAGAAGTTGGGGTGTGATGATTGAAAACACGGCCAAGCTGGCGCCAGCGAAAGGGCGCAGTATTAGTGACTTGCTCACACTGCTTGTGTTGTCGATCCTGCTGCCGTTGCTTGCCTTTTCGGCTCTTGTGCTATGGCGGATAACCGAAGTCGAGCAGGCCCGAGCCGAACAGGAAGCGGGGATGGCTGCCAATACGCTGGCGCAAGATGTGGACCGCGAATTGCGCGGCATTACGGCCACACTGTCTGGATTATCAAGCTCACCGGCGCTTCAAACCAACGACTACAAGACCTTTTATTCTCAAGCCGACGAGGTCGCCCGGATGCTCGGGATGCCCCTCCTCGTACGCGACTTGAAGTCGGGCCGGCAACTCATCAACACGCGCGTTGCATTCGGCACAGCTCTGCCCACCAATCCAATTGTCGAACTCGATCAATCGATTGCGGCTACACGCGCGCCCTATGTCTCCGACCTCGTATTCGGCGGGGTGGCACAACGTCTTCTGGTTTCAGTTGGCGTCCCGATCACGGTCAATGGCGAGGTGACAGCCTCTTTGGTCGCCTCCGTTGAGCCCGAGCGCCTGATTGCGATCATGAAAGAGCAAAACCCGACAGGAAACTGGACCTTTGCGATTGCGGATCGAAAGGGCGCAATTATCGCGCGTTCTGTCGATCATGAGAAATTCTTCGGTAAGGTGGCACCTAACGTCGCCAAGGGGCTAGCTCAAGCCGGGGCGGCCCAGGCCGGGGTTCATCGCGTCGTCAATCTCGAAGGGGTCAACGTTCTGCGCGGGTATCGCAGCACCAAGGACGGTTGGACGGTGGTTGCGTTCACGCCCGTCAATGTCGTCGACTTTCCCGTTCGTCAGAGTTGGCTGAGCTTTGTTGCCGTGGGCGGACTGGTCCTCGCTTTCGCGCTGCCCATCACGCTGCATTTTGCCGGCCGGATAGCCCGTTCGATACGAGAAGTCGCCGACCACGCCACGACCTTGGAGAGAGGCGACGTGGTGCCGCTGGTTGCATCTGGCGTCAATGAAGTGAACGAGGTTGCTGCTATCGTCCACAATGCATCCTTGACGATACGGCAACGAACGCGCTCGCTTGCGGAAAGCGCTGCACGGTTTCGATCGGCGTTCGACCAGGCTGCCGTCGGGTTTGAGCAGACGGATCTCAACGGACGCTGGATCATGCTCAACAACCGGTTCTGCGAAATGATCGGGTATACGAGCGCGGAATGCGAAAGGCTCAAACCTGCCGATGTTACTCATCCGGATGATTACTTCGCCGAAGGGCCGTCCCGCGAAGCCATCCTGCGCGGCGATATTCCCAGCTTCACAATCGAAAAGCGCTTTTTCAAGAAAGACGGTGGCGTTCTTCGGGCGCGTTCGACATGTTCGCTCGTCAGCGATGTCGACGGCAAGCCGCTTTACTTCGTTGCCGTTGTTGAGGACGTAACGGCAGACTACCAGGCGCGCGCCGCAACCGCCCGCCTGGCCGCGCTCGTACAAGCTTCCAACGATGCGATCATTTCCGTCACCAAGGACGGGGCCATCGAAACCTGGAACCCGGGGGCCCAACGCTTGTTTGGTTACGAGCGTGCCGACATTGTCGGTAGTGAGATGGCGGCACTGGCCCCGGACCTCAATCAATTCGATATCGCGGAACTGCTGGAACGCGGACAAAAAGGCGAAGCCTTCCGCAACGAAACCGTTTTGCGCCGTAAAGACGGTACGACGATCCACGTAGCTGTCGGCGTTTCTCCGATCCTGGGTAAAGACAATACGGTAACGGCGCTGTCGGTGACGATGGAAGATATCCGCGACCGGCGGATGTGGGAAAGCCAGCTCATTTTGCTCAACCGCGAACTGCAGCACCGGGTGAAGAATTCCCTCGCCGTCGTGCAATCCATCGCCAATCAAACGCTGCGGTCTAGCCCGTCACCGGCTGCGTTTCACACGGCCTTCCTAGGGCGGTTGCAAGCGCTGTCTGCTGCGAACGATCTTTTGCTCCAGACGACATGGACGGGCGGCGATCTCGGCAGCATCATCGAGCGGCAGATCATGCCGCTGTTGTCGAAGCCGAAGCATCAATTGCGAAAAAGCGGCCCAGACGTTGCGCTGCCGGCGGAGTTGACTGTGCCGCTCGGACTTGCATTGCACGAGCTGGCCACCAACGCACTCAAGTATGGGTCGTTGTCGACGGCAAAGGGCTCAATCGAAATCAATTGGATGGTGACTATCGCCGACGGCAAACGGACGCTGCGTCTAGTGTGGTCGGAATTGGGTGGACCGCCAGCACACGATCCCGAACGGAAGGGATTTGGCAGCATCCTCATCAACCGCGGCGTCCCGGGCGCGACGGTGGAACAGAAGTTTACCGCAAATGGGCTAGTGTGCGTGATGGACCTGCCGTTGCCCGAGATAGAAAAGGTCGCGTAGACCGACGCAGCGAGACGAGGGGTCGTGCCCGATCAAGGCTTGCCCGAGCGGCTGATCGACACGAGAGCTTGGCGCATGCGGTGCTGCT
Organism: Hyphomicrobiaceae bacterium; assembly: GCA_031365425.1. Taxonomy (GTDB): domain Bacteria; phylum Pseudomonadota; class Alphaproteobacteria; order Rhizobiales; family Hyphomicrobiaceae; genus JANXVY01. The sequence continues at coordinate 4,078 of JANLYB010000076.1, forward strand.
GCGTGGCGCTTCCATTCTGAATGTCCACACCTGGGCCGGTCTGACGGCGGCGCAGAGTCACGACGCGATTGTGGTAGGCGGATAGACTCGGGCGGTGAGCGACGCTGATCACCGTGGTTGCGAACAGATGGTGGGTGAAGAGTTCCATCATGCGCGCTTCGTTGGGAACATCCAGCGCAGACGTTGCTTCGTCAAGAATGACCAGGGTTGGCTTATGGATCAGCACGCGAGCGAAAGCTAAGCGCTGCTGCTCGCCGCCTGACAGATATTTATCCCAAGGCTTGTCGATATCGAGCGAGGGGATGAGCTGCGTCAGGCCAACGAGGCCGAGAGCCTTGCAGATGTCAGCCTCCGGGATTTGAGACACATGGCGCGGATAGGTAATCGCTGCGCGCAAGGTGCCGGTTGGGAGGTAGCTGCGTTGGGGCAGGAAAGCGATCGTGGAATTTGCTGGCAGTTCGATGTGTCCAGATCCCCACGGCCAGATACCGGCGATGGCGCGCACGAGCGTGCTCTTGCCCGCCCCCGATTCGCCGGTGACGAGCACCATTTCGCCGGGTGCGATTTGGAGTTGGGCGTCGGCGAGAAGCACTGTTCCGTCCTGCAGGTGGAGCGACACGTTGGTCAGCCGCAAAATATCGTCCACGCCCTGCGTAACTTCGATGCGGGTCGACTCCGGCGTGCCTTCGTTAGCCAGTTCTATAAAGGAGAGCAGCTCGGAAGTGCGGGAGGCCGAGGCATACCACTCCGACAGGCGCGCAAAGTTCAAGGTGAACCACCCCAATGACGACTGCAACATGGCGAACGCGGTGGCGGTCTGCATCACTGTGCCGAGAGTGATCGTGCCCGACAGGTAGACCGGCGTCATCATCAGCAGCGGTACGACGGGCGTCATCAAGCCGTTCGAGTAGGTGACCCAGGTCATTTTCGTCCAATTGGCGGCATAAGTGGTCCATGCGCCGCTAACGGTTTGCAAGTGGCGATGGAGAGACGTCTTTTCGCCAGGTTCGCCACCGAGCAACGCGACGCTTTCGGCGTTCTCGCGCAGTCTCGTCAGCTCGAAGCGAAATCGGGCTTCGGCCTCGCTGCGGTCGCGGATCGACTGGGCATAGCGCCCCCCGAACGTGTGCATCATAGCGGTGACGATCAGCGCGTAGGCAAGGCCGGCGAAGACCATGAAGCCAGGGATCGTGATGCCGCCGATGGTCATCGAGCCACCGGAGTACCATAGGACGCCGGCGAAGGTGACGCCGGTGACGAAGGCGGAGACGAAGCCGATCGTCAGGTCGACGATGGGTTCGACGGTGAGCCGGATGTCTTCGGCGATGCGGTGTTCGGGGGCGAAATCATTGCCGCGAATGATGGTCATTCGATAGAATGCTTGGTCATCGAGCCAAGCGCTTATAGCTTTTTTCGTCAGGTGTTCGCGCCATGCAACCTGGAGGAGGATTTTGCAGAGTGTGGCGGCCATGACGGTCATGGTCGCGGCGATGAGCAGCACGAAGAACCAGAGTGCCGCGCTTTGGATCAAGACCGCGGAACGCAATTCAAGCGCATCGTAGAACGACTTGTTCCAGCGGTTGAGCAGGTACTGCATGCCCACATCGCCGAGGGCGAAGGCGAAGGCTCCGAGGGTCACCAGCCAGGCTTTTTGCGATGTTGCGCCAGTCCAGAAAGGTTTCGACAACAGGGCCAGGGGTTTAATGGTCGTCCAAATGCCAGAGGGCCGTGCGGTCAAATCAGTCACTCCTTGCGGCTCAAGCCGGCGCCGGCCGCTATTGCCGGAACATTCTCCGCGAAAGTTCAACGTGAAGGTTGCTAAGTTATAACTGCTCAGTGACGAAAACGTTCCAACGCTGAGTGCGATACCGATCCTCATGCGGGCGAGAAAGCGGAACCTTTGAGTGAAAGTCCCGTTCAACCTGCGGGTGCCGACGATTTTTGAGGATCGCTATTATGCGCTTGCGGGCTTTGTTACTCGCGTCGGCTTTGTTTCTGCCCATGCTAACCCTGGTCCCCTTGGGCTCTATCTGGTTGTGGCAGAACGGGTATATGCTGCAGTGGGTTGGCAGCGCATTCGCCTTCACCAGTTTAATTTACGCGCTTGAAGCGTGGGCGCTGCCGGCGCGTATGTTCAAGAGCGGCGACAAGCCAGCACGGTTTGCTCCGGCACCTGAGCTCTCGGCACGAGAGGCGGCCGCACGGCGCGCGGTCGAAAATCTTGCCGAGAATGCCGATCCGGCAACGGTTCAGTCGCGCAACGACCTTGCTCAACTCGCGGTTTTGACGATTGAAGCCGTTGCCCATCAGATGCATCCCGACGACAAGACGCCGATTTGGAACTTTACAATTCCAGAAGTGCTGCTGCTGACGGAGCGGGTGACCGCGCGCCTGCGGCCGATCTTTATGGATGTCGTTCCGCTTGGAGATACGCTGACGGTGGGGCAGGTCATCCGGCTGTACGAATGGCGGTCGGTCGTGGGGGTCGCGGAAAAGGCGTACGACATTTGGCGATTGCTCCGGATTCTAAACCCGGTGGCGGCGGTGACGCAGGAGGCGCGCGAACGCGTGACAAAGCAGATCGTTGCCAGCGTGCGCGATGATTTCACCAAGCGCATCGTCCGGATATACGTCATGGAAGTCGGGCTCGGCGCGATTGATCTGTACAGCGGGCGGTTGCGCGATTTGGGGCCGTCACGGATGGCAGATCCGCGGCGGGAGACGACGACGGTTGAGGCGAGCGATGCTGGCGGCCCGTCCGCCCAGCGTTCGCGGCTAGCGGCTGGATGGCAGGAAGCCAAGAAATTCGCCCGCGCCGCGGCGCACTTATATGGGCGCAAGCCGAAGAGTTGAGATTTGTCAGGCCGCAGCGGTGGCCGATTGCGCCGCCGGTTTGGCTGGGGGCGTGCCATCCGATTTCAGGGAGGCGCCGTGATCGTTGAGGATGCAGCGGTCGACGGCGGCGCTAAAGGTTGTGACGGTATCGTCAACGCCGAAGTTGTTATCGATGAGGCCGGTTGCTGCGATGTCAGCGGGGGCGGCCTGCCAGAAACAGCCAAGAATTTCGGCAGACGGCATGCGACGGCGCAACTTGCGCAGCATGAATTTCAGCTGGGCGCTGCGCTCACGGACCAGGAACGATGACAGGCAAACAAGCTGGGTTTTGGTGAGATCGATGCCGTGAGCTTCGCCGCGCGGCATGTCTTCGGGCGTTGCGACGATTGCGGGAATGTTTCGCAGGTTGAGCAGTTGGGCCAAAATCGATGCCGCGGCGCGGTCGATGGCGGTGCGTCCGGACAGGCAGACGATGGGGGGCTTTGCGGTCGAGGCCGTTGGGGTACCGGCAGCATCGGGACCGGCGGCTTCGTCATCGTCGAGGACGAGTTCGCCGATGTCTTCGATGAACTCCTCAAGTGACTCGCCGATTTCGGCGAGGCGCGACGCGTCGAGGTTTCCAGCTTTCAGATCCGCCGCGGCACGTCCGAGCGCCTCCATGACAACGCCGTCATAGTAGGCGTCGGGCGTCATCTCCTTGAGTTTGGCTTGGGCAAGATCGGCGGCTTCCTCGGGATCGCCGGCAAGGATGCGCTGGTAGAAGCTGTCGGTGGGGGACAACGCCGGCTGCGAGCCGAACAGGATGTCGAGGAAACTGAACCGTTCGACGTGACGGCCAAGCACAACGAGCATGACGGTCATGGGCACAGCAAGGAGCAGGCCGATCGGACCCCACAACAGTGTCCAGAAGGCAGTCGAGACGATGATGGCGAGCGGCGAAAGGCCGGTCGATTGGCCGTGCACGATGGTTTCGACGACCTGGCTCACGAGAATTTCGCTGACGATGAAAAGCGCAAGCGTCCAAACCAGCATCGACCAACCGGGATCGACAGTCACCGACAGCAGAACGGGCAGGGCTGCCGATAGGAATACGCCAACGAACGGAATAAAGCGCATGAGCATTGCGATCACGCCCCACAGCAGCGGATTTGGGATTCCGATCCACCACAGCCCCAGGCCGATTACGATACCGAACACGGTATTGATGGCGGTGGCGGCCAGAAAATAACGCTTCAAACGGTGGCCTGCGTCGTCCATCGCGCGCGTTGTCCGCTCCAGATCGTTCACGCCCATCAAGCGTATCGCGCGGTCGCGAACGTCTTGGCGGTCGAGCAAGAGGACGATAACGAAAATGACGGCGATGCCTGCGGTCGTGGCGGGTTCGAGGATGGCCTCCAACGTGTGAGACAACTGGCTCAGGGCAGTCTTTTGATCGTCGATGACGACATGGGCCGGTTGGGCCGGTTCTGACTTCATCACGGGTGTGACTTTGGGCGCCGCACTTTCAGCCTCAGGCTTTTTGCCAGAGAGTTCATCACTCAGAGCTTTAACGGTTTCGCCAGCGCGACCCATCTGCCAGCTCGGCGAAACCATCTGTTTCAACACGTGGATTTTTTCTGACAGGGTGGTCTGATAGCGCGGCAGTTCTTCGGCAAACGTGCGAACCTGTTGGCCAAGCATCACGCCGACGGCCAGAAGGATGGCGAAGGCACTCAGCGTTGCCAAGGCCACGGCGACTATTTTGGGGATATGCCAGCGCGTCAACTTTGCAACCAGCGGCGACAAGAGGAATGTCAAGAAAACTGCCAGCGCCAATGGCACCAGCAGAGCTTTGCCGAAATATAAAGCGCTGACGAAAATTGCGCTTATGACAATGGTTTCGAAGCCGGACGAGCCTCGGGCCAACGGCACAACATGATGGCGTTTGAGGTGGTTGGCGGACGCGTGGTTCGGCATCGAGTTCAGGCCCCTGTCCGCATCGGCTTATCGGGCCGGCGATTTCGAATTCCCGCGTGCGGGGCGGAATTGACGTCCCGTGCGCATGCCGACGAGGAATGCCGACGCAACGACCTGCAGCGGGCCGAAATAATCAACGGCCGCTTCGGTCTCCTTGTTGACGGCGGTTACGGTCGCCGCCAAGGCACCCGCCTTTTCCCGTTCAACGGCTTCCGCCCGACGATCCATGGCGTCCTGGATCGCGGGGATTGCGATCAAGGCAAGGGCGACGGCAAAGCAACCGGCTGCGACAAGGCTTGCGGCCTGGACGGCACCCAATCGCGGCTGCAGCCCCCAAAACAACGCGCAGACGGCAAAGATCAGGGCGATTGCTGCAAAGAAAACTGCAACTGCGCCCCAGCTTGCCCACCTCGCGACGCTGCCAACCGCGCCGGAGGCGGCACGGTTGGCAATATAGAGAGCAACGTTGCCCAGCATGTAACTCTCCGTCCTTTTTTTATAGCAATCAGCGGCGGGCGATGAGGGCGAACACGAAGCCGACACCGGCCGCAATCGCGGTCGCCTGCAACGGGTTCTTGCGAACGTAGCGGGTCATGCCGTCGAGCTGTTCCTGAGCCATGTCGGCGGCCTGGCCAACCGCAGACGACACGTCGCGACCGACGGTTTTAGCAGTGCTGGCTGCCGTTTCGCCAGCGCGTTCAATGGTATCGCGGGCTTGAGAGCTGGCCGACTGGCCGGGATATGTTTGAGCCATTGGTATTCTCCTCGTTTTGGGCTGATAATTTCGACAAAGCGAATTGGTGATTTTTTGTGTGAATTCGCTGGATTGGGTGAAGACCGCTTACCGCGCCAACAACAAACCGAAAACAAATCCAATGCCGACGGCAATAGCGGTTGCCTGCATCGGCTGACTGCGAATAGCCGCTGTCAAATCGTCGACCTTGCCGGCTGCAGCATCCTGAACGCCGCTGACCGCCTCGTCGATCTTGCCCTTGGTGAGATCCGTTACCTCCTTGGCAAGTCCCGACAAATCGTTTTTCAGCATGGTGATTTGTTCGGCCACACCCTTCGTCCCGTTCGATGCTGCTTTTGCAGCATTTTCGCTGGTGACATCGCTAGACATCATCTCTACTCTCCTGAATTCAATTCGTGCCGGCATGGAACTGAAACGCCCCGATCCGTTGTTAGTTCCATGATCAATTTTCGCGATTTTTGACCGGCTTTTCACAAATCGAGCGCTTCAGGAATGGAACAATCCCTATAGATGTTGCGTTGTGGCCTTTGGAAGAAAAAGCCAAATGCTGGCTATATTACTTGGCCGATGGGAGACAATCAGATGAGTGCACAAGTCAAATTATTTTCGGGCGATGCTCAACACGACAATACTGAGCCGAGCACGTCTGCACTGGCTTCCACGGTGCCGGCCAGCCAAGACGATCAAGCAGTACTTGCCGAACTTCGCGCCCAATACGAGAAGCTACGCAACGAAGTCGGGACAATCGTAGCCGAGCGCTCCGAGCAGGCGGCTCAACTGGCACAAGATGGGGCGGACGAGTTGCGTTCGTACATTAGATCAGCTCCGGGAACGTCAATTGCGCTCGCAGCACTTGCGGGCGGTTTGGTCGCTGTCATTGCCACGAGCCGCCGCGCTGATCCGACGTGGCAGGATTCCGCGCGAAATACCGCACACCGCTATCAAGCCGCTTTGCGTAACACGGATATAAATGAACTTGCGGACCGGCTGCGGCAGACAGCAGAAAGTTCGCTTGCGAGCACGCGGGATCAAGCCGCCGGGATCATGCCAGGCTTGGAGCGGCTCGCGCAAACGCTCTCGACGATGGATTCGAGCACATTTGCGCCGGCCATCGAAAAGGGCACATCCTGGCTCAGGTCGGTCTGGGACAAGCTTCCGTCGGCCTCCACGACTAAGTAGTCAGGTGGCGGAACTCCAAGCCCGGTTGCGCGTTGTCCAACGTGCCAATCGCTCAGCGGTGTGGCTACGCGTGCGGGAATCTAAGGGGACGAGGAATGGCACTATCGGAAATCATTGCACCTGAACTGCCTTATCTCCGGCGGTTCGCGCGGGCAATTTCGGGCAGCCAGGACGCCGGTGATGCGCACGTTGTTGCGATGCTGGAGGCCCTCGTGGTCGATAACTCCTTGTTTGCGGCCGGCCTGCCTACGAAGACGGCTGTCTTCCGGACGTTCCTGAAAGTGCTCGGCGATACAGCCGCGAAGGCCGGGACGCCATCGAAGCTCAAGAAAATCAGCCCGGCGCACGAAGCGGCAGAGCGGCATCTTGCGCTGATTTCGCTGGAGCCACGTCAGGCCTTTTTGCTGGTGACGGTGGAAGGATTTTCGGCCGATCAGGCAGCGTTGGTTTTGGATACGACGCCTGAACGGGTGTCGGAACTTATCGATCAGGCCGGTAAAGAGATCGCCGATCAGGTGGCCACGAGCGTGCTCATCATTGAGGACGAACCCCTGATCGCTCTTGATCTTGCTGATGTCGTAACCTCGATCGGTCATACGGTCTGTGCGACTGCTTCGACTCACAAGGAAGCCGTCGCAGCATTTACCAAGCACAAGCCTGGGCTGGTTCTTGCTGACGTACAACTGGCCGACGGCAGTTCGGGTTTGGATGCAGTCCGCGAGATCCTAGCCTCGTTCGAAGTGCCAGTCATTTTCATTACGGCTTTTCCCGAGCGGCTGCTCACTGGACGGCCGCCAGAACCGGCCTTTCTCATCAACAAGCCGTTTCAATCGGACATGGTGAAGGCGGTTATCAGTCAGGCGTTGTTCTTCGAATACAAGGCGCGCAAGAGCGCGGCCTGAGCCGGCCGCATTCGAGACCGCGAGGAGTTTGTGATGGATGTAGTCAAGATCGATATTTCAGAACCGCTCCGGGCGCTGCATCAGACGCTGATCGACAGCCGGAATGGGTATGATGAAGCTGTTACAGTTTCGCAGGACGGCGATTTGAGCGGACTGTTCCGGCAGATGGTCATTCTACGCAACAGCGCGATTTCCGAGATCGAGCAGTTGCTGGCGGTCGATGGGACTGCTGTCGATCAATCGCAGTCGATCATGTCGACGATCAATCGCGCGGTTATCGATATCCGCTCCATGCTGACTGGTTTGACCGCGACGACCATTCCCGCATTCGTGGAGGGCGAGGAATTGATCCTCCAGCAATATGACGACGTCATCGGGCAGTTGCGCGAACCTGCTTTGGAGCTGGTTCCGCTTTTGCGCCAGAGGGACGTATTGCGCGACAAAGTAGAAAGCATGCGGAGCATGGCTGCTGCCGCTTAACGAAGTGGAGTGTGCAATATGATGATGCGGTGTGCGTATTTGCTGATCGCGGGAATGGCGCTTGCCACTGCCTGCCCGGCCATAGCCGACACTATTTCGTACGGAGCCGAACTGAAGGGAGCCAGCGAGGTTCCGCCGGCGGCCAGCACAGGTACCGGCAGCGTCGCCTTGACGTTCGATACGGTGAGCAAGCAGCTGGAATGGAAGGGAAGTTATGCCGGTTTGTCGGGTGACGCGACGGCGGCGCACTTCCATGGCCCGGCCGAAGTGGGCACGAATGCAGGCGTGATGATCCCAATTGCGTCGTTCAAGAGCCCGTTCACCGGAACCGCGGGACTGTCGGATGCTCAAGCGGCCGATCTCGCGATGGGGCGGCTTTACATCAACCTCCATACCTCGAAGTTTCCGAACGGGGAAATCCGCGGACAAGTACTCAAGAACAAGTGACGAAGGGTCAGAGGATTTCGTCTTCGTCCATGACGGGCTCGGGTGCCACCTTCGACCCTTTCGAGGGTTTGGATGCGAAGTCGCCTGACCACGCGATGTGGAATAAAGCGTCGCCCAAGTTGACGATGGGCAAGGTCGTGCGGCCGATGATGATGCCTCGGCGGGCGGAAATGACCGGCACGTCGGCGTCTTCGTACGGGTTGGCGATGTAGCCGATCAGCTCGTTTTCGTTGACCGCGCCGCCGATGCGTTTGTTGGTGCGGAAAATGCCGCCCTCGGGGGCGCGAACCCAAGCGGATGAGTTGGCAAAGATCGGCTGCTGCGGCTGGGGTGGTTCAACGCCGTCGGGCAACTCCAACATGCCGACGTTCAGCATGACGCCCGCAATGCCATCGACACCGGCTTGGATCGCGAATTCATCGAAACGGAGACCTTCGCCGCCTTCGTAGACCAGGACGTCAACGCCCATTTCACGGGCGGCCTTGCGCAGCGAGCCATTGCGCTCGTGGCTCTCCAGGATGACGGGGGCGCCAAACGCGACACCGAGTTCACGGCAGCGCGGGCGCTTTTGGAATTCGCAGCGGATTTGCGGGAGATTGACACGGTGGACTGCGGCTGTGTGCAGGTCGATGCCGATCTGTGAGCGAGCGACAACTTCGGTCAGCAGCAGGTTGGCGATGCGCGCGGCGAGCGAACCGTCGCGGGAGCCGGGGAACGAGCGGTTCAGGTCGCGGCGATCCGGCAGATACCGCGAGCGGCCGATGAAGCCGTAGGCATTGACGATGGGGACCGCGAGCATCGTGCCAGCAAGGCTGGCCGGGGCGAGGGTGCGCAGAACGCGCCGGATGATTTCGACGCCGTTCAGTTCGTCGCCGTGGATGGCGGCGGAGATAAACATCGTGGGGCCGGGTTGCGCGCCGTGAACGACGTGGACGGGAAGCGTCACAGGGGTGTGGTTCGATAGCTTCGATACCGGCAAATCGACCAGCCGCCGTTCACCGGCTGCGATCGAAGTTCCACCGATAACGAACGCCTGCCTCATTCCATCCCACTACAAAATTCGCCCGTACACTCAGAACCTGGCCAACGCCAGCAAAGCATATTGCTCGTATTTACATGGGTTTGGTCTAATAAATCATCAAAATCAGCAGAGCATGACCAGATCTGAGAATTTAAGGGCGCTTACAATGTACGTGACTGAGGTGTGGGAGGTGTGCGCTTGGCCCTTCCATGGGCAGGCTGGAGGCTTTACGATTGGCCGGGGCTGCGGCCATCACTTAAGGGAATAGCGTGCAGCGCATCGATCCATCACGGCACGACGACGACATCTTACGAAGGCCATCCATCGTCGTGCGCGGCGTGCGGCGGGTGCGCGCGGTCGTGCGATTTGCGTTGCGGCGGCTGCACCAGATGCGGGCGGCGCTCACGTTTGCCGTCGTGCTGGCGGGCGTCGGGCTTGCTCTATTTTCGCCGCTGCTGCTCGACGATCTTGCGTTCCGGGCGTCTTACCTTTTGCGACCGTCGCAGGATGCCATGGTCATTTCTGAGCTTATCGTGGTCAGCGAACAACCGCGCTTGACCATCGTATCGGGCACGCTTTCGGTGCCACCCGCGCTGTCGGGGCAGGCCCGGACGGCGGATGCGCTGGCGGCGCTGCTCAAGGGCGGCAGTGCGCGGCTGGCTTTGAAGCAGCCGGTCATTGAGCTGGAGCTATCGCCGCAACCCATCGAGGACTCAGCGTCTGAAACGGGATCACCGCTGCAGTCTCCGCTGATGGCCAATTCTCCCCTGACGAACGCACTTGAGGACGCCGCGTTTGAAACGCTGACGGTGCGCGACGGCACGGTGTTGCTCAAATCTGACGGGGGACGGGTGGATACGCTCGAGAACGTCAGCGCGGACATTACGGTCAAGCGTAAGACGGCGGTGCGGATCAAGGGCTCATTCAAGTTTGCTGGCGAAGCGATGAATGTCGATGCGACCTTGGGGGCGCGGATCGGACGCGGCAGCAGCGCGCGGATGCCGCTCAAGGCGCAACTTCAAAGCGGGCCGGTGAATGTCAGCGTGGAGGGACGGATTGAGCTGGGGCAAGGCTTGCAACTGATTGCGCCGGCCGCGGATGTCACTATCCCCAATGTGCGGTCGGTGGCGCGGTGGCTCGGGCATGTCTGGCCGAGCGGACCGGGGCTTAAGAACTTTGCAGCCCACGGCAGTGCGGAGTGGATTGGGCAGACGTTCGCGTTCCAGAAGGGCACGTTCGAGATCGATGGCAACGCCGGCAACGGTGCCCTGACGTTGAATTTCGGATCGGGGCGGCCAGCGGTTGCCGGGACCTTGGCGTTCCAAAATGTCGAACTGGGGTCCTATCTTCAATCCGAAAGCGCGACTGCGGTGGCACCCGTGCCCGCTAGCCCCAAGTCGCTGGTCGGGATTTTGAAAGCGTCGCGCGACCTGACACTGCCGTTGATCGGGGCGCTCGATGCCGATTTGCGGGTGTCGGCGGAAACGGTCACGATCGGAAGTTTCAAGGCCGGCCGGAGTGCGGCGAGCCTTGCGCTTCGCGACGGGCAAATGTTGTTCAATCTGGCGGATATGGTCCTGCCCGGCGGGGGAATTGCCGAGGGGGAGATCACTATCCAGGGTGTAGCGACGACGCCGAACTATACCGCGCACGGGCGCATCGAAGACGTCGAACTGGGCGAACTGACGACGGCGCTGGCGGGAACGCCGATGCTGCGCGGCAAGGGCGAGGTGCAGTTCGACTTCAAGGGAAGCGGACGGGCCGGGATGGACCTCCTGAGCCGGCTGAACGGACAAATCCAAGTCGATATGGCAAGCGGCGGAGCAGCGACGTGCACGTTGCCGGAACTGGCGGCGATGGCTGAGAGCGAAAAGGGCGACGGCTGCAAGACGGCGACCAGCCTTGCGCCGTTCAAGGCGATGGCTTCCTCGACCAACGGCGTGCTCGCATTCGATCAGGTCGAGGCAATGTCGGGCAGCAGCCGGTTGCGATTTGACGGCAACGTCGATCTCGTGACGAGTGTCATGCATTTCAATGTTACGGCGACGTCGCCGCTAAGTGAGATTTCGGTTCAGGGCGAGCAGCCGCCCGATGCCGAGGCTGCGCGCGAAGTCATTGCCATTCGCGGACGGCCGGACGAGGCCAAGATAACGGTCAGGCCGAAGTAGGAGCTGGCAGGGAACGGATTACGCGGCGCAATTGGTGGCGTTGACGTTCGTTGCGCGTTGCATCTACGGTGCTGAACTGACGACGCACAAACGAGAGGCAGCAGCGGCGCACGATGCGTATTTTAGGGTTAGTCACCTGGACCCATGACACAGGCGCTGCTCTGGTCGAAGATGGCGATATCGTCGCGGTGCTGGAAGAGGAGCGCCACGACCGCACGAAGCATACGCTGCTGTTCCCGCGGCGGTCACTGGAAGCCATGTTCGGCGCTGACGGGGCCGGCCTTTCCAGCATCGATACCATCACAACGCCGTGGGACGAACGGCGGCTGAGACGCACCTTCGCCTGGGCGGCATTCCGGCGCTTTCCGGCGAGCCTCAATCTGGCCCGCACCAGCGCCAATCCCGCGCAAGACGGTGCGGTCGTTATCATGAACACGCTGCTGCGCTTGGGGTTGAAGCGATATTTTCCATGGCAGCGGCTGCCAACGATCATTAGCACCGGCCATCATGAATCGCATGCGGCCATGTTTTTCGTGTCGCCGTTCGAGGATGCGACGGTCATCGTCATGGACGGGTTTGGCGACGATAGCTCGACCAGCGTTTTCACTGGAGAAGGAAACCGGCTCAAGCGTCGATGGTACGGCGGGTTCTTCGACAGTCTCGGCATGGTCTACTCGCTCATAACGCGGCATCTGGGCTTTGAGGTGTTTGAAGAAGGCACGGTGATGGCGCTGGCGGCGCTAGGAACCGACCGGCTCGCCGGGCCAATGCGAAAACTGATCACGCTGACGCCGGACGGCCAGTTCCGCGTCGACATGAGCTATTTCGATTATGACCGGTACGGGATGATACGCCCGTTCAAGCAAAAGTTCTTCGACGTATTCGGGCCGCCGCGGGTGCGGGATGCGCCGCTCAGCGACCATCACAAGGATCTCGCGTTCGCTTTGCAAGCGCTTGCCGAAGACGTGATCCTTCATGTCGCGAATGCGGCGCGTCAACGCTTTCCGTCGCGGAACCTCTGCTTCGTCGGCGGGGTGGCGCTCAATTGCGTGGCCAATGCACGGCTCGTTGCTGAATCTGGCTTTGACCGGATCTGGGTGCCGCCGTGCGCTTCCGATACCGGCGCGCCGCTCGGCAGCGCGCTGTATCACACCCACCAAACCCTTGGTCAACCGCGACGGATGGAGATGACGCACGCCTATTACGGGCTGGCTTATAATGATGAGGTGATCGAGGCGGCTTTGCGATCAGCTGGCATGAACTATCAACGGCTCGAAGACGGGGCATTGACCGGGAAGGTGGCGCAGGATCTGGCGGACGGGCGGATCGTGGGCTGGTTTCAGGACCGCTATGAGATCGGCCCGCGCGCTCTCGGCAACCGCTCGATCCTGGCGTCGCCGATATCGCCCGGCGTTCGCGACACGATCAACCAGCGGGTCAAATTCCGTGAAGCATTCCGGCCATTCGCGCCGTCCGTCTTGGCCGAGCATGCGGCAGAGTATTTCGAGATCAATCAGCCCGATCCGTTCATGACGCTCGCGCCACGTGTGCGGCCCGGCATGGCTGCCCGTATTCCCGCCGCAGTGCATGTCGATGGCACGGCGCGCATTCAGACCGTCGAACGGGCGGCCAATCCGCGTTATCACGCGTTGATCGAGGCTTTCGGCAAGCTGACGGGTGTGCCGATTCTGCTGAATACGAGCTTCAACAAGCAGGAACCGGTCGTAGCGCATCCGCGCGAGGCAATCTCGTGTTTTCTGCGCACGCAGATGGACGTTCTGGTACTTGGAAATTTCTACACAACGGATCGTCCGGCGGCGGCTGTTGCGCGCGCGCTGGCCGCGTTCGAAGTGGTTGAAATCAACACGCGTGGCGGGGAGTAAGGTAGGCCATCTGACAAACCAGCCCGGTCAGACCAATCTTGCGCCGGCCAACGCGCGCATGCTACCAAAGCGCACTGTTTTCTCTATTTTGGCACGATCCATTTTCCATTTCTGGAATTTGAGTGATGCTGACGAAGCTTTTGCCTCGGTCCTGCTCACGGTTACGGATCTTTCTCAGCTACGCGCACCAGCAGCGGGGTATTGCAGAGGAGATTGCTCAGGCGCTTGTCAACGCGGGCCACTCCGTCTTCTTCGACGTGAACAGCATTCCCGGGTCTGCCGACTACATCGACAAGATCCACCGTTGGATCGAGAGCTCCGACCGCTTCGTGTTGCTGGCGAGCCAAGATGCTTTGGCGCCGGGCAAATTTGTGATGACCGAAATTCAGTTTGCGAAGGAGCGATTTCCGTCACCGGCGGGAAAAGTCTTGCCGGTGATGATCGATCCCCGGCTTGGGATCGCCGATTTGCCAGCTTATCTGCGGTCGGTCAGCGTGCTCAACGTCTCTGGCAACGCACCGGCGGAAGTGGTGGCGGCCATCAACAAGACGCGCGAAGTGGGCCTGTTGTGCAAGTCGGTTACCCTCGCGGCTGGTTTGGCGGTTGCCAGCACGGCTGCATTCGCCGTGCTCGACATCAACGGCCGGAGGAGCGGCGGTTCCAGTGGGGCCGACGTCGTGCTGTTGCCACCGCAGCACATCCATTTCCGCTCGCTGGAAGATGCACCCATCAGGCTCGAGGCACCGGGAGCTTCGCTGAAATGGGTCGATACGGCGGTAACGGTGACGGTCATGCCGGTCGTGTTCAGCCACCGCACGGAGCCAGGGCAGCGTGCACGCATCTCAATGGAAAGCGTCACGCTCACGCTTGACGGCAAAGCATTTGCATTCAAGCCGGTCCACATCGTCGAGATTACCGATCAGAAGTGCGGTGATCGCTGGTATTGCATCAAAGGCAACGCCGGGGTCGAAACGCTCGACCCGGGACAGTCGATCCGGCGCGAGACGATGTTCATTGCCAAGGAGGATGGCGCACCTAGCTGGCGGCAAGTCGTCAACGACATTATCAAGCACCCCGATCTGCCGATCACCGTGCGCTATGAAGCAAACGTCGAATCATCGGGATCGTCGGGCCCCGTGAGCCGCATGCTGTCGGTCGATTGCCGCATCGACACGCAGCGGCTCAATACACAGGTGAAAGCACAGGGCTACACCGCCGAAGAGGACATCAAGCCGGTGTTTCTCGAACCCGACTGCAATGTGATTGCCCCCGAACCCGTCAAAAGTGCCGGCGCTAAATCTTGAACCCAAGGGTGTGTTCCAAGGGAGTACCCGATGCATTTTCAATCGCGACGCCCACGATTTTTGATGTTGTTATCGATCATTCCCGTTTCGGTTTGCTTTGCGCCACCGCCGACGACGGCTGCGACACCTCTACAGATCGAGGCGATCAGACGGGCGCAGGCGGCGCGCGCCCAGCAGCAGCGTTACCGGCCAATCGTGCGGTACGCGCAGCCGATCAAAAAGCCGGTTCAACAGCCGGCAGAGCGCAAGTATTTAGATTACAGGGCGTCGCACCACCACACTACGAAGCCCGCTGCACCTGCCGCAACGAACAAGAGCGCGGCAAAAAGTGAGGCGCCGGTTAAGAAGTGTGACGCAACAGGTAAAATATGCAGCATTCAGCAACCGCTGAATAAGGCTGCAGTGCCGCCCAAGCCGGAAGTTTCGCCCAGTGAAGCCATAAAGACGACGAGCAGCCCCTTGAAACTGCAAGTTCCGGCAAAACCGTTGACGCTCAATCCGACGACCGTGCAACCGACCGCGACGACACCTGCGCTACCCAAACCGAATGTAACAACGGGACCACAACCACTCCAGGCGCAGCCCTTGAAACCGGCGCTGCCGCTGCCAGCTGGGACAACTGGGTCGCAAGCGGGGACGCCAGCGGCGCTGTCGCCTGCCGCCGGGACGGGTAACGCAACGGGGAAGCAAAACGCGCCGCTGACCAACAACGCCCCGCTTGCGGCAACGAACGCTCCGCTTGAAACAGGGGGAACTGGAGACGGCGGACAACCTCCGGCGTTGCAGCAGATCCTGCGACCGGCCACGGGCGGCGGCGGAGGAGGAGGAGCAGGTGGTGGTGGTGATGGCGACGCTTCCCCACGCAATGCTCCGCGCGAGACGAGAGCGGCGGCTCCACTTGACCGGAAGCCGTCGCAATCCAATGACGCTGCGACGGCTTCGCCGGGCATAGCACCGAGCCAGACTACGGACACCAGCGTGCCCCGTGCCACTGCGGCGGTTCCGGTAGCGGCAGCAGCGGCGGGGGTTGGAGCTGGGGCCGTTGCAGGGGCTGGGGCGGTTGCCTGGTCGCACAACAGTTCCGCGATGAACGTGGTGCAGGAGGGCGAGACGGTGAAGATTATCTACGAAAAGCCCCGCTCCGGCCTCGAAAGTCTTGGGATCGCGTCTGGGACGCCGCTGTTTGTCGGCAAACAGATGGGTCCGACGACGTATGTTGGAGAGGCGACGACCTTCTCCAAGCGCTGTGGCGTGGTGACTTATCCCGTCTCCGGCGTGGCCGAAGGCGACGGGACGCGACTCGTGCTACGGGGCCAAAAGCCCGAGCGCAACGAGGATTGCGACGTCATCGGCACCAAGACAGAAACGCTCTCTTTCGAACTCAAGTAACGAGCCCAAACCCTCCCGTCGCTGGGAGAGCCTGGGACGAACCATTACCCGTGCGCTTACCAGGTGCGCTTGGCACCGGTGTCGATGTGGAAGAGGCCACCGCCGTAGTGATGGAAGCCGCCGACCGAGCCGTGGTTGCGCAGGAACGCAAGCGCCCCGGACGCATTGCCGTGGACGCGGAAGTCGACGGCGTCACCGGTCAGATGCTGCGATTTCTTGGCGCCGCCGACGGCAGCGTTGTGGCCGTGGTCACGGCAGGTCGAGGAAACGGTGAGCGAGCCGTATTGCGAGGCGACTTCCTGGACGATGCTCGCAAGGGTGCCGTTCAAGCAGCTGCTGGACGCGGCCCAAGTGATGCCACCGCCGCCGCCCGAGAGGCTTTTGCGCGAGGGGCGGGGATCGTAGTCGCCGTCGTTCCCGCCAAGGCTAGCAACTCGAACGTTGCGCTTTTTGGCGCGGGGGGCGGGCGCTTCGCCGCCGTCGTCAACCGATTTTGCGACGTGCTTCTTCGATTTGCGGGCGACGGGGGCATCGCTTTCGCTATCAGCGTATTCGGCAGGAAGGCGACGCTTAGATGAGGCGCGGCGGCTGTTGCCCGTGACGCTCGGCTTGTCATTGTCACCTTCCCAGAAGGAGAGCATTTCAGCTTGTGCCGGAGCTGCCGACAGCAGCATCACGGCGGCGGACTGCAGGAAGAATGCGGCCAGCGCCGCAGCGCTCGTTTTCAGGCCAGATCTCAAGAATGATGCCATGAAGAATTCTCCCTCTCAAGCACATCAGTTGCACCAGCAATCGTGCTGGCCCTAGAGGCAAACTGCACACGAAGGAGAAATGGAAAAGAGGTAATTAACCAAGTTGGTTAATCACACAATGTTCGAACGAGATGTGAGGTTCGACTGACGTGGATTAACTTTGGTTCTGCTTGAAACAATAGCTTACCACGACCAGACAACGGTTGCGATCAAGTTTAGGCTCAACATCTCTGAGACTTGATAGCGCCTTCTGCGACATATTGCATTGCGCAATGGCAGACGGCTCAAGTTGTTTCAAGTATTCGTCGAGCGCAACGGACGGCGTCCAACTCGGGGGTACTGCCGGTAGTCCTGCTGCCGTTTCTGGCACTTTCCGGTTGCTGGATTGAATTCATTTACTGGCCTTGCCGCGCGTGAGTGACGCCCCCACGGCGCCTGCGAGCACGACGATTCCGCCGAGAACCAGTCCGAAAATTCCAACCGATACCGGCTTCACGCCGAACCAATTGAGATTGTCGCGGGCGAGCTTTTCGGCTTGGGCGAGGAGGGCGTCTTTGCCGGGACCGTCGGCTGCTGCGGCCCAGGCGTCCTGAAGGGTTGAGAGCTTGCGTGCGACGGCAGGCGGGGCGGACGCCAGTGCGTTCGTCCAGGAGGCTAATTCGAGAGGGGCGTAGCGGGTCGCGAGGATCATCGCCAGGGCAGTGATTGCACCAACGAGGATGGCGGCGTTGGCGGCGAGGGCACTCGGCTTGCTGGCGAAAATGGCTGCCAGCATGGCAGGGGCGAGAGCTGCTGCGGCCAGCGAGGCGGACCAGGTCATCAAAGTCACGGTATCGGCGGGCTTGGCGTAAGCGATGAGGGCGGCCGCGAGCAAGATGAGGAGGGCAAGCGGCTTGGAAAGAGCCGGCGTCGAGAGTTGGGCGGCTGAGACGCCGATGACGAGACTCGCGATACGGTGGGCCGTCCAAAGCGCGGCGATCACGGTGAGGGCCGCAATGACGGCGATCAGAATCGTGGCGGCGGGGGCTGCTGCCTGGATGCCTGCGAACAGAAGGGCATCGGAGGCAAAGACCGCTTCGTGCCAACGCATCAGGCCTTGCGGGCCCACGCCTTTACCGCAGGCTTTGGCGAGGGTTGCCGGATCCGCACTCGCGGAGCCGCAGATCTGGAGCAGACCGGCTTGAAGGGAGGCGGTCATCCAGTCAGGCAGTGCTGCCGGGCGAACGCCTGTGCCAAACAGAGCCAACAGGGCACGTTTGGCGGCGGCAGCCAGAGGCGGCAGAAGCAAGAGGATGCCGATTACGAGGAGGAGGGCGCGACTGGGGAGCTTGTCTGACGGGGACGGATTGGCAGAGGCTTGGGCCACACGCGGGCTGGCCAGCATAGCGAGACCGAGACTGAGGCAAACGATGAGCATCGCAAAGTTGAGTGCATCGGTGCGCAGGAAGGGGACGGCGTGGGGCTTAAAGGTGGCTGGGTCGGCGATGCGCTTTTCAAGCAGCGCCTGTTCGAGTTCGGCGATGCCGCCCATGGCGGGGATAGAGACGAGGGCGCCGGGTCCGTCGCGATAGGACACCGCGACAAGCGTCGTGAGCAAGACAACCGCAACGAGTACTGCGAAAATGGCGGCAGCGCTTGTTCCGGCGCGTCCGCTCGCTGCCAACGCAAATCCGGCACCTGCGACTGCGATCGTCACGGGGAGAGCAAGGGGTGCTGCGAGCCCCGCGAGGCCGAGGACACCTGCGAGTGCGGTGAGTTCGGCAGCGAGCAGGCCGGCAAGCGCTGTCAGCAGGACGAGGCTTGAGAGCACGCCCGTTGCGGGACTGGCGTGGCGGGCGGACAGGTAGGCCGCGATGCTTGCCGCTCCGGGCGAACCTGCCATCGCGGGAACAAAGAGGGCGGCCCAGAGAAAGACGGCACCGGACACGCCGAGCGTGTAAGCGAGGCCGTCGTGGCCTTGGGCGATCAGGACTCCGGTGACGCCGACGAGCAGGGCGGCGGTGCACCAGCCGGCGGCTGCGGCGCTCGCCAAGAGCCAAGTATCGCGAGCATGGGAATGGATAGCCTTGGCGTTGGTCACGTCGGTGCCTTGCGGTTTGAAAGCCAGACGAGCAGCACTGCCAGCATCAGAGGGCCAAGCTGGGCGGCGATCCAGTACCCCAATGGCAGACCCGACAGCTTGATGCCGTTGAACGTCGGGGCGAGCAGATGCAAGCCGATGCCGAAGACCGCGACTAAAACGACAACAAGGAGACCGCGCCTCTTGTGGAGAGTGGCATGCACTCCGGGGCCGTTTGGGTTCATTGGAATCCTCGCCTAGTCCAATCTTGGCGCAGGATGAAAACTGCGCGGTACACAGTGGTATTTACCACCGGTGACAGTGCCTTCTTACGGGGCAGTGAAGGCTGCGCAACTCTTTCTTTGTAGACGAAAGTCAATCAACGGAAATATCGACGCCAGTAGCATGACCTACTAGGATGCGGCTTCGTGCCGACACGGTGCGACCATAAAAAGAACATATTGAAGGATGGCGAAATCGCCATTCTATCAGGGGTCCAAGGAAGTGTGCTCAGGAGCCCGGCGTTTGCCGGTGCTGCCTGGTGGAAGATCGCAGCGGGGGAATACAGCCTCGTAGTGCGTCCGTCCCGCCACAGCCTTATGCCCAAAATCAAAAAACTTCGACACGGCTCAAGGAGGAGCTCCAAGAATGTCAAGCACGACAACACTTCCCGAATATGAGGCGCGAAAGCGCCCCATGACGGCCGAAGAGCGCAAGGTTATTATTGCGTCGTCCGCAGGTACCATCTTCGAATGGTACGATTTCTATCTATATGGCTCGCTTGCAGCCATTATCGGTGCGCAGTTCTTCTCGGCCTACCCCGAAGCAACGCGCAACGTGTTCGCACTGTTGGCATTCGCTTCCGGCTTCCTCGTTCGCCCCTTCGGCGCGCTGTTCTTTGGCCGTCTCGGCGACATGATTGGCCGTAAGTACACGTTCCTCATCACCATTCTGATCATGGGTCTTTCGACATTCCTCGTCGGCTGTCTGCCCAGCTACGAATCGATCGGTACGGCTGCTCCGATCGCTCTCATCGCACTTCGTATGGCCCAGGGTCTTGCGCTCGGCGGCGAATACGGCGGCGCGGCGATCTACGTTGCCGAACACGCTCCACAGAATCAGCGTGGCTATTTCACCTCGTTCATTCAGACCACGGCAACCCTCGGGCTGCTGCTGTCGCTGATCGTGATCATGTTCACGCAGATTTACGTCAATGCCAACTACCCGATGACGGAGCTGGTCAGGGACGGCAAGGTCGTGCTCAACACGGTGGGCCCCGACATCGGCAAGCCGGAAATGGTCGACGCCTTCAAGGCTTGGGGCTGGCGCATTCCGTTCCTCGCTTCGATCTGTTTGCTGCTGATCTCGCTCTATATCCGCCTCCAAATGAACGAAAGTCCGGCCTTCAAGAAAATGAAGGAAGAGGGCGCTCAGTCCAAGGCCCCGCTCAGCGAAGCCTTCGGGGAGCCGCGCAACGCACTTGTGCTGTTGATCGCTCCCGTAGCCCTTCTTGTCGCGTTCTATTCGGGCTTCTTGAACGGCACTGTCGCCGCGGCAATCGGCATCGCGTTCGTCGCGATCTCGGTGATCTGGGGCTTCTTCAATGCTAAGATCGCATTGCTTGCCCTGTTCGGCCTCGTCGCCGGTCAGGCCGTGATCTGGTACACGGGTCAGTTCTACGCGCTGTTCTTTATGCAGAACATTCTGAAGATCGACAACTTCACGGCGAACGTGCTCATCGCGTGGTCGCTGACTCTCGGCACCGGATTCTTCCTGGTGTTTGGTTCGTTATCTGACAAAATCGGCCGCAAGCCCGTCATTCTGGCTGGCTGCCTGATCGGCGCACTGACGCTGTTCCCGCTGTTCACGTTGATGACCCAGGTCGCAAGCCCTGGCACCTATCGCGCTCAGCAGACCACGAAAGTGATCGTTCTCACCGACCTCAATGACTGCTCGTTCCAGTTCAACCCGACGGGTACTGCGAAGTTCAGCAAGCCTTGCGATATCGCCAAATCGGCACTTGCGAAGGCCGGCGTGAACTACACGACCCAAGGCGCGCCCGCTGGTACGGTTGCCACTGTGAAGGTCGGCGAAGCAGAGCCAATCTCGGCTGCGGACAAAGACTTTGGTAAGTTGCTCACGGCTAGTCTTGAAAAGACCGACTACGCCGCTGCGAAGCTGAAAGAAGCCAAGGTCGAAATCAAGATCGACCCCAAGGCCGGCCTCGCAAACTTTGCCAAGATGTTCGACATCTGGGATTCGCAGAAGCTGACGCTGATCGGCATCCTGACCATCCTCGTCATCTATGTGACGATGGTGTACGGCCCGATGGCTGCAGCGCTCGTCGAGCTGTTCCCGACTCGCATCCGTTACTCGGGTCTGTCGCTGCCTTATCACATCGGTAACGGATGGTTCGGTGGTCTGCTGCCTGCTACGTCGTTCGCGATGGTCGCCCAGACAGGCGACATATACTACGGCCTCTGGTACCCGGTTGTCGTGGCCCTGATGACCGTTGTCATCGGCGTCCTGCTGGTTCCCGAAACTCACAAGCGCGACATCTTCAAATACTGATGGTCTTCAGGTGGCCGACCTGAAGAAGGTCAGCCCCCTTGTTGCGAAGACATCAACAATCACTCGAAAGCCCTGCAGCGATGCGGGGCTTTTTTGTTGCACTGGCAGGTGGCACATGGGGACGAGGGGATGGACGCAAGAGGCCCAAAAAACAACAAACCGGAGCATGCTTACGCACGGCTCCGGCTCGCGTCACTCCCCAGACTTGGACCTTGATTTGTTTTTTGCGCTGGTCCGCGGCGCTTTCGCGCAGGTACCTTCGTAAACCGGAGGTAAAATGTCAAGGAACGGTGTGAGCCTGGAGGCAAACAAAAAGTCGCAGCTTTTCTCGATGGACGCTCAGCAGCGACCCGGCGATGCTTCGACGTGCGAAAAGGATGAAATCGAGGCAGCAGCGTGCACGCTTGGCGCACAGCTGGCCGCTTTTGAACCAAATATGTGCAGTTTGCTTCGGGTGGCTGATGGCCCTCGGCTGAGCCTGCGAATTCTGGTCCCAGCCCGGGTTCGGCACGCCAAAAAAAATTAACCCACCCTATTGGGTATTTGCGCAGTGCAACATTTGCTGTATTGCTAGTGCTAACATGCCAAACTCAACAGAACCATTTTCTGACATGCGCCGGGGTGATGCTCCCGCTGCGGAAGCCTATCTCCGGGCCGTCGGCTCGCGGGTGCGGCAAGAGCGGCAGCGCCTCGGCATGTCACGTCGTGCACTCGCCGAATCGTCGGGCGTATCGGAACGTTATCTCGCCGAACTCGAACGCGGGGCGGGCAATGCCTCCTTGCTCGTGCTGCGGAAGGTGGCTCAGGCGCTGAGCTTGCGGGTCGAGGATCTGGCCAGCGAACCACAGTACGACGAGCGCAGCGTTGCTGCCGAATAAGCGGTCGCGCAGGTCAACAGGCCTGAGCGCGCCGCAAGACGTTGATCAATCATCATTTTGAAATAGCGCGGGACGCATCCTGCTCGTATTGCGGGCTAGCGCCCGTCAATGCTTGTGGGCGCTGTGGTCGGGGGCGGGGCTTTGGCTGGGTTGATGGGCTAAGCCGTGAGGCCCGGTCGCGCCGATGGGTTCGACGGTGGCTTCGACTTCAAGGGGACCGGCTTTTTCGAACGTGAGGATCAGCTTGACCAGATCGCCTTCCTTGAGGGGAGCTTTGAGATCCATCAGCATGACGTGGCCGCCCGACGGCTGGAGAACCACGGACGTGCCGGGCTTGAGGGCGAGGTTGTCGACGCGGCGCATGCGCATGACCTCGCCGTCCTTGATGTGGGTGTGAAGTTCAACGCGACCGGCAACCGGCGAGGAGGCGGATATCAAGCGGTCCGTGACGCCATCGGCGGTCTTGATTTCGAGGTATGCCGCGCCGTTGGTGACGCCGCCCGGCGTCGCGCGTGCCCAGGGATGGGCGACAGTGACGCCGGCGTTCGAGGCTTCATGGGCGGTTGCAGTGATGCTGGCGGCGGTCAAGCAGGCAAGGGTGGCGAAAATCGCCGGAAACACGCGCATTTCAGGGCCTTTCGGTCGGCTTACTTGATGGGATCAGGAGGTGATCTTGCGGCATTCTTCATCGGCGGGGAGAGGATCGCAACCCGTCGTCGCGACGCAGGCTTCAAGTGCCTTGCGCATGTCGCTGGTGTAGAGGCCGTCGATTTCTCCGTCGTACAGCGCATGGGCCTGGAGGCCGCATTGGTAGAGTTTCACAATGTGTGTGCCGCCGTAGCGCATGGCGGTTTCGTAGTCGCGCAGGGCTTTGCGATGGTCGCCGCGCGATTGGTAGATATGGGCGCGGGTGTCGAGTGTATGCGGGCTATCGGGGAGCAGAGCGAGGGCCTTTTCGACGTCGGTCGAGCCGCGTTCAGGTTGGCCCGACTTGAAATAGGCCCAAGCGCGATTATTGAGGGCGATGGCCGAATTGGGGTCGAGCGCGAGCGATTGATCGTAGTCGGGGATGGCCTGGTCGTAGCGGCCCTGGACGGAATAGGCGAGGGCACGGGCGGAGTAAGCAAGGGCAAGGTCGGAATCGTTCAAGCCGGATGAGCCGATGAGGGCCGAGCAGGCGGGGATGCGGCGGGACAGGTCCTCACTGAAGCAGTCGTTGATGGGGTCCAGCGACGGCGGGGCGGCCACGGCAGGCGAAAGCGGGGTTAGCGCGCCTGCGACGGCGAGCAGGCCAGACGCTGCTGCCCGGCGAAATTGGTCAGCCATGGTAGTCTTCAAACGCACGCACCCGCTCCAAAACCAACACGATTTTCACCAACAATCACAAGCCAGTGCCACAAATGAGGCAACCGCAGATTAGGTTATGTTATCATCGCGCGCCAATCTTGTGAGCGAGAAAAGGTCACCGTGAAACGCATCGTATTGATTATCGGCGGCGGGATCGCTGCTTACAAGTGCCTGGATCTCATCCGCCGGTTGCGTGAGCGCGGTTACAGCGTGCGGGCCGTGATGACCAAGGCTGCGTGCGAGTTCGTGACGCCGCTGTCGGTCGGCGCGCTGACCAACGAGCGGGTGTTTACCAGCCTTTTCGATCTGGATGACGAGCGCGAGATTGGCCACATCCGGCTGTCGCGCGAGGCGGATTTGATTGTGGTTGCGCCTGCTACGGCGGATTTGCTGGCCAAGATGGCAGGCGGGCATGCGGACGACTTGGCGACCTGCGTCCTGATGGCGACGGATAAGCCGGTGATCGTGGCGCCTGCGATGAACCCGCGGATGTGGCTGCATGCCGCGACGCAGCGGAACGTAGCGCTGCTTAAGGCGGACGGGGTTACCGTTGTCGGGCCGGAAGACGGCGAGATGGCCGAGCGCGGAGAGGCTGGGCCGGGGCGGCTCGCCGAGACTCCTCAGTTGATAGAGGCGATTGAGGGTGTTTTGGGCGGGGATGGCGTTGGGGCGCTGGCCAGCAAGCACGTGCTGGTAACGTCGGGGCCGACGCACGAGCCGATCGATCCGGTGCGCTACATCGCCAACCGGTCGTCGGGCAAGCAGGGGCACGCGCTGGCGGCGGCGGCGGCCAAGCTTGGTGCGCGGGTGACGCTGGTTTCGGGACCGGTCGGGTTGGCCGATCCTGCCGGATGCATGGTGATTCACGTGGAAACGGCGGCGCAGATGCTGGCGGCGGTGCGCAAGGCGCTGCCGGTGGATATTGCGTTTTTCGCCGCTGCGGTTGCGGATTGGCGAGTCGACGGCGCGGCAGACCAGAAGATCAAGAAGGGCAAGAGCGGCGGCGGGACGTCGCTGACGCTCGTTGAGAACCCGGACATTTTAAAGTCGATTGCGACGGGCGGCAAGGCGCGGCCCCGGCTGGTGGTTGGGTTTGCGGCGGAGACGACGAAGGTCGTCGAGCACGCGCAGGCGAAATTGGCGAGCAAGGGGGCAGACTGGATCGTCGCCAACGACGTGTCGCATGGCAGCGGGATCGGCGGCGCTGGCGGCGTGATGGGGGGGGACCGCAACGTGGTCCACATCGTGCGGGCGGATGGGGTCGAGAGTTGGCCGGAGTTGGATAAGGCAGCGGTTGCGGAACGGCTCGTCGCGGCAGCTTCGGCGGCGGTGGCGGACGGCAAGGCTGTTGACAGTAAGATTGGCCGATGACCGGGCGGGGGAAGCGCCGGGTGGCAAAGGCTGCATCTGCGACCGTTGGCGCGCTAGAGGGCAGCGTTCCGGTACGCGTGGTGCGGCTGGCGCATGCCGAAGGCTTGGATTTGCCCGCGTATCAGACGGCGCAGGCGGCGGGCTTGGATTTGGTCGCGGCGGTGGGCGCATATGCGCCTGTGTCGCTGCGCAAAGGCGAGCGCGTGTTGATCCCCACCGGGCTTGCGATTGCGCTGCCGCCAGGGTTTGAGGCGCAGGTGCGGCCTCGCTCCGGGTTGGCGCTCAAGCACGGGATCACGGTGCTGAACTCACCGGGCACGATTGATGCCGATTACCGGGGCGAGTTGCAGGTCATTCTTGTGAATTTGGGTCAGGATGATTTCGAGATCCGGCGCGGAGAGCGAATCGCGCAGCTGGTGATTGCACCTGTGGTGCAGGCGGCTTTGGTCGAAGTGGACGGGCTCGATGATACGCCTCGTGGAGTGGGCGGGTTCGGCTCAACGGGGCAGAAGGTGCGGGGGACTTGACGATTGGGACTGGACGTGAGTAATAAGGCCCGAGAAAGCCGCTGGGTCACTCCCGGCGGCGATTTCGTTTGATCCATTCAATTTGCTGCCGCCCTCACGGTCTGGCGCAATCCACCTCTTGGAGTTACGTCATGACACGGCGCTGTGAACTGACCGGCAAATTGCCGCTCGCTGGCCAGAACAATAGCCACGCTGAGAACAAGACCAAGCGCTGGTTTCGTCCTAACCTGTGCACCGTGACGCTGATGAGCGAAAAGCTCAACCGCAAGATCCGTCTGCGCGTATGCGCCCAGGCGCTCAAGACCGTCGAACATCGCGGTGGTCTCGATGCGTTCCTGATGAAGGCAAAGCGCGAAACGCTGTCGCTCGATTTGCAGCGCATGAAGTCGGAACTGACCAAGACTACCGACACCGCCAAAGCGGCTTAAGGTTTTATCGAGGGTTTCGTGAGATTTGGCCTGCCGCAGCGCCGCTGCGGCGGGTTTTTTTGTTTGAGGGGGTGTGACAGGGGTTTGTAGGAAGTTTCCTACATTCTTGGGGATTAACCTCGCAATCGATACATCACGCATTGTGATACGCTCTGAATCAGTTCATCCCAAATGAATGTTGCCGAAATGGCAACCGCCTACCTTAGTGGGCCGAATGCAAAAAGACCGGAAAGAGGCTGCAACCTCAATCCGGTCATCTGCCGACTTAGTCGGGTACCAAGTGTCGGAAAGCGCGGACAAGAATTGGCTTGTGAGGCCGTCCGTTACTTTCCGACATTAGCATTGGCCGATTCGCGACGTAGCAGTCACCCTGCGCGCGCTCGTTATCCCCCATTATCGAAACACCTCAGCTTCCTCACTCCATGGCCGCCCTTGAGGCGGCCATCCAGGGCGACAAACTTAGACCCATCCGTGCGGCCCCTGGATGGGCGGGTCAAGCCCGCCCATGGAGTAGGTGAGGAACTGAAATCTAAGCCGCGTTAGCGCCCCCGCTTCTTGTCCGCGCGGTGATCTTCTTCGAACAGTTCGACCAACTTGTCGGTCATGGCGCCGGCGAGTTCGGAGGGGTCGGTGATGGTGACGGCGCGCTTGTAGTAGCGCGTGACGTCGTGGCCTATGCCGATGGCGACGAGTTCTACCGATGAGCGGTTTTCGATCTCGGCGATGACCTGGCGGAGGTGGACTTCGAGATAGCTGCCGTTGTTGACCGAGGTCGTCGAGTCATCAACGGGGGCACCGTCTGAAATTGTCATCAGGATGCGGCGTTGTTCGGGGCGCGCGATCAGGCGGGCGTGGGCCCAGGCAAGGGCTTCGCCGTCGATGTTTTCCTTCAAGAGACCTTCGCGCATCATGAGGGCGAGCGAACGTTTGGCGCGACGCCAGGGGCTGTCGGCCTTCTTGTAGACGATGTGGCGCAGGTCGTTGAGGCGGCCCGGCGCTGCGGGTTTGCCTTCGTGGAGCCATTGCTCGCGAGCTTGTCCGCCTTTCCAGGCCTTGGTGGTGAAGCCGAGGATTTCGACCTTCACGCCGCAGCGCTCAAGGGTGCGGGCGAGGATGTCGGCGCAGCAGGCGGCGACCATGATGGGGCGGCCGCGCATGGACCCCGAATTGTCGATCAGGATGGTTACGACGGTGTCGCGGAAATCGGTTTCGCGTTCGCGTTTGAAGGAGAGCGCGTGCATGGGGTCGATGACGATGCGGGTGAGGCGGCCGGCGTCGAGCGCGCCCTCCTCAAGGTCGAAGTCCCAGGCGCGGTTTTGCTGGGCCAGCAGCTTGCGCTGCAGCTTGTTGGCGAGGCGTGCGACGGCGCTCGACAGGTTGCGCAGTTCCTTATCCAGGAAGCCGCGCAGGCGTTCCAGTTCATCGGGGGAGGCCAGGTCTTCGGCGTCGATTTCTTCATCGAATGTGCGGGTGAAGACCTTGTAGCCGAAGTGTTCCGGGTCATCGAGAACGGAAGGATTGGGCCGCCAGGGGACGGGGCTTTCGGCTTCCTCGGGTTCGTCGTCGCTGTCACGATCAAAGGCTTCCGACTCGGCGCTGTCGGTCATGTCCTCGTTTTCGCCGATGTCGCCGTCTTCTTTGCTGCTGTCCTTGGGCTGGTCCTGGCCATCGGAGCCTTCATCGCCGGGTTCGGTTTCGGCGTCGCCACCTTCGGAGGCGTCGTCCGACTCTTCGTCCGACTCCTCGTTGTCGCCTTGCATCTTATCGTCGGCGGTCAGGTCGAGCGTCTTGAGCAACTGGCGGGCAAGGCGACCGAATGCCTCCTGGTTTTCGGTCAGGGCGGCCATCTTTTCGAGCGTCGTGGCGGCGCGGCCCTCGATACTGGAGCGCCAGAACTGGACAATGTTTTCAGCGCTGACCGGGACGGCTTGGCCGGTCAGCTTTTCGCGGATGAGGAGGGCGATGGCGTCTTCGAGCGGCGCGTCAGTTTTGCTTTGGATGTGGGCAAAACGGGGCTGGGCGTAGTGGTCTTCCAGGCGCGCGGTGAGGTTTTGCGCCATGCCGGCCATGCGGTTGGAACCGACGGCCTCGATGCGAGCGCGTTCGATGGCGTCATAGACCGCACGGGCTTGGCCAGCAGACGGGGCGAGCTTGTTATGAAGCTTCTGGTCGTGGCAGCCTGCGCGCAATGACAGTCCATCGGCCCACCCGCGCAGCACCGCAATTTCGCGGGCGCTCGGCAGCCGTGAGGGCTCAGGAAGGTGCATGGTATGGCCCTGGACGTCGGGTTGTCCGGGGCCAAAGTTGACGCTCATCTCGTGATCGGAAGCGATGGCGCGGCAGGTCAGCCCCAGCGCGCGCTTGAACGGCTCGGCTGGGGATTCCTTGCGTTTGGTGGGCGGTGGCGGGGCCATGACCTCTCGTGGGATAAATTTGGGCAATCAGCTTGCGGGGATGAAATCCAACGGAGCGGAATAGTGAGTGAGGACGACGCAGCCCTCTTTCGTTGTATGGGGGCCGTGGGCCGTGCCCGCAACCCCGAAAAACACAGTGCCGGGGCCGTGGCTGACGCCGGCTTCAACGAAATCGCCGGAGACGACATAGACGAATTCGTCGGCGGCCGAGTGACTGTGAGCGGGAATGGTCGAGCCCGGCGCCATGGTCGTCATGGCGTAGAGGCCGTTGCCGTGTGCGTCGCCGGTCAGCAGTTGCATGAAGACGCCGCTGAAGCCCAATTCGACCTTATCGAGCGTTGTTGGATTGACGGTTTTCGTGAACATGAGAATTCCCCCTTGTTACTTTCCGCGCGGTCAGGCGGACGGCTTTTCCCATACCACGGCTTTGCCGTTTGCCGACACGTATCGTTTACCGTCTGCACCGGTGATCGCGCCTTCGAACAGCACAAGGGTGCCGTCGAGCTTGGCGTGTGGTTCGACTGAGATGATGACCCAAGACAGGGCGGTTTGGGTGCCGGCGGGGATGGCGCGTTCAAAGCGGAAGGTGAATTCGAGCCCGACGCTATCGTGTCCTTTGGTCAGCATGGTCGCGCCGGCGCCCATCAGGACAGCGGACATGTGGGGGCCGCTGGCAATGATTTTCTTGAAGCGGGATTTGCTTGCCGCTTCCTGATCGTGGTGGAGCGGGTTCATATCGCCCGAGCCATGCGCGAAGGCCATGATGCCGGCTTCGTCAAAGAGGTACGGCTTGGAGTCGGTGTCGCCGATGCGGAAGGTCATGGGGCCTTACTTCACCCCTCCCCCTTGAGGGGCGGGGGCGGGGGTGGGGGTGGGGGTGGGGGTTCGCCGCGAAGGTAACGCTTCGTGTTGCGCTTTTTCAACGCGGCCACGATGGTGTCCATCACGCTTTCGGTGTTGTGATACACGTCAGTATTCCAGAACCGCAAGACGCGGAAGCCTTGGTTTTCGATATATTGTTGCCTCGTCCTGTCGCGGGAAATTTCGTCTTCTGTGCTGTGGGTGTCGCCGTCCAACTCTATGACGAGGCGTGCCGAGAGGCAGGCGAAATCAACGATGTAATGGTCGATGGGAACTTGGCGGCGGAACTTGAAGCCGTCGGATTTCAGTGCGCGCAGGAAGTACCAAAGGCGGCGCTCGGCGTTAGTGCAGTTACGCCGCAGGGATCGGGCGCGTGAGGGTGCCGCGAATGCTTCGGCTCAGCTTAGCGCAACGTTGGCGGCGGATTCGGGGAGTTCTTCACCGAAGCAGCGCTGGTAGAATTCGGCGACGACGGGGCGTTCGAGTTCGTCGCATTTGTTCAAGAACGTTAGGCGGAAGGCAAAGCCTACGTCGTTGAATATGGTCGCGTTTTCGGCCCACGTGATGACGGTGCGCGGGCTCATGACGGTCGAGAGGTCGCCGTTCATGAAGGCCGAGCGGGTTAGGTCGGCGACGCGGACCATGGCGGAAACCTGCTTTTTCTTGGCGTCGGTCTTGGCGAAGGCCTTGACCTTTGAGAGCACGATTTTGGCTTCGTCGTCGTGGGGCAGGTAGTTCAGCACGGAGACGATGGACCAGCGGTCCATCTGGCCCTGGTTGATCTGCTGGGTGCCGTGATAGAGGCCCGAAGTGTCGCCCAGGCCAATCGTGTTTGTCGTGGCAAACAGGCGGAAATACGGGTTCGGGCGGATGACCTTCGACTGGTCGAGCAGGGTCAGCTTACCGGACGCTTCAAGAACACGCTGGATGACGAACATGACGTCGGGGCGGCCGGCGTCGTACTCGTCGAACACGAGGGCGGTATTGGTCTGCAGAGCGTAGGGCAGGATGCCTTCGCGGAATTCGGTGACCTGCTTGCCGTCCTTCAGGACGATGGCGTCTTTGCCCACGAGGTCGATGCGGGAGACGTGGCTATCGAGGTTGACGCGGATGCACGGCCAGTTGAGGCGGGCGGCAACCTGTTCGATGTGGGTTGACTTGCCGGTGCCGTGGTAGCCCTGGATCATGACGCGGCGGTTGTGTTTGAAGCCAGCCAAAATGGCCAGCGTCACGTCGCGGTTGAACAGGTAATCCGGATCGAGATCCGGAACGTGTTCGTCGGCTCTGGAATAGGCCGGAGCTTCGAGATCGCTGTCGATGCCG
>JANLYB010000099.1:0-2779 GCA_031365425.1 Hyphomicrobiaceae bacterium
GTCCGAGTAGGGTCAAAGAACGAACCCGCTCACGCGGGAGGGGCTGGCGGCGCGGTCGGGGGATCACGTCTTCGGCCGTAACTATTTGAACGAGCACAGGTGACGGGCGGTCGCTCCGTCTTGAGGATCGAGGGGTTCACAAACTCCAACCTCAAGACAGGAGCTCCCAATGAGCGAGAAGCCCATCAACCCGCTGCGCCGGCGCATGATCGAAGACATGACGGTGCGCAACTTCGTCGAGAAGACGCGCAATGACTATATCCGACACGTCAGGACTTTCACAGCCTTTCTCGGGCGCGCGCCGGATACAGCCACGCCTGAGGATCTTCGCCTTTTCCAGCTGCATCAGACGCAGGCCGGCGTGGGTGCGCCGAGCATCAATGGCTCGGTTGTGGCGCTGCGTTTCTTCTTCACCGTGACGCTCGATCGCCCCGAGCTGGTAAGGCACCTGACGTTCGTACGGGAGCCGCGCAGGATCCCGGTAATTTTGAGCCTGGAGGAGATCGCGCGGCTGCTGGAGGCGGCCCCCGGGCCGAAGTACAAGGCCGCGCTGAGCGCCGCTTATGGCGCTGGACTGCGGGTTTCCGAAGTCGTGGCCCTGAAGGTGTCGGACATCGATTCCGAGCGTATGCTGCTGCGCATTGAGCAGGGCAAGGGGCGCAAGGATCGTTTTGCAATGCTTTCCCCGCTGCTATTGGAGTTGCTGCGCGATTGGTATCGCATCGCCCGGCCCTCGGTCTGGCTGTTTCCGGGCCGTGATCCGCTGCTCCCGCTGACGACGCGGCAATTCAATCGCGTCGTTCATGTCGCTGCCGACAGGGCGGGGATCAAAAAGCGAGTGTCGCCTCATACATTGCGACACAGCTTTGCGACCCACCTGCTCGAAGAGAAGACCGATGTCCGTTTGATTCAGGTTTTACTCGGGCATGCCAGGGTGGACACCACCGCGCTTTACGCACAGGTGGCCACCAACGTGATCCGCGCGGTCATGAGCCCGTTGGATCGGCTCACGCTGCGGACACCGGAGGACAGGCCGCCGACATAAGCCACGGCGATCATGGCTCGCCCCGTCCTTCAGATCGCGGATATCTTCCGCGACCACGGGCCCGCCTGGCGTAAAGCCAATGCAGGTCACGTCAGCCTCGGCCAGTTGAAGGTGATGTCGGCAATCGAGAGCTGCCGCACCGTGGCTCTCGGCGGCCATGTCATGCGCTGCGAGGACTGTGCCCACACCCAGATCGCCTATAACAGCTGCCGTAATAGGCATTGCCCCAAGTGCCAGGGCTCGCAGGCGCTGGCATGGATGAAGCAGCGCAAATCAGAACTGCTGGACGTCCCTTACTTTCACGTCGTGTTCACGCTGCCGGCGCGGGTTGCCGCCATCGCCTACCAGAACAAGGCCGTCGTCTACGATCTCCTGTTCAAGGCTTCCTCGCAGACAATGCGTACAATTGCGACCGATCCCAAGCACCTGGGCGCCAAGATCGGCTTCACCTCGGTACTCCACACCTGGGGCTCCGCGATGACCCATCATCCACACGTCCACATGATCGTGCCCGGCGGTGGGATATCGCTCGACGGCACGCGCTGGGTCGCCTGCCGTCCAAACTTTCTCTTGCCAGTGAAGGTCCTGTCCCGGCTGTTCCGCCGCCTGATGCTTCAGATGCTGCTCGCCGCACACGAGACCGGCCGCTTGCAGTTCTTCGCCGACCACGCCCAACTCGCTTGCAAAGCCGCGTTCAAGGCCTATCTCGCGCCGCTGCATCGGACCAAGTGGTTCGTCTATAGCAAAAGGCCATTCGCCGGACCCGAGCAGGTACTCGCCTATCTGTCCCGCTACACCCACCGGGTCGCGATCTCCAGCAGCCGCCTTATCGCCGCCAACGCGACCGGCGTCACGTTCAGCTACAAAGACTATCGGATCGAGGGACCCGGCCGCTACAAGAGCATGACGCTTAACCCGGGCGAGTTCATCCGCCGATTTCTCATCCACGTCTTGCCGAACGGATTCCACCGCATCAGGCACTGCGGGCTGTTGGCGAGTGGGACCAAGGCCGAGACCATCGCGCGAGCGCGTGAACTGATCGATGATGCGGTACGCCCCGCGCAAACAGCGCAGAAGCAGCAGGCTCCCGATAGCGCCACGGCAACCGACCAGACGACCCATCCGTGCCCGTGTTGCGGCGGGCGCATGAACATCATCGAGACCTTCAACCGCGGTTCGACACCTCAATACAGACCGCCGCCGCCGCCAACCGTGATCAGGATCGATACGTCATGATCACATTGCCAACCTCACAGATTGAAAATCTCGTTCTTCATCGCCGGCCCTCGATCCGTAACGGCGGCGCTCGCGCAAATATGCTTTTACGAAGTCACAGTCGCCATCGATCTTGCTGGCTTATCCCAGATTCCCCTACCTGCGACCGACCCATCATGCGCCGCTACGTCGTCAGCCAACACACTCATCGGTGTCGGTTGCCATCACGCACTTTCGTCGTACACAAAAATCCATAGCGCAGCGCTCGCCGCGCCACCGCCTGACATTTCCCGCGGGTTCCTTCCTTGGCGGCTTTGGACGCCGGCCTCGGTCCAAGCCGCAGCGCCGCGATCGGCCGGCATCCGAAACCCTCAACAAAAGCGGACCTGACGAGCCCGAAATGATATTTCCGATTTACAACCGATTGCGGACATGGCACGTTTTATTCGATGACCTCGTCGGCACGGCCCAGCAGCGTGACGGGAAATGTCAGCCCAAGCGTCTTGGCGGTTTTGAGAT
>JANLYB010000117.1:0-6734 GCA_031365425.1 Hyphomicrobiaceae bacterium
CCCGGCGGAATGACATAGAGGTGATTGGTCTCGACAATCATACCCTCAGCCGCCTGCACCACCTTCATCGCGGTATGGCTCGATAGCAGCTCGACCATCATGCTTTCATGATTGGGGGCAAGATGTTGAACCAGGATGAACGCCGCACCGTTGTTGCCGGACAACGCGTCGAGCAGCCCTTTGCACGCCTCAAGCCCACCAGCCGAAGCGCCGATTCCGGCGATCAGAAACTCGGCGTGGCCGTTGGGCGGGTGCCCCGCCGAAGGTGACTTTCCCGCTACGTGTCCGGCTGTATGCGTCCTAGAGGGCGCGGCCAGTCGGTTACGGCTGGCTGGCATATCATTTTGTCCTCAGACCGCTGCAGACTTAAGCGCTGCAGACGGCAATCTTAGCACATCAATCAGAGCGCCTACCGGCAATTGTGGCTTTGATTTGCGCAATTTTCGCGGTTTGCATCCGAAAACTCCGAAAAAGGTGCAGGCTAAGTAGTTTCCGTCACTATTGTGCTGTTCAGCAATTACCTATCGTCATTCCTTATGGATTGCCAAAATTCAGAAAAATATTTGCTGCGGCATCGGTCGATGCCTGAAGCAGTTTGGGCAGAAATTGGAGCGGGAATATGCATCCGGCAAGCGATATGACGCCAGCGCCGGTCTCGACGTCAGCGTCCGGGGCCGCCCAGGGCGAACGGCTGCGCATTCTGGTCGTCGAAGATGACTTTCTGATCGGCATGTTGCTTACTGATATGCTCGAAATGATGGGGCATGAGGTGTGCGCGACAGAAGCCACCGAGGCAGGTGCGGTCGCTGCTGCCGCAAAATGGCTACCGACCATGATGATTATCGATGCCCAATTGAGAGAGGGTAGCGGGATTTCCGCGGTCGATAAAATTCTCAGCGAAAGAGCCGTGCCCTACATTTTTGTGACCGGTGATATTCGAGGCGTTAAGCAACTGCGGCCCGGCGCCATCGTTGTGGAGAAGCCCTTCACGGAGGACGCTCTCACCTCTGCCATGCAGCGTGCTCGCGTAAAAATCTGATCCATTTTGGAGTGCGGGCATAAGAAAGCCGTGAGATCGTTTCGACCACGGCTAAGTTATTCTGTGCGATTATACATAGTCGATCGAAGGCGAGGCGATGCTCGTGGTAATTTTGGTTCGTGTTGACGAGACCCCAGTGGCCAATGGGGCATCAGCTGTAAGGTGCTAACTGTGCGGAGGTGATTTAACGCGGAGGACAGTGATCCTCCAGCGCCCGGCCCAGACGCTGTCAGCCCTGGGCCTATGTGGCCTAGGCGACTTGCGCCCCATTCCGCCGCCGCGCTACGCTCGTCGCTACTCCACTCGAGCGCTCTTTGGCGCCGCGCTGGACATTCGCCAGATCACGTTGCCCACATCGTCGGCGACTAGCAGCGAGCCCTGTTTATCGAGAGCAACGCCCACGGGACGGCCCAGAGCCTCACCATCTGCATTCAGGAAGCCGGTCAGCACGTCCTCCGGCGGGCCATTCGGCCTGCCGTCCGCAAACGGGACAAACACAACCTTGTATCCGCTGCGCGGACTGCGGGTCCACGAGCCGTGCTGCCCGATGAACGCCCCACCCGAATAGTGAGCGGGCAAGCCGCTCCCTTCGTTGAACGCGAGACCGAGGGAGGCCGTGTGGGGGCCGAGCGCGTAATCTGGCACAATCGCCTTCGCGACGAGTTCGGGCTTGGGAGGCTGAATGCGCGTATCGACGTGGGCGCCATAGTAGCTATAGGGCCAGCCGTAAAATCCTCCGTCTTTGACGGCTGTCATGTAATCGGGAACCAGATCCCGGACGTACGCATGCGGCACAATCTCCTCCTACGGGAACCCTGCTTTGACGCTCAGGGGATCACGACATGCTGCGGCAAGCTCGTGGAAGACGACACGAGCTTGTGGTGTTCGTTCCCGGCAAAAGCCGAATGCTAAAATTACACGCCGGCGTGAACCCAATTGCATGCTGTGCGTTGGTTTTTATTCTAACGATAGTCCAACACTGCGGTGACGCGTAATGCCGAAGAGATCCCGCGCCTACTGGAAGGGTCATTTAAGGTTCAGCCTCGTCACGATTGGGGGGCAAGGTCTACAATGCGGTCGAGCCTAACGCGGATTTTTCATTCCGCCAGATTGACAAGCCGTCCGGACGCGGCGTGCATTACAAAAAGGTCGTCGACAGCATCGGCAAGATTGACAACGCGGATATCGTCAAAGGCTACGAGGTAGACACCGGCCAGATCGGCCATTTTTCAGGACGAACAGCGAAAAGGAAATACTTCAATTGAACATGGAACTTGCTCCAATCGGAAACGGACACGTCGCTGCGCTTGTCGACAGACGAGGCTCGATTGTGTGGTGGTGCTTTCCACGATTTGATGCTGACCCAGTGTTCTGTCGCTTGCTGAGTGGCAAGCAGGAAAAGGGCTTCTGCGATGTCCGGCTCGGTGATGGTATCCGTGCCGAGGTGCGCTATGTTCGCAATACCGCGATAATCGAAACCGTCCTTGAGGACGAGGCGGGAAATGCTGCTCGAATAACCGATTTCGCACCTCGCTTCCTGCTGCACGAACGCATGTTCCACCCTGCCCAGATTTGCAGGCGGATTGAACCGCTGCGAGGCGTGCCACGTATCACGCTACGCGTACGTCCGACTTTTCAATATGGTCAGCCGGCAAATAAAAGGGTAATCGGATCTAATCATATTACCTACAGCGGAGGAACGACCGACCTTCGCCTTACGACAGACGCTCCCGTGTCGTATATCGTCGACGAAACCCCGTTTGCTCTAACCGGGCCTGTGACGCTTATTTTTGGTCCCGATGAGCCGCTTGAAGCGGCCGTCGATTCCGTCTCTCGCGATTTCCTCGATCGCACACGCGAACACTGGCTAACGTGGGTTCGGGGACTGGGTGTGCCGTTCGAATGGCAGGCGGCTATTATCCGCGCCGCTATCACTTTAAAACTGTGCAGTTTCGAGGAGACCGGGGCGATCATCGCCGCGCACACGACGTCTCTTCCGGAAGCCCCGTTTTCAACCCGTAATTGGGACTATCGGTATTGTTGGCTGAGGGACGCGTTTTTCGTGATCAAGGCACTTAACCGGCTTGGTGCGACCCACACGATGGAATCCTATCTCAATTACATCACCACTGTTGCGATTGGCGCCAACGGCAAACTGAAACCGGTATACGGAATTGTTCACAATGCTTCGCTGGAAGAACGGATTGTACCCGGCCTCGATGGCTTTCTCGGTATGGGACCGGTCCGGGTTGGAAATCAGGCCGCCGAGCAGCTCCAGCATGATTCCTATGGGAGTATCATCCTCGGTGTTTCGAACATGTTCATTGACGAGCGGTTGCCTCGCATGGGGGATGATGCCCTGTTTCACAGGCTCGAAGCTCTTGGGGAGCATGCCAGGATATCTGTGATGGAGCCGGATGCTGGGTTGTGGGAATACAGAGGACGCCAACGTGTTCATACCCATTCCGCGACGATGTGTTGGGTGGCATGCGACCGTCTCGCTCGGATAGCCAAACGTCTCGGAAAAAACGAGCGCTGCGCTTATTGGCGCCATCATGCCGATGTGTTGCGCGAAAAGATATTGTCCGAGGCTTGGAACCCCCGGCGCGGTACCATAACCGGGGCGCTTAACGACGACGAACTCGACGCAAGTGTGTTGTTGCTGCCCGAACTTGGGCTACTGCCAGCAACAGACCCCCGCTTCATCGCAACTTGCGAGACCATCGGGCGAGAACTCTCCCGAAACGGCTTCATCATGCGCTACACGTCGCCTGATGACTTTGGCGCCCCGGAGACAGCATTCCTGACCTGCCAATTCTGGTACATCGACGCCCTTGCAGCTATCGGACGCAAACAAGAAGCCCGAGAAATGTTTGTAGAACTACTATCCAAACGCAATTCGTTCGGATTGCTATCAGAGGACATCCATCCCACCACCGGTGAACTTTGGGGAAATGTGCCGCAAACATATTCGATGGCGGGCATCATAAATACGGGTATGTCCTTGTCGCGACGGTGGGAGCAGGGCTGGGATGAAGATTAAAGCAGCAACTTATCGTGTGCTGGGGCGTTGTAGCATTACGTTCGATTTTTGCCTGCTCTATTATGCAGGGAGGATTGTTGATGCCCCGTATTGTTCTTGTGTCCAACCGCGTCACCGATGTCGATGCCGCCACCCAGGCGGGCGGCGTTTCCGTAGCTATTGCCGACCTCCTGATCAACAAAAGCGCGGTGTGGTTTGGCTGGAATGGTGAAGTCACGGAATCCAACGGCACACCTCCACTCGTTTCTTCGGAAACGGTAGGACGTTCGACACTAGTCACGACGCCGCTTTGCTCTAACGAATTCCGCGATTATTACCTTGGTTATTCCAATTCGGTACTCTGGCCTGTTTTTCACAACCGGCTAGATCTCGCACAGTTCGAGGCCGGTTACTTTCCCGAATACGTTCGGGTTAACCGACGGTTCGCCGCCGCCATTGTCAAGTTGCTTCTACCGGACGACATCATCTGGGTTCATGACTACCATTTTATTCTTCTGGCCGCAGAAATGCGTGCACTTGGCGTAACCAATCCGATTGGTTTCTTTCTTCATATACCAGTGCCACCGTCCCAGGCGTTTCTCGCCGTACCAGAGCATGTAGAACTCGCCGACGCGCTCGCGGCTTACGACCTCGTCGGATTACAAACGCAACAGGATACCAAAAACCTGATCGATTTCTTTCAACACGCCGTATCGGGGCAACTGTTGCCTGACGGTCGGGTTCGGGTTGGAAACAGGATCGTAAAGATCGAAAGCTTACCCGTTGGTATTGACGTCGTCGAATTTGCAGGCGATGCCAACGACCAACGGGTAACTGAGGCCGATCCCGCAGAACTTCGAATCATCGGCATCGACCGATTAGATTATACGAAGGGGCTTCCCCACAAATTCCGCGCTTACGGCCGCTTTCTCGAAAACAATAGCAAATATCGGGGCCGTGTCGTTCTCTCGCAAATAGCGCCGCCAACACGTCAGACACTCGAAGCCTATTCTGACATACGTGCTGAATTGGAGGCCTTGGCGGGAGCGATCAACGGGCAATACGGCGAGCTCGACTGGGTCCCCATAAACTACATGCATCGGGCGGTTGACCGCAAACAGCTCTTCGGCATCTATCGCGGGTCAAGGGTGGGCCTCGTGACCCCCTTACGCGATGGGATGAACTTGGTGGCGAAAGAATATATTGCCGCACAAAATCCAGACGATCCGGGAGTTCTCGTCCTATCGAGATT
The DNA here is from genome assembly GCA_031365425.1 of Hyphomicrobiaceae bacterium. Lineage (GTDB taxonomy): Bacteria > Pseudomonadota > Alphaproteobacteria > Rhizobiales > Hyphomicrobiaceae > JANXVY01. The sequence continues at coordinate 5,314 of JANLYB010000117.1, forward strand.
TGCTGGTGCTGCCGAGCAGCTTGAGGCCGCCGTCATTGTGAACCCCTACAACGTCGTTGAGATGGCTGACGCCATAAAATTTGCGCTCGAGATGCCCTTGGACGAGCGGCGTCGACGCCACAAGATTTTGCACGACGTCGTCTCCGCAGACGCCAACGGTAACTGGAGCGAGACCTTTATCAGCAATTTGTCTGCCGTGGCCGCCAGAAACACCCAATTCAAGGATGCGGGTGGGGTCGGCGTCCTTATGAGAGCGCTCAATCTGCGGTCATCACCGCATTTTGAGGAAAAGGTTTAATGCCAGATAATGAACCCATTGAAAAAAGTGGAGCAGGATTGGCTTGCCTTCTGGTCCGTTTTGCAGGGAGCTTCGAATGATCCAGAGCACAGCAATCAACGCTGACCTTGAGGCGCTTAGCGGAGCGCCCAAGGCTCAATCCAGCTCCATTTTGGCGATCGATATTGGCGGCACCTACATAAAGGCCGGTGTCATCGATGAGGCAGGGAGGCTGCTATCCACGTGGGAGCGGCTGCCGACACCCAATCCCGCAACCCCCGACGCCGTAATCGCGATTATTGTGACGCTGACTCATTCACTCCCCGACTATCGAAAAATTTCGATCGCTTTCCCTGGCGTGGTCCGCGATGGTTGCATTCTTACTGCCCCCAACCTCGGCAATGGAGAGTGGCAGGGCTTTAAATTTGCGGACGAGGTTCGCCGGTTTTTCGGTCGCGATGTGCGTATCCTCAATGATGCCGTCGTGCAGGCACTCGGTGTCGCCCAAGGGCACGGCCTTCAATGCCTGCTAACCCTCGGCACAGGAATGGGCTTTGCGCTCATGCGCGATTCGATGTTTTTAGCTCAGCTCGAGCTTGGCCGGCATTTTGCCTGCGATGGCTTCTGCTACGATGCCTATATCGGTCACGCCGCTTATTTGGCCGTCGGGCCAATCTCATGGAATGAACGGGTTGAACGCACCGTTGGTGCCGTGCGCGCATTGGTCAATTTTGACCGGCTTTATCTCGGAGGCGGAAATGCCCGGCAGATCCGTTTCGCCCTCCCTCGGGATGTAACGATCATCCCCATGACGGCCGGCATCACAGGAGGAGCCCGGCTTTGGCATTCGGACAACGACGCGCTGTTTGCGAGTAGCACCCCATGACTGCATTGCGGGCACTGACCATCGGTGGTGCAATGATCGATACGATTGCTATCATCGACAAGAACCACATCGAACGGATGAGCATGTCCAATGCCGACAGCTCGTATCTGCTTCTTGAGGAAGGAAGCAAGACGGAGGCAATCGAGGTTTCAACCCATCCAGGGGGCGGGGCAGTCAACGCAGCGGTCGCTATGGCCCGGCTTGGCCTGGAGGCCTCGGTCGTTGCTAAGATTGGAATTGACCGGAGGGGACAGATCC
>JANLYB010000153.1:0-2622 GCA_031365425.1 Hyphomicrobiaceae bacterium
CGCTGCGCGTATTCCGGCATCAGAGTCCAGTAGACGCCGCGCACATATTCGCGCCAACCTAATATCTGACGCACGAAACCCTCGACCGCGTTCAGCGGCGCGTCCCCCGAACGCCAAGCGGTTTCAGCGGCTTCACAAACCTCGTGGGGAGACAGGAGCCCGATGTTCAACGCCGGCGCCAGTAGTGAGTGGTACAGGAATGGCGCGCCGGCCTTCATGGCATCCTGGTAGTGACCGAAGAGCGGCAGGCCATTGACTATGAAATCACCAAGCGCGAGCAACGCATCGGCGCGCGTTACCGGCCAGCCAAACTCCTCGAGCGTCCCAAAATGACCGCTGAACCGCTCCTCGACCAGCGCCATTACCTCCCGCGTCGTATCGTCAGGCGCGAAACGGCAGCGGTCAGGAGGAAGGATTGATGCTGGCAGCGACTTGCGGTTTTCCGAATCGAAATTCCATTCACCGCCCGCTGGCTGATCGCCTTCCATCAGGATGGCATGCTCTCGCCGCATCTCCCGATAGAAATGCTCCATCCGCCATGTTCGACGCCCCTGAGCCCACCGAGCGAAGCGGGAGCGGCTTGCGAAGAAGCGGCTATCGGCGCGCACATCGACCGGCCGGCCCGTCATAGCTTCCCAGCCTTCGACCATCACCTGCACACGCCACTCTCCAGGCTCGGTCACAACCAGGCTTTCAGGGGCGTGACGAGCCACAGCACTTTGAAGTTCAGTTGTCAGAGTGCCGCTGTTTTCGGGCGCGTCGAGCTTTACATAGTCAACTGTTATACCGCGCTTAACCAACGCGTCCGCGAAATGGCGCATCGCGGACCAAAACAATACGATTTTCTGCTTGTGATGCCAGACATAGGTGTTTTCTTCCAACACCTCCATCATCAGTACGATATCACGCGCAGGATCGAGGCCTGCGAGCGCGGCTATGTCGAACGAAAGCTGGTCGCCCAAAATGATCCTCAGGACCCCCATCACATGTCCAGCCCCTGCGTTGAAAGTTTCGGCATCGCGGCGCCGCGACAGCGTCGTGAGCAATACTTGACGTTCTCCCACTCCCTCGCCTACCTCTTGCGCCAGGCGAATGGCCGGCCACAACGAACGCAGGACTTGGATGGAAGCTTTGACTTCGGACGCATCTTTGCCATGGAGCTACCAGGGCACGGGCTGGCCGCGCCAGTCAAAGAAGTTGCCGTTGGCCTCGACAGGGAGCTTATTGACCACGGCCAGCAGATTGCGGGACGCTTCAGCGGGCGTGAGGACGTTCATCCCGTTTGCTGCAAAGGGAGCAGAAAGCGTTGTAGCGACCGTGCCGGGATGCAAGGCCACACAAATCCCTTCCGGGGATCGTCGCGCCAATTCCACGGCCGCAGTTCGCACAAGCTGGTTGAGGGCCGCCTTCGAGGCGCGGTACGAGTACCAACCGCCAAGCCGATTGTCGCCGATGCTTCCAACCCTGGCGGACAAGGTGGCAAATACAGCCTTGCCCGACCGGGGCAACCGCGGGAGCACATGCTTCATGATCAGCGCGGGTCCAATTGCGTTCAGCGCGAATGAGCGCGCGAGGTTAACCGAATCGAGTTGGCGCCAACTCTTCTCTGGGCCTTGGCGATCGTCGTGGAGAAACCCCGTTGCATCGATCACGAGCCGAAGCTCGCCCATTTCAGCGGCAAACGTCGCGGCGCGCTCGAGGGTGGCCTCGTCCTGCAGATCGATTGGCGGGCACGTTGTCCGACTAAATCCAACAACCTGCCGGAAACTGTCGGTAGAGCTCAGCGCCGCAACCAGGGCGCTGCCGATCCCGCCACCGGAGCCGAAAATCACAGCAACGCCAGCCTTCGGAAATGACCCCAGGTCGACAATGGCGGTTGCTCCGTTCGATGATCGCGGCGCTTCAGTCACTGCCTATGCTTTCGCTCTCTCCGGACGGTGAGATGGAGCCGTGGCCCTTCTGCTCCAGCACGCGCGCCACGGCCGAACCAACGCCTCCGCTTCCGCCATAAATGGAAAACTTGCCTGACATTTCTGTTCCTCACTGTATAAGTAATTTGCCTCGCGACGTCTTGCCGATTAGATGTTCAAGCATTGACCGCCTCGTGGGCTTCTAGAAACCACAGCGCCTTGTCGAGTGAACGCGAGAACGCCGTAAAGATGTCAGCGCTGTCGGCATCGCCTGCTTCCGCCGATGTGTCGATCGCCGCACGGATCGCATTGGCAAGATCGCCGTAGCGTTCCGCCAGCGCGGCAACATGGTCATCAACGCTGATGAGATCTGCTGGATAAGCCTTGAGTTTGGAGCCTTCCAACACTGCCTGAGTGGTGCCAAGTGCGACGCCACCAAGCTGCACGATGCGCTCCGCCAGAATGTCGACGTGCCCATCAATCTCGGTCCGGAAGCCATCGAGCATTTCATGCACGGAAATGAATTGGCGTCCCCGCAAGTTCCAATGTGCCTGCTTCGTCATCAGGGCAAGGTCGATCGCATCGGCCAAGCGGGCGTTAAGCAATGCCGCCACAGTGGTCTTGGTATTAGAATTCAGATCGTTGCGGGTCTTGTGAAGCTTCATAGGTTCACTCCATCCAAGGTCGTTCAGAAACAAACGTTGTACGTGGA
>JANLYB010000178.1:0-3670 GCA_031365425.1 Hyphomicrobiaceae bacterium
AGGCGGGTGCGGCGAGCGTCTGGATCGTGCGATGCGTTCGCCACCTCAGACCTGCATCTCGTTGCCGCCAGACAAAGCGCCTTTCGAACGGCGCCCCTCGTGCAACGAGACACGGCTAGGATAGGATCGGGAGGAGAGGGCGGGGATAAGTTTCGTGGGAACGGGTGGGTGAAGGGTGGTATAAGGATTGGAACGTCTGCAGTGGGTTATGCGTCACCGCGCGCCGTGATGCGGGCAATGCTGGGGCGGCTTCTGATCAGGAGCTAGCGTGCTATTTCTTCGGTTTCTCCGGGGTGACATCGTATCCGTCGCCCTTGTGTTCAACGCGGAAGAACGTGCCCGGCAGCCCAAAATCCTGAGGCAACATGACTGTAGCGTGCGGGTTCGGGACTAATTGAAAATCTTTGCCCATTTCTTGAGGTTGGTTCGCCACGTCGATACGCGAGCAAAGGAGGCCGCTTAACGCTGCATATGTTTTTTTCTGAAAAACGCCAGTTGCTACGGATGCTCCTGAGGCCTTTTTAATTGCGTCGCGGAAATGATATCCGCTGCCCACCTGCTTCAACGTGTTGGTGTCAATCGTTGCGTATGGGTTTGCCACGGCAAAGGCTGCTTGAAGGATGCGAGGTGGAACGCCGTCTCCAATGTCATGCCCAAGTCCTCTTGGGTTCAAAGCGATGACAAAGGCGTCTTCAGTATTCACCCATCCCTTCTTCAACCATCCTTCATGCTGAACCTTTTTTGTCGATATGCTGTTGAGGTATCGAAGTATCATTTTCTCATTGGGAACGTTGTAAGCCTCACCCCCATACGTGACTTCGGGCACTTGATCTCGCGAACCATCTTGTCCCCGGTCCGGGGATGTAGCTTCAAACCAGATACGTAGCCCTTCTATTTCAATACCAACGTCTGGTCCTGGCTTCGGGCAGCAGACCTGATACCCTAGCCCTGACAGCGTAGTCGTCAGATACATTTCCCAATAGCGGGCATCAAAATTATTTCGCAGTTCGATCCGGAATTCGGGATCGGCATACGGCTCATATTGCTCCCAAAGGCGCTCACAATTTTCGCGGCACTTCTTGGAGTGTTCGTTTTCTGCCGCTCTAGTATGGATGTACGCGAGGTCGGTTGCAGGATCGTCAGTGAAAAGCGGTTCGCTTACCATTGTTGTCCCCTTCACGTCAGGCCATGAGCCGATGTCGCACTTCAATTTTGGTTGAAGTGCCTTCGATAGCACACGTAGCTATCGGTACTGTCTGCCCTTACGTGACGCGTGCTCCGAACACTCCCCCACTCCATGGCCGGGCGTGACCCGGCCATCCAGGGGCCGCGAGGATAGGTCTGAGTTTGTTGCCCTGGATGGCCGCCTCAAGGGCGGCCATGGAGTTAATGGGGGTTTCAACCCTTGACCCGGGCTATGGAACCGGTTGCGGCGGCGGAGCGGTTTGCTTAAGGTCCGGCCTAAGCATTATCCGGGAATATCAAAGCCATGGCTGAAGAAACTGAAATCGTGCTCGACCGGCGGCAGTTGCGGCGATCGGTGACGTTCTGGCGGGCACTGGGAATTGGCGGGTTGGCGCTGGCGTTTGGGGCGTTCGCGCTGGGTGGAGATAAGCTGACGTCGCTTGCGCAGCCGCAGCAGATCGCGCGCGTGGCGATCGAGGGCACGATCCTGGAGAGCCGGGATCAGTTGCGGATGTTTGAAAAGATCGCCGACAGCGACAAGGTTGCGGCGCTGCTCGTTTATGTGAACAGCCCGGGGGGCACGACTACCGGGGGCGAGGCTATCCACGAAGCTTTGCGGCGGATTGCGAAGAAAAAGCCGGTTGTTGCGCAGTTCGGCACGGTTGCCGCGTCAGCCGGGTACATCGTCGGGATGGGTGCGGATCATATTGTCGCGCGCGGAAATACGATCACGGGATCGATCGGGGTGATTGCGCAGTGGCCGGAAGTTGCCTCGTTGCTGGATAAACTTGGCGTCAAGGTGAACGAAGTCAAAAGCGGCAATCTGAAAGCCACGCCGTCGCCGTTCCTGCCGCTGGACGAAGGCGGGCGGACAGTCACGCAGAATATGGTCAACGAAGGGTTCCGCTGGTTTCTTGCGATGGTCGAAGCGCGGCGCGGGGTGAAGACCGCAGACATCGCAGGCCTCGAACAAGGCCGTATTTTCTCGGGCCGCGAGGCGCTGGCGGTCAAACTCGTCGATGAAATCGGCGGGGAAGTAGAGGCGGTTTCGTGGCTTGAATCGGCGCGCGGTGTGCCCAAGAAATTGAAGGTTGTCGATTGGAAGCCGCACCATGACGACGACTGGGGCGTGCCTCGGGCGTCGGTTGGGATTACTGGGCGGGGCTTAACCGAAACGGCGGTGGATGTGGTGCGCGCGTTAGGCCGCGACACACGATTGGACACGCTGACGCTTGACGGCTTGGTTTCGGTTTGGCATCAATCCGAAAAGTAATGGAATTACAGAGACTTTTGTGGTTTTTTGAGTGCTTGTAGTAGTTGGGGTAACGCAGCGTGATCAAATCAGAACTTATCCAGAAGATCGCGGCGGCCAATCCGCATCTGTATCATCGCGACGTCGAGCGCATCGTGAACGTGGTATTTGACGAGATCGTGGACGCGCTTGTGCGCCGGGATCGCGTTGAGTTGCGCGGGTTTGGTGCGTTTACCGTCAAGCATCGTGCGGCACGGTCGGGCCGCAATCCGCGGACGGGCGCTTCGGTGCCGGTGGAAGAAAAATTCGTGCCGTTTTTCAAGACCGGTAAAGAGCTTCGCGATAAGCTGAATAAGGACTAGTGTAAGGCCGTAAAGCTGATCTGAGAGGATCTGTTGCCCCTGGATGACCGGGTCGAGCCCGGCCATGGAGTGTGGGTGGTTTAAGCTGAGCGGAAAATTTCCAAGGGCTCGCCGTCATGAAGAAAATCGTATCGCTGTTGATTGCGTTGCCTGCTGCGTTGAGCCTCGTTTCGCTGGCGCTGGCCAATCGTCATGCGGTGCGGCTGGCGCTCAATCCGTTCCGGCCTGAGGACGATTTCCTGTCGATTCATCTGCCGTTCTACGCCTACCTTCTGCTGGCGCTGATCGCAGGCGTGGCGTTGGGTGGCGTGGCTACGTGGTTCAATCAGGGCCATTGGCGCCGTACGGCGCGTCATCGCACGCATGAAGCCCGCCGCTGGCAATCGGAATCCGAGCGTCTGGTGCGTGAGCGGGATGACATGGTGACGGCCGATAAGGGTGGTGAACGCGGCGAGCGCGGTAAGCACTTGGCCGTCGTCGGGCGCTGAAAGCACGTGGACGGGCTCAGCCTGTTTGGGCTTGTTGCTGTCAGTTTGATGCTTGCGTGTTATGCGCTGGAGGAGCGAAGTCCCTGGTATGTTTTGGGGTTTGCCGCATCGTGTGCGCTGGCTTCGGCGTATGGTTTTCTCCAAGGCGCTTGGCCCTTCGGGCTGGTCGAGGGGATCTGGTCGCTGGTCGCGATCGATCGATGGCGGAAGCGGAGTGCGGGCTAGTGTGGTGATCGACAAGTCGCCGGTTCTTGCTGCACGGCAGGGGGCGAACTTGTCGGCCCAAACCACACTGGCAACTTATTGATTCTAGTGTCCCTCTAGATTCCGAAGTTCGCTTCTGGAGGTGCGGTGAATTCAGGCGAACTTCGGAATCGGGAGAC
>JANLYB010000213.1:0-2852 GCA_031365425.1 Hyphomicrobiaceae bacterium
CGGCCTCGATCTTGGCCGAAATCACCACCGACTGCGCGCCTTCTTTTTTGGCAAACTCAGCTACCCGCGCCGAAAACGCATTGCCGTTAGCAGCCGACGCTTCCTCGACATTGCACACGTAAACGACCGGCTTCGACGTCAAGAGCTGCAACCCCTTGAACACCGGAATCTCATCTTCGGTCATCGACGGCAGCACGGTGCGCGCAGGATTGCCTTCGCGCAACGCAGGCAGCACCTTCTCGATAACGCCGAGCAGAAGCTTCGCTTCCTTGTCCCCGCCGCGAGCCTTCTTCTCATTGGCCGTCGCCCGCTTTTCCAGGCTCTCCAAATCGGCCAGCATCAATTCGGTCTCGACGGTTTCAGCATCCGCCAACGGGTCGATCTTGTTTTCAACGTGCGTGATGTCGTCGTCCTCAAAGCAGCGCAGAACATAGGCAACCGCATCCACCTCGCGGATGTGCGACAGAAACTTGTTGCCGAGCCCTTCGCCCTTCGACGCGCCGCGCACGAGCCCCGCGATATCGACGAACGTCAACCGGGTCGGAATGATCTGCCCGCTCTTGGCAATGGCAGCGAGCTTTTCCAGCCGCTCGTCGGGCACGCCGACTTCGCCGACGTTGGGCTCGATGGTGCAGAATGGATAGTTCGCCGCCTCCGCTTGCGCCGTCTGTGTCAGCGCGTTGAACAGGGTTGACTTACCGACGTTCGGCAGCCCAACAATCCCGCATTTAAAGCCCATGTGCAAAGTCCTTGAATGTGTCGGCGACCGAATTATCGGCCTCTTGAATCGTAAAAAAGAGGGGGCTTCGGGGTCTCCCCGAACGGGTTATAGGGCGGTAGCCCTATACGCGCAGCGCGTCTTATCGCGCTAACCTTCCTTCTTACCCGCGATCCACTTGCGCAAATTCTCAGCGAGCGCCGTCTTTTGCTTGGACGCCCGTTCCCCCGCTGGATGCCCACCCGTCTTGGCAACCACCTTCGGCTCACTCTTCGGCTTGGCCTCTGCCTTGGGCTCAGGCTCCGACTGCGTCGCGCGTGCCACCTGCGTCAGGAACAGCTCCGGCTTGCCAACCAGCAGCGCCCCGCCAGCATCCGCCATCGCGTCCAGCAACGGCTCCAGCCACGCCATTTCAGCCTTGGCGAAATCGTGAAGCACGTAGCCCGACACCGCATCCTTGTGACCGGGATGACCGATACCGATCCGCACCCGCGTGTAGTCATTGCCGAGATGCGCCGAAATCGACCGCAACCCGTTATGCCCGGCATTGCCGCCGCCAACTTTGGCTTTGACCCGGCCCGGATCGAGATCGAGTTCGTCGTGAAACACGATCACATCGCCAATCGCGAGCTTCAAAAACCGCATACCCTCGCCGACCGAACGGCCGCTTTCGTTCATGTACGTGTAGGGCTTGAGCAGCAGAGCGCGCTCGCCATTGATTTCGCCGTCGCAGGCATAGCCCTGAAACCGCTTTTTCCACGGCGAAAACCGGTGCCGGGCGGCCAGCCGTTCGACCGCCATGAACCCGACATTGTGCCGGTGACGGGCGTACTTGTCGCCGGGATTACCGAGACCAACGAGGAGTTTCATGTACCGTGGCCTCCCTGGCCACCCTTGCCACTCTACCAACCATGCCATCAAACCAAAGCCAGCAGACCTCTCGATCCGCTGGCCCCATATCGTCTGATCCAGGTCGTCTCGCACCAATGTGGCGAAACTTACTTCTTCTTCGCAGCAGGGGCCGCAGCAGGCTTGGCGCCGGCGGCTGCAGCCGGAGCAGCTTTGCCGCCAGCGGCAGGCGCCGCGGCCTTGGCACCGGCAGCGGCAGCAGCGGCAGGGGCCACAACAGCGGCAGCAGCAGGAGCTTCTTCCTGCTTCACGGCGCCGGCGATCGTTGCAATCGTGAAGTCGCGGCCTTTGATGACGGGGGCAACGCCCGCTGGCAGGGTGATGGCCGAAACGTGGATCGAACGGCCGATTTCAAGGCCCGTAACATCAATTTCGAAGAAAGCCGGAATGCGATCATACGGGCACGTCACTTCGACTTCGTGACGCACGACGTTGAGAACGCCGCCGCGCTTCAAGCCGGGCGACAGCAGTTCATTGACGAAGCGCACGGGAACGCCGACGCGGATCAGGCCATCTTTTCCGACGCGCAGGAAGTCCACATGCAGCGGCAGATCGCGCACCGCATCGACCTGCAGGTCGCGGGGAATGACGCGGTTATGAACGCCGTCCACGTCGAGATCGAACACCGTCGAGGTGAAGTGCCCCTTGAGGTACTGGCGCCAGAGGTCGTTATAGTCGAGATTGATGGTCTGCGGGGTCTGGTTGTCACCGTAGATGACGCCCGGAACTTTCCCTTCACGGCGTGCTTGGCGTGCGGCCCCCTTGCCGGCACGTGCACGGACCGTGGCTTTGAGAGCGGTAGATTGCTGAGCCATGGCTGTTTTCCAAATCAAAAAGGGCCCGGAGACGGCCCAACTTGCTGCATCACGGCCTCCAAGGGTGCCGGGCAGATCTTACGCACAGCGCATAAGAAGTGCTGTCTATAGCCACTATTGCAACCCTCGGGCAAGTACAAACAATACAGTGCAAAAGATCCAGGGACTACGCGTCCCTCCAATAAACTATGGCAAACCTGAGACGAAAACCGCCCTGTTTGCAATTATTTCCTTATTGACCAGTCCTCGCGACCATGCGCAAAGCTGCGCCCAAGAATCTTTCATGACAACCATATGACGGATCAATGACAGTTGCGGGCGTAGAGTTCCGGTCACGGGCACGTGCGCGTATTTTCGCAGCTACAGGCGAGCTATCCGCGCTCGTCGTCTGGGGCTTGGCCGCCCTCGTT
>JANLYB010000236.1:0-26347 GCA_031365425.1 Hyphomicrobiaceae bacterium
AGAACAGTTCCTTCACAAACATGACGAGCAGCAAGACCAGCGACAGGGCCAGGCCGAGATAAATCGGTGCGAGCAGCCAACGGCTGGCAAAGATCGCCTGTTCGCCGAAGTGCTCGATTGTCTCGATGATAGTTTTGTTACGTGGCATAGAGGTCTGTGTTCCTGAACGGCTGAATAGCGATCGATGTGTTGAAGGGCGGCACGCCGGAACGCGCCGCAGTCCGCCTGTTAAAACCATATGAAGGGCAATGCCAGATCCCCGCTGCAATCAGGGTAAGCGGCGCGATGAGGGCGATATCAGCGGGCGGCGTGTTGCTGCTTCTTGCGAGCCAGCGCAACCGCCCGGCGTTCACTCGCGCGTTCGCGAACAGCCACGAAATGACGGCAGCTAGCGCGGTCCATCGAACACGGCGGTGGGCGCTTCGCTGGGTTCGACAGTTGTTGCGCCAGTAGTGCTGCGAGCGATGGTTGAACGTCGCGCCGCGGCGTCGCGAGGTTTCGGCCGCTTGAGTTCGATAGATTCAGGTGCGGGTGCCGGTGCCGGTCTGCCGGTAGTGACCGGGGCGCTGGCACTGAGGGATTCATCTGCAACGACAGTTGGGTTAGGACAGCTGGCGGCAATCGCTCCAGGGCTTCCAATGCGGCGTGTGTTTCGCCGCATGGTGCTAAAGGGCCTGTGTCGGCTCCCTCCTCGGGAGCCGGATCTTGGAATTTATACCGCGAGTCACACACGCTGATGCGCGGCGGACGTTTCGTGCGCTCTACGAAATCATAGCCCTCTTTGAGGTTTGCCCAGAATGGCTGCCACGGACTGTCATTCTGCAGTGCGAGGTTCGCCTCGCTCATGCGGAATGGAAACACATGGACCGGCACATAGGTCTGTCCGCCAGCGACTGCCTTTTCGACGAATCCGTAAATTTCCTCGACGACCGCGTTGGTCATCGCAAAGCAACCGACCGAAGAACAGCCGCCATGGACGAGGATATGAGACCCGTTTCGGGCCTGGACCTGATCGAAGACGTTGGGAAAACCAAGATTGAGCGACCGCGGCCAGCGCCCGATGTGACGCATCTGCGCACGGGTCACCGTGTAGAAACCCTCCGGCGTCTGCTTGTCGCCTTCGCGCAGTTTAGGCCCGAGCGTCCCGGACCAATGGCAGACGGGATACGTCGCAAACAGCACGTACGAGGCATCGTCTTTGCGAATCCAGACTTCGAATTCCGATTCGGACTTGAACACGCGCAGCAACACCGGCGCACCGAGCTTGACCCCTTTTTCCGCCAGCCGTTCGTTGAGACGCGAAAGATCCGGCGTGCCGGCCAGGGGAAGATTGCCTTCGGCAGCGGCGCGTTGGCGCTCGACGCGATCACTCGCCACGTCCTTTAACTCGATCGTCACAGCGGCCGCAGGCTTCGTCAGACCGGCCGCCAACAGCAAGCAACCTAGCGCCGCAGCCAAAACCGGCAAGCGCGGACAAGGCCGGTTCGTGGCGGAACGCAAAACGGCCGATGCGGCCATACCTGCGCGCGAAAACCGTCTCGCAACATGCGCTCTGGACGGAGTCATTCGCCGCATTGGTCCTCGCTCGATCGGATCGCCCCGATGGGCCATATTCGCCATATAGCAGCTTCAATGCAGCGGTCAGAGGGATTTTTTCTCTGTTCCAGCATTGTTCGCATCGCCCTGTGTGCAATTTGCCGCTGCGATTGGCGCAACCTCTGGTGATTTTCCCGCTTTGAAGCGGTAAGCGCCCTGGCAAACGCTGACGGCGGGAGGCAACCAGTTCGTCTCGAACAGATCGGAACCGTGTTTGAGTTGACGCCAGAACCCGATGTGCGGGCTGCTCGCGTGATTTGCAAGGTTCTCCTCACTCAGGCGAAACGGAAAAACCTGCACCTGAAACCGCTTCTGTTTCCCGCTCGCCAGCGCCGTCGTCGTGAGCTTCCATATCTCATCGATCACCGCATTCGTCATGGCATAGCACCCCGCCGACGCGCACCCGCCATGGACCATAAGCGCAGACCCCGTGCGACCGTGCGCCGCATCGAAGGCGTTGGGAAAACCGACGTTGAACGACCGGTGCCAGCGGCTGTTCGGGTTCATCTGGTCAGCCGAAACCGTATAGAAACCTTCCGGCGCCTGCTTATCGCCCGTAAAAAGCTTGGGGCCGAGTTTCCCAGACCACCGGCAGATCGGGTAGGTGGCGAAGCGGTGGTAGCGGCCGTCGCGGACCATCCACAACTCAAGTTCGAATTCGCGCTTGAATATCCGCACCAGAACCGGCGCGCCCAATGTGAGCCCGTGTGAGGCAAGGCGTGTCTCAAGCGACTCGAGATCAGGAGTGCCGTCGAGCCGCAAATTCAGACTGGCGCGCGCAAAGTTCGCCGCCCGTGTCCGGTTGATGGCCCGCTGTTCAGGATCGCCAAAAAAGCCAGCCGGCGCAAACCACGCGAGATAGAGCCCGCATGCCAACACGGCCAGCACAAAGCAAGCGATGACCATCGGAACGAGGCGAAGCGTGCGGCGAGGCTGCTTGTTCAATCAAACCGCTCCATCACTGGCCTATTTCTGCGCGAAACCAAGGCCGGTCATGCTGCTCGATGGGAAGCCGTTCCCGCTGACGGACGAGTATGGGGCCAACGTGCCAAACCCGTTGCTGGCGAGAGCGCGAGCCTTGGTGCCTGGACTGACGATCCGCTCGTTGACCGCCTGCTGTTCGCTGGGCTTGGGCACGAACGGTTCAACCACGGGCCGCTCCAGCGCCGGGCAGGCCCGTTCAGGATCGAGTTTGTTCTGGGGCAGCTTAACGTTGACCACATATTTGCGCTCGCAAACCGCAACATCCGCTGGGATGCGAGTTGCCTCGAAGTGATCATAACCCTGCTTGAGCGTCGCCCAGAACGGCGTCCACGTACTAGCGCCATGCCGCGCCATATTGCTGTCGGTCATGCGGAACGGGAAGGCATGGACCGGAATCGACTTCTGACCCGACTTGATGGCGTCGCGGCCTAGGGCGTAGATCTCTTCGATTAGCGCGTCGGTCATGGCGTAGCACCCCGCCGAACGGCATTGACCATGGATCATGACAAAATCGCCGGTGCGATTGAGCGCACGATCATACGCGTTGGGAAAGCCCAGATTGAAGGCCAGATGAAAGCTCGAGTTCGGATTGAGCTGCTCCGCCGAGACGTTATAAAACCCCTCGGGTGCCTGCTTGTCGCCCTGCTTGATCTTGGGGCCGAGTTCGCCCGACCAATTGCAGATCGGATAAGACTTGAAATGATAGAAGCGCCCGTCCTCGCGCTGCTTCCAGACTTCAAGCTCTGATTCTTCCTTGAAAATGCGGACATGAATCGGCGCTTCGGCGGTCATGCCCTTCTTGCCGAGCAGCATCATCGCGTCTTTCGACAGCGGCTGATTGGCAGCCGATGGGATCACGGGAGCCGTGCCGCAGGCCGTCACAAGCAGCGCAACCGCCGCCGACAGCAAAATACCAGCCCCCGCGCACATCGCGCGCGCCGGCCGTGCCTTGGACGTCATACGCAAAACCCTCAAGTCCCAGTTGTCACTAGGCATCACCATCCGTGAGGTCCCGTTAATTTCCGCTTAAGCCTAAATCCCTCTGAAGCGGATCGAAAGCCCTATTGAGTCGCATGCAAGCCATCATGACCACGAATGCGGCCACCCTTGGGCAAGATCAATGCGCCTTGAACGCGCGAAGAATCACAAACCCTCTTAAGCGGCCAGCTCTTGCTGGCCGAAGCGCCGATGAGGCGCCGGCGCGAGCGCCGTATTTAAAGCTTGGCCCCCTTAGGCCAAACTTTAAATACATCAAAGCGTGCGCCCGATCGCCAGAAATCGGTCATGGCGGTGCTTCTTGATTTCCGCTGCCGTCTTGCCGTCGAATTCGTTGAGCGCGTGCGCAACAGCGTCCCCAATCAACCGGATCGCGCTGGCATGGTCGCGATGTGCACCGCCCACGGGTTCCTTGACGATCTCGTCGATGACCCCGATCTGCACCAAGTCCTGAGCGGTGATCTTCATCGCGGTGGCGGCCTCTTCCCGCTTGGTCGAGTCGCGCCAGATGATTGAGGCCGCGCCCTCGGGCGAAATGACCGAGTAAATGGCGTGTTCCAGCATGATGATGCGGTTACCGGTGGCGATTGCGATCGCCCCGCCCGAGCCGCCTTCGCCCAGGATCACGGCGATAATCGGCACGCCCAACATCAGGCAGCAGTCGGTGGAACGTGCGATGGCTTCGGCCTGTCCGCGTTCTTCAGCCGCAATGCCCGGATAGGCGCCGGCGGTGTCGACCAGCGTAATGACCGGCAGATTGAACTTGTCGGCCATTTCCATCAGCCGGACGGCCTTGCGATATCCGTCGGGCATGGCCATGCCGAAATTGTGCTTGATGCGGCTTTCGGTGTCGGAGCCCTTTTCATGGCCGATTACCATGACCGAACGGCCCCGGAAGCGTCCGATCCCGCCCACAATTGCCTCGTCTTCGGCAAAATAACGGTCGCCGGACAGCTGCGTGAAGTCTTCCACGAGCGCCCCGATGACGTCCAGCGCATGCGGGCGCTCGGGGTGACGCGCCACTTCGGCCTTCTGCCAGGGCGTCAGTTTCGTATACGTGTCGATCAGCGCCGCCTTGGCCTTCTGTTCGAGCTTCTTGATTTCCTCGGTGATCGAGACGGCCCCGCCCTGGCGAGCTAAGCCTTTGAGTTCGTTGACCTTGCTTTCAAGCTCGGCAATGGGCTTTTCAAACGAGCAATAGGTGCGGACGGCCGGACGCGCCGCAGCCCCGGTAGCGGGAGCCGGCGTACGTCCTGGCTGAATGGAGGGATCAGGTTGGTCCAAGGGAAGCCTCATGTTCGACGCCCGGCGGTGACGCGCGGGCAGAATAATTGCAACAGCAATATATTGGTGCAGCGCAATGCTCAAGTGCGCGACTGAAGGTCGGTAAAGTCAGCCTACTTTACGTCTTTCCGGCGGCGATGCGACGGATGAGGGAGTGCTGCGTCCTCGGGACGGTTGATTTCGTCGATCAGCCAGTCCCGGAACGCCCTGATTTTCGGGCTGGTCTCCTGGCCTTTGGCGCACAGCAGATGGTAATGGCGGCCAAACATCGGCAATTCCGGCCCAAATGGCGCAACAAGGCGCCCAGCCGACATATCGTAAGATGCGATGACTTTATGGGCCATCACCACGCCCGCCCCCGCAATAGCGGCGTCGTGGGCGTGATCGACAACGTTGAAGCGCAGTCCGCGCTCGGAATCGATGCCGGTGACGCCCGCCATTTCAAACCAATGCGCCCATGTGGCCCCTTGCGGCGAGGGCGGAGGCAAATCGATATGAATGAGCGTGAATCGGGTCAGGTCCGCAGGCGTCTTGAGGCCATTGGGCCCCTCTAGGAGGCGCGGATTGCAAAGCGGCAGGATCCGCTCCTCCATCAACTGCTCGACATGCAGGCCGGGATGATCCCCGGTGGAAACCCGGATCGCGACATCGACATCGGCGGTCGCAAAGTTGATCGGCAAAGTCCCAGCCGAAATCCGCGCGTCGATCTCAGGATGGGCCTCAACGAACCGGTAAAGCCGGGGCGCAAGCCATTTGGCGGTAAACCCAGGCCCCGCGCTGACGACCAGAACACGATTTCCTCCCCGCGATGACAGCCGCTCTACGGCGGCCCGCATGGAATCGAACGCAGACTGGATGCCGGGATACAGCAATCGACCCGCTTCGGTCAGGTCGATGCTGCGGGCGCGCCGGTGAAACAAATCAACGCCAAGATGATCTTCAAGCGTCTTCATCTGGTGGCTGAGCGCGGCCGGGGTGACGTGCAGTTCGTCGGCAGCCTTGGCAAAGCTCAGGTGACGCGCAACCGCCTCGAAAGCGCGAAGGGAATTCAGAGGGGGGAGGTTGCGGGTCATGTTCGCTCGGTATGGAACGCGCCCGGAGTTTACAGGCGCATCTGTCGAATGATGACATGAGAATATCTCATGTCTACCGTGAAATATCATCGTTTGTAAAAGCACGTAGATCAAGCCATTTAGTGAGCAGACGCGGTGCTCATTGATGAGCTTAACTTAAGTTAACGAACGGGCGAAAGTCGCCGGTTTGGTCGCGCATAACGAGGAGACTACGAAAATGTCATCGGCCCGTTCTATGCCAATCCCTTCAGGTCAACCGTCGAGCGTCGTGGATGCTCTGAAATCGGTGTGGGTGGATTTCCGGCGTGAAACCGCCGCCCGTCATAACACCCAGGCGGCGATCAAAGAGTTGAGCCGCCTCGACGATGCAGCTCTCGCCGACATGGGTATTTATCGCAGCCAGATCGAAGATGTCGTCCTCCGCGGCAAGCGTTGAGCGCTGAAATCTTTGAAATGTCGAAAAGGCCGGGTCACCCCGGCCTTTTTTGTTTCTCAAGTCATGATGAGACGGTCACTCTTTATCGCGCCGCGGCTTCGCCAGCGGATGGTGCTCGTTGACCAGCGCCTTCAAACGCTCTTCCAGCACATGCGTATAAATCTCGGTCGTCGAGATATCGGCATGCCCTAGCAATTGCTGAACCGCCCGCAAATCCGCCCCCCGATCCAGAAGATGGCTGGCGAACGCATGGCGCAGAACGTGCGGGCTGACCCGTTCGGGATCAAGCCCCGCCTCCTCGGCCAACGCTTTCAAATCCTGAGCGAATCGCTGCCGGGTCAAATGCCCTTCGACGCTCTTTGACGGAAACAGCCACCGTGTCCGGATCATCGCCGAAACTCCGTCGCCGGGATCGCTCCCAAGCGCAAGATAGCGGTCGAGCGCCGTCCGTGCCGAACTGTTGAGCGGAACCAGCCGCTCGCGTCCGCCCTTGCCGCGGATCGTCAATACGCGCGTATCGCCGTCGAGCACCTGTCGCGGCAAGGAGACGAGTTCCGTGACGCGCAGGCCCGTCGCATAAAGCAATTCCAGCAGACAATACGACCGCACCGATCGCACCCTGTCGCGCCCGTACGTGCCCGAGATTCGCGCCCGAGCCGCCTCGATCAGTCGATCGACTTCGATGACCGACAACGTGCGAGGCAACGGCCGTTGCTGCTTGGGTCCGGCAATCCCGTGCGTGGGATCTTCCTCAATCAAGTCTTCCGCGAGCAGGAACTTATACAATTGCCGCAAGGTCGAGAGCTTGCGCGCGCGTGACCCGCCAGCTTGGCCAAGCTCCGAAAGCTCATGCAGGTATCCGGTCACGTCAGCAGGCAACGCCTCGCTCAAGGCCCGCGCCGACTTCGCCAGATGCCGCTCGAAATCCTCGACATCGCGGGAATAGGCGGCCAGCGTATTCGCCGCCGCCCCGCGCTCTGAGGCGATCATGTCGATAAACGCACGCCGCACATCGAAATTGTCGGCATTCCGAGCCCCGCTAGCCCGGGATGGCCGGTCAGTTGCTGACACTGCGCGGCCATAGAGCAAACAGCGCTTCGAAACTCAACCGGCGGGCATCGGCATCCAATCCGGCGCGGCGGAGCGCACGGATGCTGTCGCCTAACGCGATAAGATGGGCACCCTCCGCCCCGTTCGGCCCCAAGGCTCGCATCACGAGCAAAACCGTCCGGCCGAATTCCTTCTTCTTGGACGCGTCCTGCAGGCTGGTCAAAACGCCCGTCTCGGGCAGATAACCGCCTGCCGGCTGCGGCGCACGGTTAGCGGCATCCCAAAGCGGTATCGGCACGTTGGTGTCGTTGGCGTCGAGCACAGTCGCCAGCCGGTGCAGCAAGTCGCGCGACAGCCGCCCCTTGGTCGCGAGTTCTTCGACTGAAGCCAAACTGCGCCCGCGCTCGGTCTTGAGGGCCGGGTCGGCAATATCGATCAGCGCCTGCCAATGGCGTAACCCGCCATCGCCCGGCACCGACCCGCCCAGGTTCGACCATTGCCGCGCCCGGTCGAGATTGCCGGCCGTCAAACTGATTTCGATGCCCGTTTCGGCAAACCAGCCGATTTCAGGCACCGGCTGCAGCCCATCCGCCGCCTTCGCCAGCATCGCTAGCGCCTGCAGATAAAGCCCCGCCCGTTTGGCGTCGTCCAGCAGCGCCCGCATGATGCGGACTTTCTTAAATGGCGTGCGTTCCGCCTCTGCCGCCTTAAACAGCGCCGCGCGGTGCAGGGGAGGATCGGCTTTCGCTGCATTTGTCGCGAGCAGCGCCTCGGGTGCTGCCTGCGCACCAAGTGCCTGATAGAGATCGGCAAGCGATGACGGCGCGATCGCGTTGACGCGCGCCGCAGCCTCCGCACTCGCAAGCTGGAGCGCAGGTGGCGCATCCTTGCTGGCCGCCAGGAAAGCAAGCAGCGCCGGTTCGCCGCGCTCGCTGATGTCCTTCGCTTCAACGCCTCCTGCAAACGAGAACGCCCGATATTGGAGCAACGACAAGGATTTCAGCCCGCGCGCAAGCGCTTTTTGCCCACTCGCAATGGCATCGAGGGCGGCCAGCGAGACGGCATCGTCGGGGCCATTGGTAAGTGATTTCTCTTGGCGCGCGAATTCCGCCGCCAATCCAGCCCCCGACGGGTTCCCGCCGGCCGCCGCGCAGATGCCGGTCATCAGCAGCGCTTCGCCCTGGAGTTTCTTGGGCAAATCGGCCTTGCGAACGATGAATCCTTTGACGAGTTCACAAGCCCGGGTCGTATTGCCAAGCCCAATTTCGATTCGAGCAGCGAGCGCCGCCAGAGCCGGATTGGCCGCAAGCGCTGATGCGTCCGATCCGGCAGCCTTGGAAGCCTCGTCGAGAAGTCCTGACCGGTACAGCGCGTCGGCCCGCACGGCATTGAACCGGCCATCGCTGCCGCTGCCGCCGGGCGGTGTGACGCTCGCTGTGATCAGCCGCCGCCACAGGTTATGAACCGCAGGCGAATGCGGCGGAATATCGACCCGCGCAATCAGGCCTTCGAGTGCTGGAATATCAAGTCCGGACCATAATTCATAAGGCAACCCCGAACCGTCGGCCGCCGCAACCGGTGCTAGGTCGCCCTTTTCAACGCCGCGGCCGCGCTCCTCCACGGGTGGCGGCAACGGCAATGCCTTGGTGCCGTAATTCGCGGGGGGGGAACTATAGGCCGATGGCACTGCGTTGGCCGCTGGCGCGGAGCCGTAACCTGAGGGCGTCGAGCCATAACCAGTGGGAGGACCCTCGTTATCAGAAGGGGGGGCGCCGTACCCAGATGGGACCGGATCATTGGGGCCGCCATTCGTATTGCCGTAAGGTACCCCCGTCCCATATTCTGGCGGTGATGGGCCGTTGCCGTCCGTGGGCGCTTGCTGGGTGCTGGGGCTCGCTTGCCGTTTGCGCGGTTCAGGCTTGGCTTCAAGCTGGCCGAACGGGTCCCATGGATCGGCAGCTTTGGCGGGGCTTGTGGCAGCCAATCCACTGGTGAGGATCAAGCCCCCGGCAAGGGTCACGGATCGCGCAGAAAGACGGGATTTATGTCGCATCGAACCATGGGAGTTGGGTATCGCGAGATGGATACCGGTCAGGGACGGCGGATTTTGACGTTAGGTACGGGCTTGGAGACTTCCTGCTGCGCCGGTTCGAATTGGGTTGCAAGAACATAGAGCCCGCCCGACACCATCGCCGTCAGCCCACCCACCACGACCAGGAACCGCAATAGACTCGGCATTTTGTCGAACTCGCTTCCAAATGATATGTCACGGCACTTGTTGGCGTCATTATGGCTTACAGATCAAGAGCCAGATGATGCGTTCGAGCCCGCTTAAGCGGTGCTCAAACGCAGCACGAAGCGGCAACGCGTTGGGATGATTGGCGAATGCGACGGCTTAGAATTTTATCCCCATTTTGAATGATGGCGCGAAATCTGGCAGTAATCCTGTACAAACCATCGATCTAATGAGATGGCCGGAGAAGATGAAGAGTTTGGGGACGGGAACGGTGAGCGGTCTGCGTGAAGCGCTGGGTCAGCGTTCGATCGTAATGGTCGGGCTGATGGGGTGCGGAAAGTCGTCGGTCGGCCGGCGTATGGCGGCGCGCCTAGGCCTTCCCTTCGTCGACGTCGATGAGGAAATCGAAATCTCCGCCCAGAAGTCCATCAACGAGATCTTTGCCGACCACGGAGAGGCTTTTTTCCGCGACGGCGAACGGCGCGTGATCGCGCGTCTCCTCAGCAACGGGCCGCAGGTCTTGGCGACCGGCGGCGGAGCCTTCATGAACGCGGAAACGCGGGAAAATATCAAAGCCAACGGCATCTCGATTTGGCTGAAAGCCGAACTCCCCATCCTGATGAAGCGCGTCGCCAAGCGCGAATCGCGGCCTTTGCTGCGCCAAGGCGATCCCGAAGCCACGATGCGCAACCTGATGGCGCTGCGCTATCCCGTCTACGCCGAAGCCGATATTACGATCCAGAGCCGGGATGTGCCCCACGATCAGATCGTAACCGAAACCGTGGAGGCGTTGAAGCGCTCAGCGGCGCTGACCGGGGCGGCCCCAAAACAAAACATCAGCAAGATCACAGTGGAGCGCGGCGTGACGATGGCCCTGACGAATGCGACGAACGCGCAGCCGCCCGCGGCCCCTCCTGTGGCCCCTCGCGTTGTGCCGGTCGCCCTTCCCGGCCGCGAATACGATGTCGTCATCGGGCCCGGACTGGTGGCTGAGGCGGGCACCCGCATCATCGAGCGCTTTGGCAAAGTCAAATGCGCCATCGTCACCGACCAGAACGTAGCCAAGTTCCATCTCGCGACCCTGGAAGCCAGCCTGCGCGAGCAGGGCGCGTTCGCAGGCACGGTCGTGCTGCCGCCAGGTGAATCGACGAAAAGCTTCCGCGAACTCCAGCCGCTGTGTGAAAGCCTCCTCTCGATGGAGCTTGAGCGCGGGGATATCGTCATCCCCTTTGGTGGTGGCGTCATTGGCGATCTTGCAGGTTTTGCCGCCAGCATCCTGCGCCGCGGCGTCCGCTTCGTTCAAATTCCGACCTCGCTCCTGGCCCAAGTCGATAGCTCCGTCGGCGGAAAAACCGGCATTAATACCCGCCATGGCAAAAACTTGATCGGTACGTTCCACCAGCCAAGCCTCGTCTTGGCCGATACCAACGTGCTCTCGACGCTGCCCATCCGCGAATTGAAAGCGGGTTACGCCGAAGTTGCGAAATACGGTCTGCTCGGCGACGCCAAGTTCTTCGAATGGCTCGAAGCGAACTGGCGCGGCGTGTTCGGCAACGACGCCAGCGCACTCGCACGCACCATCGAAACCAGCGTCAAAGCCAAGGCTGACATCGTCGTCCGCGACGAACACGAGCATGGTGACCGCGCTCTGCTCAACCTTGGCCACACCTTCGGTCATGCGCTGGAAGCCTGGACCGGCTATTCGAGCCGTCTCCTGCACGGCGAAGGCGTTGCCATAGGCATGTGCCTTGCATTCCGCTTGTCTGAGCAACTCAAGTTATGCCCGCCTGGAACTGCCCAACGTGCCGAACAGCACCTGAGAGCAGTTGGTTTGCCGACGCGGATCGGCGATATTCCCGGCGGCAAGGCCGATGCAGCCGAACTGCTCGCCTTGATGGGGCAGGACAAGAAGGTGAAAGGCGGACGGCTGACCTTCATCATGGTCCGGGGCATCGGCGAAGCTTTCGTCACCCGCGATATCGAGCCCGAAACCGTAAAGGCATTCCTGGCCCGCGAAATCGAGGGATCACATCCCTGATAGCGCATGCTCAACATTCAGGACGATTGTGATACAACCCCGCCATGTCATTTGAACTCATCCTGATCCTGGCCGCCATCGTCGTCCTGCTCGCGCTGTCGGCCTTCTTCAATATCAGCGAAACTTCGCTCACCGCATGTTCGCGTGCCCGCATGCACGCCCTGGAACAGGAAGGCGACCGCAATGCGCGGATCGTCAACCGCCTGATGGTCAGTCCCGAGCGTGTCATCGGCACTGTGCTGCTCGGCAATACCCTGGTCGACGTGCTGGCCGCCGCTCTGGCCTCCGCCCTGGCTGTCGAGCTCGTTGGCGAGGTCGGTGTGGTCTTTGCAACCGCGATCATGACCGTGCTGATCGTCATTTTTTCAGCCGTCTTGCCAAAGACCTATGCGCTTGCCGACCCCGACAAGATGGCGCTGATCGTCGCCCCGTTCATGCGGGTCACGATTGCGATCCTGTTGCCGCTGACGGTCGCGATGCAGTACGTCGTCCGGTTCCTGCTGAAGCTGACCCCCTCCACCCGCGACGATGCCGCCAACATTCTAGCCGCCCACGAAGAATTGCGCGGCACCATCGAACTCGGTCACAAAGAGGGCGCGGTTGCCAGAGGCGACGCCCATATGCTCGGCGGCGTGCTCGATCTGTCGGACCTCCAGGTCCTCGACATCATGGTCCACCGCACCAAGATGGAAACCGTCAACGCCGACGAGCCGCCGCAGACCATCATCGACGAAGTCTTGAAATCCCAATACACCCGCGTGCCGATCTGGAAGGACGAGCCCGAAAACATCGTTGGCGTGCTCCACACCAAGGACCTCCTGGTCGCGCTGGGCACGAACGGCTGGGACGTCGCCAAGCTTGACGTGATGGCCTTCGCCGCCAAGCCCTGGTTCGTACCCGACACCACGAGTGTCAAGGACCAGCTCAATCAATTCCTGAAACAAAAGCAGCAGATGGCCCTCGTCGTCGACGAATACGGCGAAGTCCAGGGCCTCATCACGCTTGAAGACATCCTGGAAGAAATCGTCGGCCAGATCGCCGATGAGCACGACAGCAACGAAACCGCTATCCGCCCGCAGGCCGACGGTACCGTCAACGTCGACGGCACGGTCGCCATCCGCGACCTGAACCGCCATATGGACTGGGACTTGCCCGATGAAGAGGCAACCACCATCGCAGGTCTCGTCATCCACGAAGCCCAGACCATCCCCGAACCCGGCCAAGCCTTCACCTTCCACGGCTACCGCTTCGAAGTCCTGCGCAAATCCCGCAATAAAATCACCGCCCTCCGCGTCAAGCCCGTTGGCCCCGTCGGCGGCAAAAGCCATTCAGGCGAAAACGAAGCCATGGCGGCGGGGTAGGCAAGGTTCGAGGCGAGCAGGTGAACCCTGATTGTTTCCCTCCATCGAATACCTATCTCCATCTCTGAACAAAATAGGGAGACCAACCATGCACGTGACCAGCAAAGACGCCGACATCGCCATCAAGGCTGCCGTGAAGAAAGCCGAGGCCCTCCGCACGCAAATGTGTATCGCGGTCGTTGATTCAGGCGGGAACCTCAAGGCATTCCATCGCATGGACGGCGCATGGGTCGGCTCGATCGACATCGCCACCAAGAAAGCCCGTACGTCCGTATTTTTCGGTATGCAGAGCGGCGCGATTGGCGGGCTGTCGCAGCCGGGCGGGCCCCTCTATGCCATCGAGCATTCCAACGACGGTTTGATCACCTTCCCCGGCGGAGTTCCCATCGTGGACAAAGATGGGGTGCTGATCGGCGCACTGGGCGTCTCGGGAAGCTCTGTTGAAAACGACCTCGCCGTCGCGCTAGCTGGCGTAAAGCCCATCGGGGCCACCGACCTGCCCGAGCACCCTTGGCGGACTTGAGGCGCTCGCCTGCCAATGCAGATACACATGAGCGCTGCGCGCGCCGGAACGTGCGCGCGGCAATGAGGATCACCGCTCATTTTTCATACGCTCATGAACGATTTTGAAACGTATTCGGCGGCATGTTGCCCTTTGGAATGATACTGCGGCCTCCAAAGAGCACATGGTGAGATGACGATTGCCAACGGCATTGGCGAAGGATTGGGCGGCGCCTGGAATGATCGGCGTTCCGGCGGCGGCGGTCTGCTGAGGCGCGGAGACCGGGCTGTGTTCGTGCGGTGTCTGCGCGGCGCTGGGCTGTGCGTGCTGCTCTCGTGGTCGTTCGCTCTAGCCTACCTTGCCATCACGCCGCTGAAATTTGCCAGCCGCTGGACGCTCATTCTGCCGGGCTCCGCGCAAAGTGCCACCATGCAGCTCGATACCATCGGGCAGGCAACTTCGACCGCCAACTCGCCGTTCGGCTCCGTCTCGCTCTCACCCAAGGTCGTCTACAAGGAAATCGCTGACAGCGATCAGGTGCGCATCGCAGCCGCCAAAACGGTAGGTATCACGTTTGCGCAATTCGGCCGCCCCCGCATCAAGCTGATCGATGAAACCGGACTGATGCAGTTCGAAATCGGCGCGAACTCGCCAGAACTCGCCCACAGGAAAGCCGTTGCCATCATTGCAGCGCTCGACCAGCAGCTTGACGTCTTGCGTCACGACGAATTGGAAAAACGCTCGGCGGCCATCACGCTCAATCTCAAGGGCTACAAAGACGCCGTCACCGCAGCCCGCCAGAAGATTACCGATATTCAGGTCTCAAGCGGTCTCGTGTCGATCAACCAGTTCAACGAGTCCGTCGCGAACCTGGGCACAACCCGGCGCAAGCTGACCGATTTGACCGGCGAGCAAGGTAAGCTGCGCGAAGAGCAGGCCCGGCTGATGGCCCGCGTCGGCATCGATAGCGCGAACGCAGGGCTTGCCTTGCGCTTGGCCGGCGATCCCTCGCTGATCAAAATGGTCACAGACTATGCAGACGCCAACAGCCAGTACGAAGCCGAAACCAAACGGCTGGGTTCTGAAAATCCCGTCCTGATCAACATCGACAAGCGCCGTCAGGCAGGCCTGGAACAACTCGTCAAGCGGATGGACGAACTGGGCATTGCCAGCCAAGGGGTGGGCCGCACGTCCATCCTGATGACGAACGCGTCCAAGCAGGCAGAACTGTTGCAGCAGATGGTGCGCAACGAAGCGCTGATCGACGGCAAGGCCAAGGAAATCGAGACCCTGACGGTCGAAAAAGACCGCCTCGAAGGCGAAATTAAGCGGCTGAGTTCGGCCGCTGCCCAACTTGAAGACTTGAAGAAAGATCACATTCTGGCCGAAGCCGTGTACTCCTCGGCGCTGGCCCGTGTCGACACCTCGAAGTCCGATATCTATGGCGCCTATCCGATCCTGCAGGTCCTGGCCGAGCCGAACCTTCCAGAGGGCCACGAACAGCCGCGCCGGTTGTATGCCTTTGCAGGCGGCATGGCCGGCACGCTGTTCTCTCTCATTGCCTGGGGCCTCGCATGGCTGCAACACCTGCAGACGATAAAACGCCGGAAGAGACAATCGTCTACTGGTTGATCGCCGGCACGTGGGCGCTCTGGGCGA
Source organism: Hyphomicrobiaceae bacterium (assembly GCA_031365425.1). GTDB lineage: Bacteria > Pseudomonadota > Alphaproteobacteria > Rhizobiales > Hyphomicrobiaceae > JANXVY01. Next base: position 15,216 of record JANLYB010000236.1, read on the forward strand.
TTGGGGCGCTGTATCACGTGTTTCCGATGACGGCCTGGGGACTGGCGCTCTGGGGCGCAGCCCGGCGGCTTGGCTTCACCAGGGTGGATCCGGCCACGATGAAGCCCCTGCCCTTCGGCGTCTGGGTCTGGAGTCTCGGCATGGCGGGCATGGTCGTCGCGCTGGTGATCGGCCACCTCAATTTCGAATACTCCGTGATCGAGATCGCCAAGTCGCTGTTTGGATGGGCCAAAGGTTGGGCGCTGTTTGCGCTGTTGCCATATGCAGGCGCATCGCTGCGGATCCGTCCGCAGGTGCTGTTCAGAGCCGTGAACATCCTTTCGGCGCAAACGCTGATCCTCATTCCCGTCTTCGTGTTCGCCAGCAACGTCGGTTTGCCGCCGGTGTTGTACACCTCGCCGTTGTATTATTTGGGCGGCGCGAGCCCGGCGTTTTTCGAAGTCGGCACGCACTGGATCGACCCGGGCTCGACCGACGTCCGGTTCCGCTTCTACGCGCCATGGGGTCCGGCCGCAGCCCTGGTCGCGCAGATTACGCTCGTCATGGGCCTGTTCGACCGCGATTTTCGCTGGCGGGTCGTGGCTGTCGCGACCGCCGTTCTCATGTGCTGGCTTGCCAAATCCCGCCTGTCCTTGGTCGCAATTCCAGTCTTGATGGTTGCCATCCCGGCTCTCTCGCAAGTCTACCGGCCAGCGATCATGGGTGCGACCGGTTTGGCCGGCATTTTTCTTGCCTTCACATTCAACATGCTGCTGGCGGTCGTCGATCAGGCCGTCACGACGTTCAACAGCGCCCGCGCGGACTCAAGCCGGGTGCGCGCCACGCTGCAACGTATTGCCATCCATCGCTGGGGGAACGAGGCCCCCATCTTTGGTCACGGTGCGGTCGAGCGAGGTCCGCATCTGACCGAATTTATGCCGATCGGATCCCACCATACCTGGAACGGCCTGTTGTTCGTGAAGGGCGGGCTGGGCTTTGCGGCGCTTGCCATGCCGATGGCATGGACCTTCGTGGAACTGCTCATCAAGGCGCAACGTGACAAGACGGCCAGAGCGGGCCTTGGCGTCATCATCGTCTTGTTCATCAATTCATTCGGCGAAAATATTGAAGCCCTGTGTTATCTCATTTGGCCAGGGCCGCTGCTACTTGGGGTTGCCATGAGCCGCCGGACGGTAGGTGTTTGGTCGCCGACTCTCGGGACGCAGCGATAATAAGATGTCTGAAAGCGCGCCGCATCGCATCGACAAAGCCGGGCCTAACATGCAAGTTGGTCTCCCAACGGGTCAAGGTTCAACCAAAACGGGTACTCCCGAAACGGCATGACAAAGCGTCTGGCATTTGTGGTTACGGAAGATTGGGCCTTCTGCCGGCATCGTCTGCCGATGGCGCGCGCCGCCCGCGATGCAGGTTTTGAAGTTCACGTCATCACCAATGTGGATCAGCGCGCCGCGGCAATTGCTGCCGAAGGCTTCGTGCTCCATCACGTGGATATGAAGCGCGGCAGCCTCGCGCCGCATCACATGCTGAACGCGATCCGCGACATTCGCGCAGCCCTGGCAAGGATTGACCCAGTCCTGATCCACAACGTCGCCATCCAGCCTGTCGTGATGGGCACGCTGGCTGCATGGAAATCGAACAACATCGCGGTAGTCAACTCAATCAACGGATTGGGTTCTGCGTTCATGGTGAAGTCCCTGCGTGGCAGCATTCTCCGCGGTTTTTTGCGCCGCACGCTGAGAGTGCTTCATTACGGTCGCAAAAGCCGCATCATCGTGCAAAACCCGGAAGACCTGGCAGCATTGGGAGAATTCGGAATCGCAGCCGGTCAACTCGTTCTCGTTCCAGGGTCCGGCGTCGAGTGCGATAGCCTGCAACCGTTAGCCGAGCCGCCGCCCGCGCCCATCTATATTGCCTTCGTCGGGCGGCTCCTCAATGACAAAGGCCTGCGCTGCCTGGTTCGAGCCCATCGCCTTCTGCGCGCGCGTTCTTGCGATACCGAGCTATTGATTGCAGGTGAACCCGACCTGGAAAACCCGTCGTCGATCACGATGGCCGAATACCACGCGTGGGCGCATGAGCCGGGCATCACGTGCCTGGGCCACGTCGAAGATATCGCTGATGTCTGGCGGCGAGCCCACATTGCCGTCCTGCCCTCGCGCGGCGAGGGCTTGCCCAAAAGCTTGCTCGAGGCAGCGGCCTGCGGGCGTCCGATGATTGCCACTGACGTCCCCGGTTGCCGCGAAATTGTGATCGATGGCCAGACGGGTATCCTCGTCAGCGTCGACGATGACGTTGCTTTGGCCGGCGCAATCGAAGGCCTTGCGCGCGACGCAGAAAAGCGTGTCCGGTTTGGAAAAGCCGCACGCGCCTTGACGGTAGAGCGCTTTTCCGCCAACGACATCGGCGCGCAAACCGTCGCCGTCTATCGCGGGCTGCTGGGCACGATGCCGGGTCAAGCAAGTGAGGAGCGCAAGGTCGTATGAAAATTCTCGTCACCGGCGCCGCTGGCTTTATTGGCTTTCACACCGCCGTGCGGTTGCTGGCGGCGGGCCACACGGTCGTCGGCATCGACAACTTCAACGGCTACTATGATGTCGGGCTGAAACACGCCCGCATCGCCGAAATCGCCGGCCACCCCTCCTTCAGCAGTCTTGAACTCGACATCGCTGATCGAGCCAAGATAGCGGCTCTGTTTGAAACCGGACGCTTCGACCGCGTCGCTCATCTGGCCGCTCAAGCTGGCGTCCGCTACTCGCTGGACAACCCGCAGGCCTATGCGGACTCAAACCTTCAGGGTTTCCTCAACATTCTCGAAGGCTGCCGCCGCAATGCGGTCGCCCATTGCGTCTTCGCATCGTCAAGTTCGGTCTACGGGGCCAATACAACGCTGCCGTTTCGCGTTGAGGACAACGTCGACCACCCCCTTTCGTTTTATGCCGCCACCAAGAAAGCCAACGAACTGATGGCGCATTCCTACGCCCATCTCTACCAGCTCCCCATGACGGGCCTCCGCTTCTTCACTGTCTACGGTCCTTGGGGCCGCCCCGATATGGCGATCTACAAGTTTACCGCCAAGATCTTCAAAGGCGAGCCGATCCCGGTCTACAACAACGGCATCCACTCGCGAGATTTCACCTACATCGACGACATCGTCACCGGCGTGGTGGCGACCCTCGACCAGATCGCGACGCCCGACCCTGCTTGGAACGGCCTGCATCCCAATCCGGCCACGTCCACGGCACCTTACCGGCTTTACAACATCGGCAATGCCAACCCGACCGAGCTGATGACCGTCATCGAGACGCTCGAAAAGGCCATCGGCATCAAGGCGGTCAAAAACTTCCTGCCGATGCAGCCCGGCGACGTGCTCGCCACCGCCGCCGACGTCAGCGCCTTGACCAATGCCGTCGGCTTCACGCCCTCCACCCCCATCGAAACCGGCATCGCCCGCTTCGTCGAATGGTATCGCGACTATCACAAGGTGTGAGTAGTGAATGGTGAGTAGCGAATAGCACCCTGACCCTACTCACTACTCACCGTCTACGTCCCGCGTGGCTTTGCCCGTGCCGTCGGCGCAGCATTCGCCGGATCGTCGGGCCAGACGTGACGCGGATAGCGCCCCTTCATCTCGACCTTTACAGCACTCCAAGAGCCGGCCCAAAACCCCGGCAGATCGCGCGTGATCTGGATCGGCCGGTGGGCAGGCGACAGCAGGTGCAGCGTCAGCGGACGCCGTCCGCCTGCAATGGCAGGATGCACCTTGAGCCCGAACAATTCCTGCACGCGGATCTCAATCGACGGCGCTTGCGGACCATCGTAATCGATTGCGACGCGGTTGCCGGTCGGCGCTTCGAACTGAACCGGCGCTTCCCGCTCCAGCATCTGCCGCACGTCCCACGGTACCAGCATGTCGAGCGCGGTGCCCAGGTCGTCGGCACCAATCTCGTCGAGCCGCGACTTCCCCGCCAGATACGGCTCCAACCAGTTGCCCACATCCGCCGCCAATGCCTCATCCGCTAAGTCCGGCAGCGCCGTCATTCCTGCAGCCCGCAAAAACGCGACTCGCTCGCGCAACTGGATCTGACCCTTGCTCCACGCCAACACGCCCACGCCAAGCTTTGTAATTCCCGCCGCCAGCGCTGCGCTGACCTCTGGCCCCGGCGTGATCGCGAGCGGACGCGCCGCCAATACAATCTGATCCAACCGCCGCACATGACGCGCCCGCACGGCGCGCGCCGCAACGTCGAACGCAACCTCGTTTCCCTCAACGATCCGCCCAACCGCTGCCGCCTCGAACTGAGCTTCGCTCGCCGGCGCCGCAATCAATATGCGCGCAGCAGCCGCTGTGCCGGTCAACTCGGCCACGACCAGGAATGGACTGCCTGCAATCGCGTCGCGAACGTCGGCAATCGCGCCCCGTCCGTTGGCCAGCAGAAATTGCCCGCGCTCGGATCGTGCTTTGGCCATCCGATCGGGATACGCTAGCGCCAAAATCTCAGCCGTCGTTGGCCTCGCTCCCGGCACGGCGGCTGCACCCTTACCAGCAGCCTCCGCCCAGCCCTTCGCCAGCCGCCGCATATCATCGGCTCGTCGTCCCCGGTCCCGCCGGAAACCCGCAAGCCGCACCGTCAAATCCACATCGTTGCCGCCGAGCCCGCGCTCGACGAGGATCGCCGCAATCTCGGCTGCCTCTCCCGCAGCCCCCAGATCCGCCGCGCGCAGCACCATCGCAGCCAGCCGTGGCGGCAACGGCAGTGCCCTGATCCGCCGCCCCAATGGCCCGATCCGGCCCTCACCATCCAGCGCCCCCAGCGTCACGAGTTCCGCCCGCGCCGCAGTCACGCCCGCAGCAGAAGGCGGATCGAGCCACGACAACGACAATGGATCGACCGCCCCCCATTCCGCGCAATCAAGAACCAGGCCAGACAGGCTCGCCGCCATGATCTCCGGATCGTTGAACGGCAGCAATGCCAAGTCCTGTGGTGCATCCCACAGCCGGTAACACACGCCGGGCTCCGTTCGCCCCGCTCGCCCCCGCCGCTGATCTGCCGACGCTCGCGACACCCGCACCGTCTCAAGCCGTGTCACTCCGGCGTCAGGCTCATAACGCGGCACGCGCGCTAACCCGCTGTCGACAACGACCCGCACACCCTCGATGGTCAGCGACGTCTCCGCAATCGACGTCGCCAGAACAACCTTGCGAGTGCCCGGTTCTGCCGGGCTGACGGCTAAGTCCTGCGCCGCGACGTCCATCGTCCCATAGAGCGGGGCGATGATGATGCTGGGATCGGTGACCGTCTCCGCTAACCGCTCCGCCGTCCGCATGATCTCGCCCTGCCCCGGCAAGAACGCCAGCACCGACCCGGTCTCGCTGAAAAGCGCCCGCCGGATCGCCGCCGCCACCTGATCCTCAAGCCGGGCCTGAACGTCCCGCCCCAGATACCGCGTCTCAATCGGGTACGCGCGTCCCTCGCTCTCTATCACCGGCGCGTCGTCAAGAAGACGCGCCACCCGCGCCCCGTCGAGCGTCGCCGACATGACGAGAATACGCAAATCCTCCCGCAAGCCGCGCTGACAGTCGAGCGCCAGCGCCAACCCGAGATCGGCGTCCAGCGACCGCTCGTGATACTCGTCAAACAGCACCGCCCCGATACCCTCAAGCGCCGGATCGGCCAGGATTATGCGCGTGAACACGCCCTCGGTCACGACCTCGATCCGCGTCCGCGCGCTCACCTTGGTCCCCATGCGCGCCCGGATGCCGACCGTGTCGCCGACCCGTTCGCCGAGCGTCTTTGCCATCCGCGCTGCCGCCCCGCGCGCCGCCAGCCGTCTCGGTTCGAGCACAATAATCTTCGCTCCGCCGAGCCATCCCGCATCCAGCAACGCCAGCGGCACCCGCGTTGTCTTGCCAGCCCCGGGCGGTGCCACCAGCACGCCGCACGCACGCGCCTCCAGCGCTGCCTTTACAGCCGGCAACACCTCATCGATGGGTAATGGATCGTTCCCGTTCATGCCCGCTGTATGTGGCAACCAGCGCTAAGGAGCAACCTGTACCGGCGATCCTCAGTGCGGCAGCAACACAGCGATCGAAAAACATCCGTTGCCTCACACGAACTTATCCACAAACGAGGCGCGCAAGCTACATTGCCAGTCCACGGCCGAATCTGATGGCGCTCTCAATACGAATTTTTCAACTGAGGTGGTCGAGCCATGGCGAATTTTACGACGCATATTGCGGTCGGCACGGTCGTGTCGGGCGCGTTGGCGACTTTGACACTCGCCGCCAATGTCGTTCCCCACGAAAGCCTCGTGGCGGTGACGCTGGCCGGCGTGTTGGGGTCCGTTTTGCCCGACATCGACTTGAAGGATAGCCGCCCCAGCCGGGCGATGTTTGCCGGGCTCGGCATTTTCTTCTCGTTTGCGGTCCTGTTCACCTGTGCGGGCAAGTACTCAATCGTCGAACTCTGGATGCTCTGGCTAGGGACGCTGCTCGGTGTCCGTTATGGCATGCACGCAATTTTCCATCGTATCGCCGTTCATCGCGGGATCTGGCACTCGCTGCTTGCTACCGCATTCTGCGCCCTTCTGACCGCCGTCGTGTTCAAATACATCCTCGGCGAAGCCGACGGGATCGCGTGGCTTGGCGGCGGGTTCCTGGCCATCGGCTACCTCACTCACCTCGTGCTCGACGAAATCTACTCCGTTGACGTGATGGACGTCCGCCTCAAGTCCTCGTTCGGCACCGCGCTGAAGTTCATCGACATCCACAATTGGCAGCATTCGCTCGCCATGGCCGTGGGCGTAGCCGGTTTGACCTTTATCGCGCCCCCGACCGGTCAGTTCGTCGAAGGCATCTCCTCGAAGAGCATGTGGACAAGCCTGGAGCAGCAGCTCCTGCCGCGTGACAGCTGGTTCGGTATTGTTGACCGGAACCGTTCGGTTGCTGAAAAGCCGGCCACGCCCGCTGCTGCAACACCCGCAACGCCTCCCGCTGCTGCCGTCGCGACGAAAGTGGCCCCGGCACAATCGACGACCGGCGCGCCGCTCGTCACAGGCTCGTTGCCAAATCCAACGCCGTTTAGGACCATCGCCACTGACGCGGCGGAGCCAGCAGCGAAACCGGACTCGCGGTGAAAGAGACCCGTCAGCGGTGCTTTTTGGATAACACGGCGCGCGAAGGAACTAGCAGCTCGGTATGCAACCCGGCAACGTAAGTCCGAACCATGTCCTGCACCAGCAGGCCGGCGTTTTCCTGGGTGACGTTGGTCAGCTTTTCAGCCGTTGCCAGCGACGTGATACCGTGCACGCTTGCCCATAACACGCGCGCCGCGCGCTGAGTGCGAACCGGATCGGCACATGCAATGACCGGCTGCAATGCGTGTTCAAGCACGCTGAGAAGGGCTTCCAACCGTGCTTGAAAAACTGAGGGCACTTTCCAGTCGTTTGGCATGTAGTGCTCAAACAACAAATTCCACAATCTTGGACGTTCCTGAGTGAACGCGAAATAGGTCTCCGCCAGATCGCAAAGATGCTGCGTCGGGTCGCCGGAGTGCGGAACTTCCGCCAGCCGCAAAGACAAACGCTCGAGCAGCCGGTATTCGATCGTCAGCACAAGATCGTCGATGTCTGCGAACACGTTATAAAGAGTACCGGGCGAATACCCGATCTTCCGCGCGATTTCCCGCGCAGACAGCCCCTTGAGACCAGCTTGCTCGATCAGCTCCGTTGCGGCTTGAATGATAAGCTCGCGCAACTCTTCAGGTGTGTGACTGGATCGTCGACCCATTGAGGGCGTGCGGCTCGTGCCGCCTCCTATTGCAGAATTTGAGCATAACGCAAAAATTCACATTAGGAGGAATACATACAATAAGGCAACATCTGGTCGGCACCCTTTCCGCAAGACACAATCAAGAAAAAGGCGAAAATCGTCAGTTGATGCTCAATCGCGTCACTCGCAATTGGAGATGCAGTTTGCCGATCCCCAGCCCACGCAGAGGTTGCGCGGTGAGTGGCTGGACGAGCTGGTCCAAGCGGACGAGGAACTGACAAAGCCGGGCACCTTCACGCCGAACAGCGTCTTGAACGTGTACTTGGAGTTGACGAGAATTGTGCTGCCGCCAGCCGCCAACATGCCAGCCGGAAGTCCCACATAGCTGTCGCACGTATTGTAGGCCTGTGCGGGACTGGCGCTAGCGTCGAGTTTGACATCTTGCGACCAGTACACATAGTCCGACAGCGGAGCACGTTTCGTTGCCGTGGCGCCGGCCTTGCGAACGGCCACGACCTGCAGCACGAGCGAAGTCGTGTCGTATGGCGACCAGATGGTCTCCATCGCGTGCTTGAGACCTGACATCGTATTCGTGTCCTCAAAGTCGTCGCGTGCGACCAGATCGCCGAGCGTCGCAGTGATGAGGTTGAAACGCCGCGCCATGACGACAGCGCGGCTGTATTCGATGGCCCCGAGCATGAGAACGACGGCGATCGGCGCAATCAGAGCAAACTCGATGCCGGCCGTACCCGAATTATCGGAGGCAAACCCGCGCAGGCGTGGCCGTGGCATGAAGCGAGAGATGAACATGAAGCACCCGGTACGAGTTACAAGAGCAGTTGCGAAGAAGGGGAGTGTTGATCAGATATACGGTTCGATCTTCAAAGCCGTGCTCGATTGAATGAGCGACGAACCGTCAGAGAACCGGCTGTCGAAGTGCGCGAACGGCAGGTACTTACCCATCGTCCACTGGTAGCAGGCCGTAATCAGCACCACAGCGCTCTGCGTGCCAGCGGTCGTCGAAATGGGCGTGTTATCGCCAGCCATGATAGCGCCTGAGCTGAGCGTGCCTGTCGTGGGGCATGTGAAGGGGTTGACCCCGGACCAATCGGCAGCGGTGAAGATCCGGATCTGCAATTTGCTGCAATCGATATAGCTGGTGGCCTTGTTGCAGACCATGGTCCTGAATTGCCCGGCGTTCATCTGGGCGGTGGCACCCGGGTACGTGCCTTTTTGCGCTTCACCCGTCCGGATATAGCGCGCGGCATCCTCAATACCCCGGTCGATGCAATTGACGGCATAAAAGAACATGCCGGTATTGATGATCCCGAACATCATGGTCAGAAAGGGAACGCTGACCATCGCCATTTCGATAGCGACTTGGCCGTCGTTGTCTTTGAGAAACGAACGTCCACAGCCAGCAACGCGCTTCGCAGGTTTCTTGCGATTCATTCGAATAAACACAGCCGGTCCTCACGCATTACACAATACCATGTAAGCGACGCTAGGCTGACTTTGTTAAAATTGAACAAACCTGATGCACATACCTGGCAGGCGATCCAAATCCTGGTTGATAAAGTGTAAACAGCTACCTGGCCCGCAAGCCTATATCTTATTGGCCGTCTTTTTGCGGCTCCGAACCAGTTTCAGAGAAGCGCACTTTAGACGTGCTTTGAGCGTCCAGCGTCTTGAAGTAAGTTGGGTCGTCGCCGATCGTCAGGTTCGGCTGGCATTGTGGGGTACAGCTATAGGTCTGGCGGCCGGTCCCGCGATGCAGATTGACGACGGCTTGATCGCGCTCGACCAGAATACGTTGATCCTGAATGATGTTGCGATCGGCATCGAGCGCAATGATATTCGTGACCCCAAATGTCTTGCCGGTAATAACGAGCAGGTTTCCGCCTTGAATCGCAACGTCGGCGATGCTGGGATTGCCGACGATGATTTCATTCACCGGCCGCGGCAAGCGAAGCAACTGAGCTTGATCGTATCGCACGATCAAATCGTCGGCCTGAGCGCACGGTACCGCGATCGCTGCCACGCCGGTCAGCGCCAGTAAAGAGATGGATGCTGCGTGAAAAGCGGAAGCGGTCGGCTTATAAAGGGTAGTAGGGCGCAGCATCGCGGTTCTCCGGTCGAGACAGTAGGCACCATTTGACGACAGTTTAGTTAAGAAACTGCAAAGCAACGGCATCTCCTGGCGCAATAGCGCATCGAATTGGCTGTTAAAGAAACCGTAGCGCATTACCGCAAGACCAAATCTAAATAGAGATGGAATGTGGTTCATAATTTACAAATATCGTATGTGATCGGTCGGATCTCCTTATTTTCCGGGCGTTCCGCTCGGGTGGATCGCTGTGCTGGTCCACGGTCGTGTCAGCAAATTCTACGGTTTTTAGAAAAATTTAATCCAGAAGATAAGCTTGGTGAAGGCGGGTTGTGCGCTTTTAACCCACCATTAATTCCCCGGCGGTATGTTCGCTTCAGTCCAGCGATGAGGCGGATGGCCCAGCGATGGACCTGGCTAGTAAGAAACAGAGTTTTTGGAGATTACAATGAACACGATCGCTCGCTTTGCTAAAGACGAATCCGGCGCAACCGCCATCGAATACGGCCTGATCGCCTTGCTGATCTCGGTCGCCATCATCACCATCCTCCGCACCGTCGGTACGTCGCTGAACACCGTGTTCACGAACGTCAACACCGGCCTCACCGGCGCGAAGTAAGATCCTTGGGTCTTCAAAAGCACGCCGTGCGCTCCTTCAGCGCCGGCGTGTTTTTTTTCAAGGTGACATGCGTCCCCACGCGGTCGTCAATTCATAAAGCATCTTCAAAGAGATGGCTCTGATGCCTCAAATTTTCGTAAAATTTTTTGAAAATGAAGATGGCGCGACGGCGATCGAATATGCGCTGATTGCCCTCATGATAAGCATCGTTATTATCACGGCAACGACGAATATAGGCACTAATCTTAGTAATATCTTCACGAGAGTGAATGCAGGATTTACCGCAAAGTAGCATATCCACCAATGCTGGGTTTTGTAACTGCGAGTGCTGGCTCGATCGTGAGGAAATAGCAAATGTTTGAATATCCGCTCCTTCTTGTCTTTCCGGTCTCGATGGTATTTGCGGCCGCCTTCGACCTCTTCACAATGACGATTCCCAACCGGATCTCCATTGCCCTCGCGGCAGGCTTCCTGCTGGTAGCACCTCTTTCCGGCCTCCCCCTGGAGACCATCGCGATGCATGTCGCCGCTGGCGCTCTGGTGCTTGCGATCGGATTCTTTGCCTTCGTGCGCGGCTGGCTCGGTGGCGGCGACGCAAAGCTGCTCGCAGCAGCAGCTCTTTGGCTGGGCTTCGAAAG